>NZ_BAAKSZ010000012.1:0-111454 GCF_059698015.1 Oceanobacillus sp. NCCP-135 | reverse complement strand
AAATAAAATTAGCCTTGTCCTTAACACCTTGGGACACTTGCACTTTGAGACTTCGCAATTAGCTCTTCAAGTGATGTATTATCAAATGCTACCCACTATATTTAAATATACTTTTCTTCATTTAAGTTGCTATCTTCAAACTATTATGTAATAACCATTCCAAATCACACAACTCTCCTGTATAATATATTTCGAGTATCGAAGAAAGGGAGACATATATGGGATCGCAATTAAATACACAAACAATGACAAAACCAGACAAAATATGGACACGTGATTTCGTGCTTGTATGTCTGGCTAATTTTTTTATTTTCCTTGGGTTTCAAATGACATTACCAACCCTTCCTTTGTTCGTAAAGGAGCTCGGTGGAAGTGATCAGATTGTTGGAATCATTGTCGGGATTTTTACCTTTTCAGCTTTAATCATGCGTCCCTATGCCGGACATGCGCTGGAATCAAAGGGAAGACGCTTTGTTTATATGTTTGGGCTGGGAGTTTTTGTATTGTCAGTCGGTGCGTTTTCGGTGGTTACGGGTATTGCGCTGCTGTTAATGATTAGAGTTATACAAGGGGTAGGCTGGGGATTTTCCACGACGGCGACAGGAACGATTGCCACTGATTTAATTCCACCAAAGCGACGTGGTGAGGGGATGGGTTATTTTGGCTTATCAGGTAATATTGCCCTAGCATTTGGCCCATCACTGGGGTTGACATTAGTTGGCGTGATCTCGTTTCCGCAGTTATTTTTAATCTGTGCCTCCTGTGGATTGGTCGCCTTTCTTTTATCAACCAAAATACGCTATAAAAAAGTGGAGGAATCGCTTCATAAAACAGCTACCGTAAAATTTGATATTTTTGAAAAAACTGCGATTCAGCCATCGTTGCTATTATTTTTTATTACGTTTACTTTCGGAGGAATCGCAACGTTTTTGCCATTACATGCAACGAATCAAAATGTTGATGGAATCGAGCTTTACTTCCTTGTCTATGCGATATTTTTGATGATTTCTAGAACATTTGCGGGAAAAATTTATGATAAAAAGGGTCATTTATATGTATTTTTGCCAGGAACTTCCTTTATATTTATTGCGATGATTTTATTATCCTGGCTACCTGATATGACAACAATGTTAATTGCTGCGGGACTATATGGTTTGGGATTTGGCTCTGTTCAACCGGCATTGCAGGCATGGGCGGTTGATCAAGCGCCGGGCAATCGTAAAGGAATGGCAAACGCAACATTCTTTTCCTTTTTTGATCTGGGAGTTGGAATGGGAGCAATTGTTTTTGGGCAGCTTGCCTTTATGTTTGGTTATGGTGTAATTTACGCAACTTCAGCGGGATCCGTAGTACTTTCGATGGTGTTATATGTGTATCTTTTAATTAGAGCTAAGAAAAATACTGCATTATAGGTAGCCTCAAAGCTGTTAAAATGGTAAATAATAAGGGCGGAAGTAAACAGGATTACTCTTTAACTTCCACTTTCCACACCACAACAATACATTAAAACAAAACGAGCTGCTTAATTGATTCCAGATTATTTTTTGTCCACAATGTCATAGGGGTTGCAATAGTCTCGGCAAGCTTAACTGGCACTGCATTTCCTATTTGTTTGTATTGCTTATTTAATCGGTTGTTTTTACTGGATTCGAAGTTTCCACCAGCAGAAAACTGAAACCAATCGGGAAAGGTTTGAATTCGCGCTATTTCTTTTACCGATAATCTGCGATGTAATGACATATCACCAGGTAGCTCCCATTTGTTCTTATCTAATTTAACCATCTCTGGACCACTCGGATGTAAGGGCGCCTGTCTTCCGGAAGCTTGAATGGTAAAGCTTTGATCTAACCATTTTTTCTTTCTATTCCGCGATAAATACATCGGTGAATATCCACCTTCAAACCAATCCCGGGACTTTCCTCAAGGTCACCAATCGCATCTGGGGAAATGGAGGAAAAAAGAAATACATTAAATGTTTTTGTAAATACGCTCGAACTAAAAAGATATAGATAAATGCATTGTTAATAAAGATCCTTCTGCAATCTCTTTCCTATTAATTTTATCTCCGCTTTTATGCTAATTATAAAAAATAGCAAGAGCAAATTCTAGTGAGAATTGCCCTGCTATTTATATTGCTAACCTTTGTGTGATATGCATTGCTTTTTCTTTTTGCAACTCAATAGAGAAGTAGTTAATAAAAATCAATCTAAGCCTTTTTAAGGTAGTGTTTTTGCACTTCAAAAGTAAACCAGCAACATTCCTTTTTTCATTAACCCTCTCTCGGCAAAACAATCCGCTTATACATCTGAACTGTAATCCAATAATAAATTCCATAGATAATAAGGAAAATACTAATCGGCAGCCAAATTTTTGTATATGGCTCAATGATTATGAACGAAAACATTTGCATGCCTACAAGTACATGGACGAGTCCAACTATTGCCGGGAATAGGAATAGTAAATACAGCTCCCGGTAAATTGATTTTACAAGCAGTGATTTTCTTACACCGATTTTCCGTAGCATATTATAGCGGCCTACATCTGCGCCGGCGCTTGATAATAGCTTAAACATTAATACACTAGCCATCATCATTAAAAAGGCAATGCCTAAGAAGAACCCCATAAAAATTGTTCCACTTGCAATTCCTTTAAAACTCAAATAATTGTTGTATTTGCTGCCAATGCTTTCGACAGGCTCACCACGATAGGACGCTGCAAGCTGAAGTTGATCTGTGTTAATTTTATCTAAATGCGGAAGGTATTCTGTGAAATCGTCAACCCTGCCCAAAATCACCTGAAGTTCATCCGAATTTATTTTTTCATATGCAGCATTGTTGTATATAAATATTTCCTTGTAGCCAAACATCTGGAAATTGGCATTTAGTTCTGTTGATAGGGCTGTCCACCAATCATCTGGTAGGCTGTCATTATTGTCACTTTCATATAGTGAATATTTTTCTTTAGGTAAATCTTTAGTGACCCTCGTTTCTTCCGGCAGTTCAAATTCTTCCTTAAACTTCCTAATAAGAGGTGGGTTTTCCAATAAATCCTCTTTTAAAAAGTAAACAGCTTCTTCATCAGCCTTGTAATGATATGTGTTCTTCTCGGTGAAATTCATATCAGCCAATATTTTTTCGTCATCTTCGTCGGGCTGATGTAGTGCAACATCATTTGCGTGGAACATGGATGATTGTATTTCAATATTATGATAAAAGGATATTCCTGCTGTCATAGCACCAAGACCAAGTGCAATCAGCATTGCAACCGTTCCAAGCACCTTCGTTAAATTCAGCATTCTAAATCTCAATTGACCAAGTGTAAACGAATTGATCCCTTTTTCATTTAAGGTCCGGTTTTGCTTCAGTTTTTTTATAAAATAGGGCAAAAAGGAGATAAAGATTAAATACGTTCCCGGAATTATTGTAACTGTAGCCAAAATAACACCAAACTGTTTAAATTCTCCCATGTTCATCATGGCATAATAACCAATTCCGATTAAGATGATGGCAAAAAGCACACCGAAAAATGTTTTGCTTCCACTTGTTTTTACCTGATCTTGTTTCTGCCCTGCATGTAGAAGATTCAAAACTCTTTTTCTGCCAATTTGCCAGGCATTAACAGCCGCAGTGAGAAGAAATAATACAACATAAAATAGTATGGTTGTAATCATGGATGATACATAAAACGCCTCAAAGCCTTCACCGGAAAAATCCAATGTTTTCATGAAAAGTTCAGCAATTCCTGTTGCCAATCCGATTCCGACAATGATCCCAATGACTAATGAGATAATTCCAATAAAAAATGTTTCAAAAAACATGAGCTGGGTAATCTTATGCTTTTTCGCACCGAGCGTCATATACATGCCCATTTCTTTTTGCCGTAATGTGAGCATAAAGGATGTCGCATAAAAAATATAAAAAATGGTGATAAAGCCTAAAATAAATGTTCCTACATGGAAAATAAATACGATTTGACTAATCATCGCATTTGATTCAATAAATGCTTTATTTTGTGCAAGTGTTTGAAACATATAAAAGATAGCAATGGAAATAGTTAGACCAAAGAGCAAAACTAAATAATCCTTGAATCTCTTTTTCATACTGGATAATGATAATTTTAATAACATGGGTAAACCTCCTTTCTAATCAGCGAACTCAGCAAGAACATTGAGGATTTCCTGGTGGAATACGGTTCTTGATTTATCACGATGGATTTCCTTATACAATTTACCATCCTGGATGAACAGGATCCGTTCACAGTAGCTTGCGCTGAACGGATCGTGTGTTACGAGCATGATCGATGTATCGAGATTTTTATTTAAATGGACCAATGTTTCCATTAAGCTTTTCGCATTTTTGGAATCCAGTGCACCTGTTGGCTCATCCGCTAAAATCATCGCAGGCTCATGCACTAAAGCACGGGCTGCTGCAGCACGCTGCTTTTGACCACCTGAAATGGTCACAGGGTATTTTTCTAAAATAGCCTCAATGCCGAGTTTTCCCGCAACATTGTGGACACTTGGTTTAATTTTTCGTGAAGAAACCCCTTGCAGTGATAAAGGGAGTGCGATATTTTCATAGACTGTCAAATTTTCCAGTAAATTAAAATCCTGAAATATAAAGCCAAGCCGCTCGGAACGGAAGTCTGCCAATTGGTCTTGTTTCATTGCAGTAATATCTGTTCCGGCAATTTCGATCATCCCTGATGTGGCATTATCCAATGTTGAAATCACATTTAATAATGTTGTTTTCCCCGCACCGGATGAACCCATTATGCCAATAAACTCCCCTTGCCCCATATCAAATGACACATTATTTAATGCATGGAACTGATTTTCATTTTTATTTCCATATATTTTGTTTAAGTTCTTCACATGTAATACATGCTGCTTCATATTTTTTACCTCCATCTGTTTTAATCAATTGCTAGTTTATATGGATTGACTTGATTGTGGTATGTGTTTTCCTTTCAGCAGCCTTACAGTTTTGTAAGATATGAAACTAAGTATAGATAGCATTCGTAATTAGGGAGAGGGGGGCGTTGATTTATGTTCTACAGGATACTAGGAAATATGAACGCAGTTAAATTTATTCTAATTGCTGTTATTTTAATTGTTTCGATCGGAGCTTTGCTATTTTACTGGGTGATTAATAATGAACTGTCTATAACGGAAGAGAATATTGAGATATCCGGACCGTATGGAGTTGAAATCCCATTTGAAACGCTTGAGGATGCGGAGTTGTTAGATATGTTGCCGGAAATTATTGAAAAAAACGGTGGCTTTGAATTTGGTGGGAGAATGATGGGGGATTTTGATGTGGAAGGATACGGAGAGGGCAAATTGTATATTCATGGCAAGGATGATCCCCCGTACCTGCTGATTCAAACAAAAGAGGACTTTATTATAATAAATGGGTCAGATCCTGACGTTACCCGTGACTGGTATGAGGATATATCAGAAGGTATAAGATAAGATGTAAAGAAGGCTGACACTATAGCGGCAGCCTTTTAACAACCACAGGAGAGCGGTAACATTTTGATAAGAGCAGGAACATAAGGTTAAAAAGGTATAATATATTGCTAGTTTCCCCATCCTAGTAAAAGATTCAATAGTTTTAAAAATGGACTTTCTCGTTTACAATAGAAGTAATGAGATTTTTAGAAGGTAGGTAACTGGTATTTTGAAAAATATTGGTGATGTTAACATTCAAAAACTATTTCCATCCATAATATATAAGCGAGGGTTTGATTATTATCTACGTAATAAAGTTACTGATCTTTTGTATGATATAAACTACCAGCTTTGGACAGCAACAGTTCATGGAACCCAAGATTACTTTGTTGAAATTAATATGAAGGATTTTGATAAAGGATCGATTGACACGTATTGCGATTGTCCAGCATTTGATACATTTGGTTCGTGTAAGCATATTGTTGCAACGCTGGTTACTATTGCTAATAAAGAATCGGACCGAACTATTCCTAAGGCTAAATACGATTATCAATCAACAAATCGTTTTATCAGTGCAATGAGTTCGCTCCCTCTGCAACATAATGCAAGTGAGGTTTTACCTGATAAAGTACTAATGCATGTCGAATATTATTGCAAATGGACCTATGATAAAAATATAGTAATGGAATTAAAAACCGGTGTAAAAAGGTGTTTTGTTGTGAAAGATACTACTGCATTCCTTAGTAATGTGCTGCGGGGAAATGAACATTATTTTACGAAAACATTCACTTATAATCCGGAGATACATTACTTTTCACAGCAGGATCTTGCTATATTTGAAATGCTTTATGCAGTTTTGAAAAATGAGCAAATCTATAATGGTTACATGTACTATCACTACCAAGGGAATGCAAATGATAAGCGTTCCATTATAATCCCTTCCCTCATAATTCAGGAACTTTTTGAGAAAATAACAGAACAAGATTTCACGGTTGAAACAAAGGGGAAAAACTTCAGTCATGTAACGATTGAGAAAGACATACTGCCATTTCATTTTTCCTTAACTAAAAACGAACGCAATGATCTTATGTTAAAAATGGATGAAATTGCTAATGCTACCTATTTTAAAGCCTATGAAATGCTGTTTTATCAGGGAGTATTTTATTTTCCTGCAAAGGAACAAATTCCAGTTCTAGAAGAAATAAGTCAATTTGGGATGAACGACTTGCAGCTTCCCATTACAAAAAATCAAGCAGATACCTTTTTATCCGAAGTACTTCCTTCATTAAAAAAAGTGGGCGATGTGGCGATATCAGAAAAGGTCGAAGCTGAAATAATCCAAGTGCCTTTACGGGCAAAATTATATTTAGAAGTAAAAGCAGACTGGATTGTTGGAACGCTCGAATATCATTATGGAACCCAGAAGATCGATCCATTTAGTGGTCGTGAGGAAAATGATATCATTATCATTCGTGATGTGGAAAAAGAACAGCAGATTATGCGTTTAATTGAGCATGCGAATTTTCATTACAATGGAAAAGAATTATATATTGAAGCGAATGAAGAGCAAATCTATGAATTCCTTTATACCGTATTGCCATTACTTGATGAGCATGTGGAACTGTTTTTAACATCGGATATTCGTGGGATGATTGTGGAAAACGAGCCGATGCCAAGCACGAGCGTAAGATTAGAATCCTCCTCTAATTTACTGGAAATTGGCTTTGATATTGATGGGGTAGAAGATTCGGAAATTAATCAGATTATTAATGCCGTTATTGAAAAAAAACGATACTATCGTCTCCAAAGTGGCGCATTACTTTCATTGGAAGGAGAAGAATTCTCTTCGATGAAACAATTTTTCAATGATTTTGATATTAAGAAAGACGATGTACAGGATGGAAATATTCATATGCCTGTCTATCGTGGTACGCAAATTGATGAACTTATTGATACGAACAAGAATTATGACCCATCCTTTCGCAAGTTATTACATCAATTGAAATCCCCGGAGGAGCAGGTGTATGATTTGCCGAAACTGAATGCATCATTACGAAATTATCAGCATACAGGCTATCAATGGTTTAAATCATTAAGCCATTACCATCTTGGGGGAATTCTTGCAGACGACATGGGACTTGGAAAAACACTGCAGAGCATTGCTTATATTGCCTCAGAGCAAAGTGACAATCCACATTTGATTGTGGCCCCATCGTCTGTCATTTACAATTGGAAAAATGAATGTGAAAAATTTGCACCAGATTTACATGTTGCCATTCTTACAGGCACGCCACTTGAACGACAGCAAAAAATTGCCGAGATGAGAGATAGAGATGTTTGGATTACTTCCTATTCAACGTTACGTCAGGATATCGAGCTTTATCGTGAGTTAAATTTTCAAACACTAATTCTTGATGAAGCACAGTTTATTAAAAATTATGCTACAAAAACGTCACGAGCAATCCGTGAGATAAAAGCAAGTCGCCGTTTCGCATTAAGTGGCACACCAATTGAAAATTCAATTGATGAATTATGGGCAATCTTCCAGGTGGTACTTCCAGGGCTGATGCCAAATCAACGTAATTTTAAGCACCTATCCAATGAAAGAATTGCAATGATAACTAAACCGTTTATATTACGTCGCCTGAAAACAGAAGTACTTAAAGAGCTTCCGGATAAAATTGAATCCGTAAGTGTTTCTGAGCTAACAAAGGATCAAAAGGATTTGTATGTTGGTTACCATCGCCAGCTACAGCAGGAAGCAGCACAATCCATAAAAGAAAGTGGCTTTAATCAAAACCGTATGAAAATACTTGCTGGATTAACAAGATTGCGCCAGATTTGCTGTCATCCATCCTTATTTATTGAAAATTACCAAGGCCATTCCGGCAAGCTTGAACAATTAATGGATACAATTAGAAATGCGATTGATAATGGCAAGCGAATGCTAATTTTTTCCCAATTTACCAGTATGCATGAAATCATCATTGAAAAGTTGAAGCAGGAAGGAATTGATTACTTTTATTTACATGGACAAACCCCATCCCAGGAGCGTGTCAAAATAAGTGAACGGTTTAATAATGGGGAGAACAATGTCTTCTTGATTTCGTTGAAAGCGGGAGGAACCGGATTGAATCTGACCGGAGCTGATACAGTTATTCTATACGATCTATGGTGGAATCCTGCGGTTGAAGATCAGGCAACTGGTCGTGCCCATCGCTTTGGCCAAAAGAATGTTGTTCAGGTAATCAGGCTTATTACGGAAGGAACAATAGAAGAGAAAATTTACGAATTGCAGCAGAAAAAACGTGAACTGATTGATCAGGTCATTCAGCCTGGTGAGACAATGCTTTCTTCCTTGAGTGAAGAAGATGTTAGAGAACTGCTTAGCTTATAAGGAATAATTTGTGGTACAATGTGTTTTTTTGTATTTAAGAAAATATTACTGCTTTTTTAATGTATAAGCGAAACTAAGGAATACGCCTTATCTAAATTGTGTTTCGGATTTTCTAAAAGTTATATCCTGATATAATAGTTAAAAGCAAAATAATTGATTTGGATATGCTACATTGCGGCGTTAAATCGCAATGTAAGCATTTTTTTTAGTAGAATTTTCTCTAAAATTATTTCTAATGATAATAAAGGATAGAATGTACCAGTATTTTTGCCGAAATCAGGCAAAGCTGAGAGATAAGCGTATGAAGTTGAGAGAAGAATACGAGAAGTTGAGAGAGAATCCTATAAAGTTGAGAGATAAATGTAAATTTCCTCGTTTTCTCTCAACTTTTACCCAGTTTATCTCAACTTTGCCGTTTAATTTCTAGACTTTCATCGGCCATTTCTCAAAGCTAATGATATAGTCAGCTAAGCTCATCTGGCATTAGAAATCAATCCTAGTTTCTTTGCGGCTTAAAGGGCGTTTCCGTTACTAAACTGAAGCCATTTCCTCGTATCTATCACCCTTTTTGAGAAAGAGTCCTTTCATCTCTAATTAGGGTGGCTCTTACGCATAAAACGGTGTGAAAAAGTAGTAGAGTCATTATGTCCAATGGGATACTGATAATTAATAAATTTACAGAGGATACCGAAATATCGATAAATGCGTAAGAGCCTTAGGATGGCCATTTGTCCAGCACTTCACCAGTTGTAGCTACCGCTTTCAATCCCGTTGTTAACATATAGAAAATAAAAAACATTGGTTCTGCATAGTATATTCAAATAAAGCGGAGGTTTACATTTTTTAAAAATAGGGAAAATTAGTATAAACTACCCCATAGTGAAGGAGAGGGTTTGATGAAGGTTGTGTTTAGAGGCTTTGCAAAATTTATTGTTGCAAATGTAATGGTGGTTTTTGCTATCATGCTATTACCTGTTTTTCTATTCACTGACGATGTAGTGATATTTAATGAGATTCTAAATTACTTATTCAACAATAAAAGCTAACTGGAGCTGAGCGTAATTTTTATCCGTAAAAAAGAATAAATAGTATAGGAAAGGTGCTGTTTTCAATGACGAAAAACATTCTTGCTTATTTTAAATCAGAAAATGATGCTGAGTCTGCAAAGGCTAACCTGCAGCGACTTCAAGTATCAAATCTATTTGTTGATGAAATACCAGAAACGGATCAAAATGTAACCTTTGTACCACTTATGCAGGTCGGGTCAGCAAATACAGGAACCAGTGCTGCGGGAGTTGTTGGTCTGGATGATGACCTAACGAATAAAGATGATAACCCGGCTACACATCTACTCGAAGGTAAAGTGGATGAAAAAGATTATGAGGAAGCAATGCAAATTTTGGTAGACAGTAAAGGATATGGAAGCAATGATTAGATCGATGAAGCCAGACGGTATACTCGTCTGGCTTCATCAGCCCGAGAAGCGGAACATCAGCCCGAGAAGCGGAACATCAGCCCGAGAAGCGGAACATCAGCCCGAGAAGCGGAACATCAGCCCGAGAAGCGGAACATCAGCCCGAGCGTGAGGTATAACAATCTCGAATTATTGATTCAATGAAAACAGCTTTCTCGGGCGTCCTTTAACATAGGGCTTTTCCTCACCGACTACTTTAATTATTTCGCCAAGTAAAAGTTTATTAACGGTACGTTCTGCACTGCGCTTCGTTACTCTGTAATAGGTCGCTATATCGTTTGATGAAAATGGTTCATTGTTACGAAGTACAATAAAATCAATGAAATTATAGGATAGTTCATTATTAAGGCGTGCTTTATGGATAAGAGCTTGGTATAAACGGGATGTATCAAATTGTTTTCTAATCCCGAGTGGCCCAATAGTATCCTGCCTATCATTTACGATATAACAATTACTATTCTCTGATTGCTCACATGCCTCTAATGCCATTTTTGCATTAACCTCTGCTTGTTTAGCTGTTAGCCCAAGCCCGAAGCCAATATCTACAGGTGTATGTAGTGTTCGTTCCATTTCCTTTAGCAGTGGAAAATCACGATAATGATTTGTAATATGATCAATAACTCCTTTTGTACCAAGTAATACAAATTGATTGTTGTTAACTGGGTATGTGGATGCATATGTTTTATGGCTAAATTTCGCTAGGATTGCTTGGAGCTTTACGAATAGTTCTTGTGCTGCCGACTCACCTTTTTTTACTTTAATAGCCGTTAAATGTTTAATTCGAATATACCCGATAACAATTTGTGCGCTTTTACTTTGATTTAGCCTTGTCATTGTCTTGGCTTCTGTAAAGGCCCGCCTCAGATTAATTTCCGGAACGAGCATGGAACACGAAGGAATGCCTAAAGTCTCCAGGCGTTGCTTTGTTTCCATGGATGATGTGAGAACAAAATCAATTTTTCCTTCATCCCATAACTGTTGGTGAAAGGAGATAATTTTATCTAGATCAACAGTTTCGTTTTCTGGAATGCTATACGTATAAATTTCTTTGTTCAATATATTTAATTCTTTAAGTACTTCATGAATATGATGAGGCTTTAATACGTCAATCGATAAGCGGTTCAATGATTGTTTATGGATAAGTTTAAGCCTATAAAAGGCTGTCATAATCATATATTCATCAACAGCCACTGTTACAGCAGGTAATCGTTTTTTATCCATTTTTTTCTTTACATATAAATAAGGGAGAACTTCAGTGAATAAATAGATATCACACAAAATCGCCTGTTCAATTAAATCAATGGTTTCTATTGCAGTAGAATAGGTAAAGGGGATCATTTCAATCCCATCTTCATCATTCATGTACGATTGTATACGTTCAATCATTTCTTCTCTAACGAATACGGCTATTTTCACTTTCATCCTAGTCCCTCCAAAACTAACTTTTTAAATATGTAAATAAAAGACTTCCAATATCAGCTATATACTTCTTCGCATCCGCATTATTTATCCATCCTTCCGATAAAACAGCGACTTTGATCGTTTTAGCACGATAATTTAAAATTGCTGCATCATGCTCAACACCCGGCAGCTCACCAGATTTATGATAAATATCTATTAAGTCTTCATCTGTTAAATAGGCTGCTATTTTATCCTTGAACTGTTGATTTGACAGGATGGTCAGTATTTGCGAACGGCTTTGATTGGTTAAATAGACATTATTTTCTGATATATCTTCCAGTAAAGCTGCAATATCTTGGGAGCTAGTGTAGTTTTCAAAGCCATCCATCTGTGCCTGTCGATCCATAAATTTACGATTGATGATTGTATGCTCACACCCAAGCTTTTGTGTGAGTTGATTTATATTTTCCCTGCCAACAATCTCCAATAATATATTTGAAGCGGTATTATCAGAGACGATAATCATTAATTCCAATAGATTTTGCAGGCTATGGACATGGGAATTGGTTAAATAATTTAAAACTCCTGAACCACCTACCAATGCTGATTTTTCAATATAGACAGGTTTTTCCAAAGCTAGTTTGTTATTTTCTACTTGTCGAAAAGCTTCCATCAAAATAGGTATCTTTGCGAGACTTGCTGCTTTTCTTTGTTTAGCCGCATTGATGCTGATATTTCCCTCCTGTGTGAGGATGGAAATGGAAAAGTTTTGTTCATATTTTTGAAGCAATTCATGGATGGCATTTTCCAATTGGATAAGGTTCATTAATTTAGCCCCTTTAATCAAGGTAACATCTTCTATGAGCGAATTATTTTATTATTCCTATTATAGTATTGAATTTTCCCAATATTGTCAAGACAGGAAAAGGTGGATTTGGTGGAAGTAATTTTCCCAAAATTTTTATTATATAATATGGTATCCTAATAAACAGATAGTAGATGTGGAGGAGGGGTTGTTTGTGAACTCTTTTTTGGAAAAAGTAAAAGTGAAAATCCCAATTATCCAGGCGGGTATGGCGGGAGGAATTACAACACCTGAGCTGGTTGCAGCAGTTGCAAATACAGGTGCCTTAGGAACAATTGGAGCAGGATATATGAGTGCATCCGCATTAAAAGAGAATATTCAACAGATTAAAGTATTAACAGATAAGGAGTTTGCAGTAAATTTATTTGCAACCAACCTGGAGGTATTTTCAACAGATATTCAAGAAATGCAAGCATTTTTAGATAATTATAGAAATGAATTGGAAATAGATTGTGGTAAGGAATTAGTTAAAGTGAAAGATTATTTACAGGAAAAAATATATGTGATATTGGAGGAAAATATACCAATTGTCAGTACAGCTTTTGGCGTATTATCATCTGTTTTAATTAAACGATTAAAAAAGAAAAA
Organism: Oceanobacillus sp. NCCP-135; assembly: GCF_059698015.1. Classification (NCBI taxonomy): domain Bacteria; kingdom Bacillati; phylum Bacillota; class Bacilli; order Caryophanales; family Bacillaceae; genus Oceanobacillus; species Oceanobacillus sp. NCCP-135. Next base: position 98,277 of record NZ_BAAKSZ010000012.1, on the reverse strand, counting down.
TGTAATCTTAATTGGAATGGCAACGAACCTTGATGAAGCTGAGCAACTTGTTGAAGCGGGCTACGATATTATCGTGGCTCAAGGGATTGAAGCTGGAGGTCATCGAGGCACATTTGATGTGAGAAAATATCCAAATGGCAGTGATATTGGACTTATGGTACTTGTTCAGTCTTTTATAGATAGTCTACCAGTACCTGTAATTGCAGCAGGGGGTATACATAACTTCAGGCAAGTTGACGCATTATTAGATATGGGAGCAACTGGAGTCCAACTCGGAACGAGATTTTTACTAGCAAAAGAAGCGGGGACAAATAATGCGTATCGCCGTGCATTAATCAAGGCAGATACTGGGGACACGGTAATTACAAAAGTGTTTTCCGGAAGACCTGCAAGAGCCATAACGAATAGATTTATAAATGAGGTAGAAGCTCATCAGTTGGATGTACTTCCCTTTCCAATACAAAATGAATTGACAAAGGATATTCGTGCAGCAGGCTCAGAGTTTGCTATAGCAGATTTCCAATCCTTATGGGCAGGTCAGGGAGTCGGCTCAATTCACAAGGAAGAAACGGTCGAGGAGATTATGGATTCATTAGTGGGGAACAGTAGAGAAATAAATTAGTTGGTGCAGGCTGGGGTAGAAGACTAGATTTTTAGATTTAGTGCGTTTGCTTATAGAGTGTTCTAACTATTGGACAAGTACGTGCTTGGATTTGAGCAGTTTTGTCCATGAGGGGCACTCTAATGGACAGTTTGTGCTAGGATTTGATTAATTTTGTCCATGAGAGGCGTTCACTTCGCCCGTTCGCCCTAGTTTCAGCTTCGTTTGGTCGTATAGAGGTACTTTCTCGGATTTTTCCCATCCACATTTGATTATTGCACACCGCTCTACCTAAAACCTAAGCTAAAAAAGACTCATTCAAATTTCGAATGAGTCTGTTAAATTCTGAAACAATTAGCTTTGTAGATTATAATGTGCTTTGACATCTTCTCTTAATTGACGCTTCAAAAACTTTCCAACAGATGTTTTTGGAATTTCTTCAAAAAACAACACATCATCTGGCAACCAAAATTTCGCAAATTGCGGGCGCAGAAATTCAAGTAATTTTTCTTTCATGCCGTTATCAGAGTTGCCTTCTTTTAAAACGACACAAGCAACAGGTCTTTCTTGCCACTCAGCATCTGGTATTGCGATAACACTGGCTTCGAAAACAGCTTCATGGGCCATGAGTGCGTTTTCGAGATCAACCGATGAAATCCACTCTCCACCACTTTTGATTAAATCACTTGTTCGATCAACGATTTTAATCGTGCCTTCTTCATCTACTGTGACAACATCCCCTGTATGGAACCATCCGTCAACGAAGGTACTTTCACTGCGCTCATCGTGATAATATTCGTTGGCAATCCAATGGCCGCGCAATAGCAGTTCACCCATTTCTTCATCATTCCATTCAACTTCTCCGTTATTTCCAATAATTTTCATCTCAAGACCTGGTACTAGGATCCCTTGCCTAGAACGTTCCTTCAGTTTTTCATCTTCTGTTAATTCCTGCTGATAGCTCTTTAAACGGGAAACGGTAACTAATGGTGTCGTTTCTGTTGCACCATAAGCATGGTAAAATGGTATGTTCATTTTTTGTTCGAAAGCTTTTATTAAACCGAGTGGTGCTGCAGAACCACCACAAAGTACGGCACGTAAACTGGATGTATCATAATTTCCTTGTTCCAATTCACGTAGTAATCCTAACCAAATGGTAGGTACTCCGGCAGTAATTGTTACTTTAAACTCATCAATAAATTCAGCAAGTCGTTTAGGTGTAAATCTTGGCCCTGGCATTACCTGGGTACTGCCAAACCAAGTACAAGCAAATGGTGTTCCCCAGGCATTGACATGAAATTGTGGCACAACAGGCATTGATACATCTGATTCTGATATTGCAGCAGAATCAGCTAATCCTAATGCATAGCTGTGCAAAACAATACCGCGATGGGAATAAGTTACCCCTTTTGGTTTGCCTGTGGTTGCAGAAGTATAGCACATTCCTGCAGGATCGTTTTCATCTATACCTGTATTAAATTGGTATGTTGGATCTCCAGTGTGTAAGAGTTCTTCATAAGAGTACAGTGGCTGTAATGAAGACTTAGGTTTCTCGTCTTTATCAGTCATAACGACAAATGCTTCAACCGATTTCAAATGACCTTGTATCTTTTCAATGAGAGGTAAAATATCCTCATCAATAAACAAAATTTTATCTTCTGCGTGGTTAATAATATAAATGATGTGCTCAGGTGATAGACGAATGTTAATAGTGTGCAATATTGCTCCAATCCCGGGTGCGGCAAAATAAATTTCGAGATGTCTGTGGTGATTCCAGGCTAATGTACCTATTCGGTCTCCTTTTTTTGCCCCAAGCTCGACCAAAACGCTCATTAATTGACGAGTGCGCTGGCCAATTTCACCATAATTAAGACGATGAAGCTTATCGTGTGTTTGTGAGATGACTTGTTTTTTTGTAAAAAACTTTTCTGCATGCTCAAGCATTGATCCTACTGTTAATGGAACGTGCATCATACGAAAACATCTCCTCTTGTATTAAATTTTATACACTAATATAATATCACATTATTGAAATTATTTTAATAATTAAAATAATATTTAGTTAAAAAGTTATAGTTTGATAAGTAGTTAGGAAAATATGTTTAGAAAAGTGGCTACGAATAGATTGACAACTTTATAATAATAAAGGTAAAATGAATACTACTATAAAAAATATAAGGGGGAGTCTTTGTGAAAAAGAAAAACGTTTTGTTTTCATTTGCAATGCTTCTGGTACTCGTTTTGTTCCTAGCAGCATGTGGTGGAAGTGACGATGAAGGCAATGAAGAAGGTAGTGGTGAAAGTAATGGAGATAGCGGTGCTTCAGATGATGGCGGCGAAGATACACCTAAATTCCTGCAAATGTTAACTGGTGGAACAAGTGGTACATATTATCCACTAGGTGGGGAGATGGCCACAATCATTTCAAACGAAACTGGCATTGAAACAAATGCTGTTTCATCCAATGCTTCAGCAGATAATGTAATCGCTTTACAGGAAGAGGAATCAGAGCTTGCATTTGTTCAAACAGACGTAGTTGCGAATGCAATTGAAGGTGTTAATTCATTTGATGGAAATCCGGTTGATAATGTGCAGGCAATTGGATCCCTATATCCGGAAACAATTCAAATTGTTACAACTGCGGACTCAGGGATTTCCTCCGTTGAAGATTTAGCTGGTAAAACTGTTTCTGTTGGTGCACCTGGGTCAGGTACGTATGTAAATGCGGAACAAATACTTGAGGTGCATGGTCTTACAATGGATGACATTGATGCACAAAACCTTGATTTCGGTGAATCTACGGGTGGAATTCAGGATGGAAATATCGATGCGGCAATCATTACTGCAGGTACACCGACTGGCGCCGTTGAAGGTTTAGGAGCTACGACAGATGTTAGTATTATCCCTGTGTCACAGGATAAAATTGATGAGTTAATTGAACAATATCCTTACTATGCTGCTGATACTATTGAAGCCGGTACTTATAGTGGTATTGAAGAAGATGTAACTACTGTTGCGGTACTAGCGATGTTAGCAGTAACGGATAGTCTTTCAGAAGATGTAGTTTATGACATAACAAAAGCAATTTATGAAAATACAGAGGGTATGGCACACGCAAAAGCTGAATTTATTACAAAAGAGTCAGCTTTAGATGGAATTGGTATTGATTTGCACCCTGGTGCTAAAAAGTACTTTGATGAAATCGGGGTAAGTGCTGAATAAATAGCAAATATAATTCGAGAGGGCCGGCTGTTAATCCTATGATAGGAATTTGCTGCCGGTCATTCTTTTTTAATTAGGGTTATCTCCATTGAAATTTATTAACAAACTAGGTGTGGCATAAAAGGTGACAGTAACATGAACTATCTTGCAAACAAAAAAACACTTTTCATTTTAATCCTTCTGATAATTGTTATCCTGCTATTATTTGTTCCTTTCCGGACAGCTTTACTATTTTATAAAGAAAATACAGATCAAGTCGAAGCCTTCCTGCCAATTCATGAGGAAGAAACCTTTCAGCTTATCTGGAAGCATTCCATTCATTTAACAGATGTTATTGAGAAATATATCGTAATGGATAATCACAAGATAAAACAATACGAAATTGTTTATGAGGAGTTTGGGATAGGAATGCCATCCAATGCTTTGGAAGGGGAGGAGTTTGTTTATGAAGAGGGGAAATATCATGTGAAGGACCTCGACAATGTTTTTTCATCTATTAATCTAAGAAACGGAAAGACAGTTTCTGAAAATCGTCTTGTATGGGGCGAACAAGATGAGCATATAATTTATCTGAATAACTATTTTAAACCAGGAGACTGGTTTACGATTAAAATAGAATATCTATCATTATGGCAATCTTTGAAAGGAGTGAAAATCCATGAGTGATTCAAACGATAAGATGACAACGAAAGAACAAGAGGAGCTGCTGAAGAAGTATGATGCTGAGTCAAACACCCGTAATCTGGGCGGCATAACGGCTAAAATCGTCTTTTTTGGACTAATTGCCTTTTCTTTATTTCAGTTGTATACAGGAGCAGCAGGTGCGTACACAGCATATATTCAACGAACCATTCACTTAGGTTTTGCACTTTCTCTTATCTTTCTATTATTTCCGGCACGGAGAAAAGGGAGTAAAACAAATGTACCGTGGTATGATTACGTATTAGTCTTATTATCAATTGTTGTTTGTGGGTATTGGCCTGTATTTTATGATACTTTAGTACAGCAGATTGGTGGGATTGATCAAACACAAATGATTATTGGTGGATTGGCTGTATTGCTCGTGCTTGAAGCATCAAGAAGAGCAGTCGGGCTACCTATAACAATAATTGCTACTGTATTTCTTGCATATGCGTATTTGGGACCTTATATGCCTGGAGCACTTGCACATCGAGGGCTTACCTTGGATCAATTAATTAAATCCATGTTCTTTACAACAGATGGTATTCTGGGTACACCATTGCAAGTATCATCTACATATATTTTCTTGTTCCTGTTATTTGGAGCATTTCTTGTTCAGACAGGTGTTGGAAACTACTTTAATGATTTGGCAATATCACTTGCAGGTCGTCGTACTGGCGGTCCAGCAAAAGTTGCGATATTTTCTAGTGCATTAAATGGAACGATCTCTGGAAGCTCTGTAGCAAATACAGTAACTACTGGATCTTATACAATTCCAATGATGAAGAAACTGGGTTATCGACCGAATTTTGCTGGTGCTGTAGAAGCAGCCTCATCAACTGGTGGACAGCTAATGCCACCGATTATGGGGGCGGCAGCTTTTCTGATGATTGAATTTGCAGGGGAAAGCTACTGGAATATAGCTAAAGCAGCTACAATTCCAGCGGTTTTATACTTTTCTGGTATCTGGATCATGACTCACTTGGAAGCAAAGAGGATGGGGCTTCATGGGTTACCAAAGGAGCAAATTCCGAACAAGAAGTCAGTTTTGAAAAAGATACACTTATTGCTTCCGATAGTGGCGATAATTTGGTTGCTGTTTAATGGGTTCAGTATTGAAAGGACAGCACTTTATGGTATTGCAATAACGATACTTGTTAGTTTGTTCCGAAAAGATACGAGAATAACACCAAGTAAATTTATAGTAGCATTAACATCGGGTGCACGAACTGCTTTAGGAGTTGCAGCTGCAACAGCTTGTGCTGGTATTATTGTTGGGGTAGTAACAAAAACAGGGCTGGGACTTAAACTTGGAAATAGTCTAGTAGATATAGCTGGAGCAATTGCTAATTCTCCAGAAGCTCAACTATTACTGACACTATTCTTTACGATGATAGCATCGATTATCTTAGGAATGGGATCCCCTACGACAGCTAACTATATTATTACATCAACAATTGCATTGCCGGCGATTCTTGCCTTAAATGATCAACTTGAGGTGGCGATTCCAGTCCTTGCAGGGCATATGTTTGTATTCTACTTTGGTATTGTTGCTGATATTACACCACCAGTGGCCTTGGCTGCGTTTGCTGCAACCGGGATATCTGGCGGGGAGCCAATTCGAACGGGAGTCAATGCATCAAAATTGGCGATTGCGGCATTTATTATTCCATATATGTTCGTTTTGCAACCACAATTACTGATGATTGATACAACCTTCTGGGAGATACTTTGGATTCTGTTTACAGCTATTTCTGGAATGATAGCGATAGGGGCAGGTCTTATTGGATATTGGTACCGAAAGCTTCACTGGACATTAAGAATTATATCGGTTGCAGTTGGTCTACTGCTAATTTATCCAGAAGGAAATACTGACCTTTATGGCCTAGGCGCTTTCATTGCAATGATCGTTCTTCAGTTTGTGTTTAAAGGGGATAAAGATTCCAAAGGAAAACTTCAAGAAACAAGCAAATAACTAGTAGATATATATGAATGACAAGGTGATCAGGAATTTTCCTGGTCACCTTCATCATGTTAGGGATAAAGCGTTCAGGAAGGATAGGATTTAAAATGGGGAAACAGCATGACTTCACGCAGGGTAATATTGTCAAACATTTAATTATTTTTTCAGGCCCGATTATGCTTACAAACCTGCTGCAAACCTCCTATCAATTTGCTGATAGCTTATGGGTAGGGAATTTACTTGGTGGAAATGCATTAGGTGCTGTTGCTGTTTCGAGTACAATTATTTTTACCGTATTATCGTTTGTTATTGGATTAAATAATGCTGCTTTAACGATTTTATCTCAACAAAAAGGAAGAGATAATAAGGACGGTTTAAAAAGTTTCCTAAATGCATTTGTTGTCATTTTATCAATGCTATCCCTGTTTTTAGGTACTATTGGGTTTATGAATGCTGAGCAGCTATTACAGTTATTAGGTACACCTGAGAACATGATGGCTGCAGCAAAGTCCTATTTGCAAATTAATTTTCTCGGAATACTATTTTTATTTGGCTATAATTTTATCAGTACGGTGTTACGTGCATTAGGGGATAGCAAAACGCCGTTAAGATTTGTGATGATTGCCGTTTTACTGAATGTTGTACTTGATCCATTATTGATCGCCGGATTTGGTATGGGCGTGGAGGGAGCTGCAAATGCAACGGTGCTATCACAAGGGATAGCTTTTCTGTATGGGGTTATTTTTGTGCTCTATCGTAAGCTAGCACCGTTTATTATACCCAAGCTCCCTAAGAAAGAAGAAGTTGGGTTAATATTACATCTTGGTATTCCTTCAGGTCTCCAAATGGCTGTTATTTCTGCAGGCGTGGCTGCAATCATGAGTGTGGTAACCGGGTTTGGTGATAATGTTGTTGCTGGATTCAGTGCTGCCCAGCGTTTGGATAGTATATTAATGCTCCCTGCTCATGCGCTTGGAACAGCTGTCAGCAGTATGGCAGGGCAAAACATTGGTGTGCATGATTGGGCAAGAGTAAGAGCCATTGCAAAATATGGCGTTCTGTATAACTTTTCTGTTATGCTGATAATAGGGATTCTCGTAGTGTTTCTAGCGGAATATGGAATAAGAGTTTTTATCCAGGAAGAGGAAGCAGTACGTTTCGGAACAAGGTATTTACAAATTATTGCATTATGCTATCCGTTTTTAGGGATTAACTTTATTTTAAATGGAGTCGTCCGGTCTTCAGGTGCAATGTACCAGGTGCTTGTTTTGAATATTATCTCATTTTGGGTGCTACGTTATCCGTTAACTGCAGTATTTTCAAGCATGTTTGGAGATACAGGTATTGCAATTGGAATGGGTTCAAGCTTTTTAGTAAGTAGTCTGTTTGCATATGCTTATTACCGGTTTGGCAAATGGCGGGAAAAGGAATTGTTTTCAAAAGATCGTTAGGATAAGTTGGGATGAATCTATGAAAATTTTAACGAGATTGATAGCTATTGGTCTGATCTCCGGAATCATCTTAGGCGGATTCTTTAAGCTGGTTGAGTCGATTTCTAATAAGCGTGTCTATATCCTTTTATTGAATGTCGATTATATACCAGTACTGAGAGATTGGCAGATGAACGAGGCAATGGAATTTGCCTTGCATCTAATTATATCTGTCATCCTTGTAATAATCCTTTATTATCTTTTCCGGTTGAAAGATTTCCATACGAAAATATATCCCTATATTATGGTGAATGTATGTATTGGGGGCGTGCTGTTTTTAACAACTGCGTTTTCAGTGCAGACACCGGAGCTTACAGATATTGCAGCATTTGTCTATTGGATAGTAGGTCATTTAATTTATGGTGCTGTTATAGGAAGTATACTATTTTTATTGAGGTTAGATGTGGATGAAGGTAAACAGAAAAACGAAGAAGGCATATAAAAAAACAGCTGTTATTGTACTTGCGATTTGCAGTGTCTTTATGGTGGTATCAATTTTAACCTATGATAAGCCGAACAAACAATTTCAGGTTGCTTATCCGGTGATAAGTGAAGAAGTACAAGATTATCGCCCGTTAGTTGAAAAGTATGCTAAAGCATACAATGTTGTTGATTATGAGAATGTTTTACTTGCGATAATGATGCAGGAGTCTGGAGGCAGGGGAAATGATCCAATGCAATCATCAGAAAGCTATTGTGGTTCAAGGGGATGTATTGATGATCCTGAACTCTCTATTAAACAGGGAGTCTATTATTTTGCAAAAACACTGAGGGATGCAGGCGAAGACCTTGAGCTGGCAATTCAGTCCTATAATTTCGGTAGAGGATTTATAGATTATGTTCAGGGGAAATCGGGAAAATATACACAAGAGATAGCGATTGATTTTTCTAAAGAAATGTATGAAAATGATCCCGATAAGTCGAAATACCGTTGTTTACGTGAGGGCGCAAGGGAATTGGACGCGTGCTATGGCGATATTTATTATGTTCGTTCCGTGATGGAATACAGGGAGGTATTATCTGGGAAATAGGTTGGAAAAAGTGTTATGATAAAACAAATAGTTAATTTAGGAGGAATTTATGATGGTAAAAGCAATATATACAGAACATGCTCCAGCAGCAATTGGGCCGTACTCACAGGCAATTCAGGCAGGTGACTTTATTTATGTTTCCGGACAGATTGGAATTGATCCTAAAACCGGTGACGTGGTGGAAGGAATTGAAAAGCAGACAAATCAGGTGTTAAATAACCTAAAAGCTATTCTAACAGAGGCAGGTACTGACTTTACAAAAGTGGTAAAATTTACCATTTATCTTAGTTCAATGAATGATTTTGCTACAGTTAATGAAATCTATGGAAGTTATCTAACGGAGCCTTACCCAGCTAGAGCGACTGTGGAAGTTAGCAAATTGCCGAAAGATGTTCTGGTTGAAATGGATGTTGTTGTTTATACCGAGTAAAGGGGGAGTAATTTTTGCAAAACTTTACGTACTATAATCCAACTAAATTAATTTTTGGTAGAGGTCAATTGGCTGCTTTGCCTGAAGAGGTTAAACAATATGGCAAAAGGGTTTTAATCGTATATGGGGGCGGAAGTATTAAGCGAAATGGCATTTATGAAAATGTAATGGAAAAGTTGGCAGAGATAAATGCAGAGATTTTTGAGCTTCCTGGTGTCGAGCCGAATCCACGTATTTCTACTGTTCGTAAGGGTGTGGAAATTTGTAAACAAGAAGGCATCGAATTTGTGTTAGCAGTCGGTGGTGGAAGTACGATTGATTGTACAAAAGCAATTGCTGCAGGAGCAAAGACGAATGTTGATATGTGGGATATTGTTACTAAAAAGGAAAAAGCAATCGATGCCTTGCCGTTTGGTACAGTGCTAACGATTGCAGCAACAGGATCTGAAATGAATCGCGGGTCGGTTATTACAAATTGGGAAACGAATGAAAAACATGGCTGGGGATGTGCTCATACATGGCCAAAATTTTCAATTCTAGACCCTGTTCATACGTTCTCGGTCCCTCGTGATCAAACGGTTTATGGGATCGTTGATAGTATGTCACATGTGCTGGAACATTATTTTCATCAAACGAAGAATACACCAGTTCAGGATCGTTTTTGCGAATCCATTTTACGAACAGTAATAGAAACTGCACCAAAATTACTTGATGATCTGGAAAATTATGAACTTCGTGAAACGATGATGCTATCTGGGACACTTGCATTAAATGATATGCTGAATATGGGATATCGTGGTGACTGGGCAACACATAATTTAGAACATGCAGCTTCTGCTGTGCATGATATTCCACATGGAGGAGGACTTGCGATCCTGTTTCCGAATTGGATGAAGCATGTACTGGATGAAGAAAATGCTGTGCGGTTTAAACAACTAGCTATTCGTGTATTTGATGTAGAAGCAGAAAATAAATCAGATTATGCTCTTGCGCTTGAAGGAATCCAGAAGCTTCGTGCCTTTTGGAATAGCATTGGCGCACCAGCCACACTTGCTGCGTATTCCATTGATGAAAGTTCAATTGAAAACATGGCTGATAAAACTGTCATTGCTAATTCGGAGTATGGTAACTTTAAGAAATTAACAAGACAGGATTCAGTGGAAATATTTCAAGCAAGCCTCTAATTTCGACAAATAATTTCCCGGGAAATTATTTGTCGATAGAAAATGTCAGTGTACTAGAAATTGGTTTTAAAAGTATATAAAATAAAGAAGAAGAACTAGCTGTTTATTGATAAATAGCTAGTTCTTCTTTTATAACTGTTCTTATTTTATCCAAACACTCTTCAGGAGTATTAGCGAAAATGCGTTTATTATTAACAAGTGCATATGGTTTAACTCGACATAAACCGCAAAATGATAAACATTCATTTAGTAAGACGGCTACTTCCGGAAATTCAGCTTCGATTATTTCTTCTATATTAATTGTAGTGATTGCATTTCCGTCACATACCTCGACTACGACTATACCCATTGCTATCACTTTCTTTCTAGTTTTAAAAATATAATTGGAACTCTGTTATTTTTAGCATATTATAGAGAACAAATCAATCGTTCTGCACAGTGGGTAGTATGATTATTTTGCAAAAGTAGCTTTGGGGAGTTGCTACATAGGGATATATCGTCCGGAGCACGAGGGATATCGCCTGGAGAGCGGAAATATCGCCGGGAGCACGAGGATATCGCCTGGAGAGCGGAAATATCGCCGGGAGCACGAGAGATATCGCCCGGAGAGTGGAAATATCGTCCGGAGCACGAGGATATCGCCCGGAAAATGGAAATATCGTCCGGAGCACGAGGATATCGCCCGGAAAATGGAAATATCGCCGGGAGCACGAGGGATATCGCCGGGAGAGCGGAAATATCGCCGGGAGCACGAGGGATATCGCCCGGAGAGTGGAAATATCGCCGGGAGCACGAGATATATCGCCCGGAAAATGGAAATATCGTCCGGAGCACGAGGATATCGCCTGGAGCACGAGGATATCGCCCGGAGAGTGGAAATATCGCCGGGAGCACGAGGGATATCGCCCGGAAAATGGAAATATCGCCTGGAGCACGAGGATATCGCCGGGAGAGCGGAAATATCGTCCGGAGCACGAGGATATCGCCCGGAGAGTGGAAATATCGCCGGGAGCACGAGGGATATCGCCGGGAGCACGAGAGATATCGCCCGGAAAATGGAAATATCGTCCGGAGCACGAGGATATCGCCCGGAAAATGGAAATATCGCCTGGAGCACGAGGATATCGCCGGGAGAGCGGAAATATCGCCGGGAGCACGAGGATATCGCCGGGAGAGCGGAAATATCGCCGAGAGCACGAGGGATATCGCCTGGAGAGCGGAAATATCGGTGGGGACACGAGGATATCGTCCGGAGCACGAGAAATATCGCCTGGAGCACGAGAGATATCGCCCGGAGAGTGGAAATATCGCCGGGAGCACGAGAGATATCGCCCGAAATGCCTACCCACAACTCCGGCCAGACCATCTATCCGAATCAAAAATAACTCTGGCGCATGAAAACTGCCAGAGTTATTTCATTTGAGTCATCCTCTATTCATAAATAAAATACGCAGATGTTTCCCTTCATATTCATATTTATACCATGTAACTAACATAATTAGTCCGCTTAGAATAAGGAGTCCACTCGTTACAATAAATACTGAGGAAAAACCAAAGAATCCAGAAAGTATACCACCTAATGCCGGTCCTATTATATTTCCTAGGAAGCGAAGACTTGTATTGTATCCCAGTACTTCACCTTGCATCGATAATGGCGCTTCTTGACGTATATAAGCGATTCTTACAGGGATAATCCCACCGATTGAAACACCGAGTAAAAACCTTAGAATAACAAGTTGCCAAATATTTGTAACAAATGCTCCAGGAAAATAAACAATTCCCGCCATAAACAACAGAATGATTAATATTTTGATATAACCAATTCGGTCGCCTAGTGCTCCCCATCTTCTGGTCATTAACAGGTTTCCTAAGCCAGCGGCAGAGAAGGCCATTCCTGAGAAGAAAGCTATACTCACCGGTCCATGAATCTCTGCTACAAAAAGTGATAGAATTGGTTGTATACTAAAATGCGCAACCTGAACTAACACAGAGATTAGCATTACAACTAACAATACTGGCTTATTTAGAATATGTCTTAAGACTTCTTTACTGGAGTAGGATTTATAATCTTTATCATCGTTAGATAATTTCATTTTAACTTCTTTAATACCAAATAACACAATGACTGCAGAAATAAATATCGTAATCGAAACCCATTTAAATGTATTCGCATAACCGAATGCATCTGCAAGTGCGCCGCCAAGTAGGGGTCCCATCAATGTTCCTGTGATGCTTCCTGTTTGTAGTGTTCCAAGTACTTTTCCTGCGATATTTTTGGGTGTTTGTGTGGCGATAAGTGCTTGTGACATAGGAATAAATCCTGTAACAATCCCCATAAACAGACGCAATAAAAAAAGCTGCCATACCGATGTGGCAAACCCCATTAAAAATACGGATAGACCTAGACCTAAGGCAGAAAAGATTAATATATTTTTCCTACCGTACTTATCGCCAATTCGTCCCCAAATTGGCGAAAAGATAAAAGCAGTCACAAAAGTGATCGCAAAAATCCAACCAGACCAATTTTGTACATAGGAATTGGAGAAGTCTCCAAATGAATCAATGTATAATGAGATAAATGGAAGCACCATTGTAATACTCCCAGCAATAAAAAAGTTAGCAAACCACATAATTGCTAAGTTACGTTTTACAATTGAGTTTTGCACGGAGATTAAATGACCTTCTTTCTAAAAATATTTCGTTACCCTAAATATATACTATTTGAAGAAAAAGCTAAAGGATATTGCTCAAAACCTAAAATGTTGAATTTAAATAATAAAATACTATAAAATATGTTCATATTGGTCAGAAAACGTTATAATAAACTCACAATGCGTTTACTTTGCATAGAATGAGAGAGTGTAAAAGGAGAATTTAAAAATATGGAAAAAAATCTAAAGAGAATTATTTTCCTTATATTGATGGTCGTTTTGGTAACGGGAATGACGTTTCCAGTTCTTGCAGCTGACGGGGCCACTGATACGGATAGTATTAATGAAAAACTGGGCAGTCCGATTGTTGTTTATGGCGAAACATTAACAGATGAACAAAGAGCTGAAGTGCGTGATCTTTTAGAAGTAAAAGATACGAATTTAGTGGTGGAATACGATGTAACGGGGCAGGATGTAGCAAACTATATTGACGGCGATTCGACCGCGAGATTGTTTTCTTCAGCAAAAATTATGCGGCAGGAAGAAGGAAATGGATTAACCATTAACATTGTAACACCTGAAAATATCACAGCTGTAACAAACGAAATGTATGCCAATGCACTATTAACAGCGGGTGTTGAAGATGCTACTGTAGATGTTGTTTCGCCTGTTAAAGTAAGTGGTCACTCCGCATTAACTGGTATTTATAAAGCCTATGATGCTGAAGGGGTGCAGCTTGATAAGGAACGAATGGAATTAGCGAATGAAGAACTTGATGTTGCAACAGACCTGGCTGAAAAAGAAGGAATGAGTCAGGAAAAAGTAAGTGAGTTACTAACAGAAATTAAAAAGACCATTGCAGATCAGAATCCAGCAACGAAAGAAGATGTGGAGCGAATTGTCAAAGAGCAACTGGATAAACTTGAACTATCCTTAAGTGATGCAGACCGCCAAATGCTTGTTGACTTATTTGAAAAAATGCGTGATTTGAACATTGATTTTGGTAAAGTAAAAAGTCAGCTGGAGGATCTTGCTACAACGATTAAAGATAAAGCAGAAGAACTTGGCCTTGATGCAGGATTCTGGGAAAAAGTAGCTAATTTCTTTAGTGAGTTTTTCAATCAATTAGGTAATTTCTTTAAAGGGTTATTTAATTAATTGTTTAGCAAACAATAGTTATAATTAAATTAAGTAAAGGGGCTCTTTAGACTTGAGTTCTTTTACTTTTGCACAAGAAGATTGATATTGTTTTCTATCCTTTACGTATTATGAAAATTAAATCAGTTGTTTTAGGAAAGTTAGGGAGATCCAATAGAGGGCAGTAAGACAGTATTCTTATCTATATTAGTAGAGTTTTTTCTAGGATTTATTTGGATCATAAGGAAAATACTAGAATTTATATTTAACTGAATCCAGTTAACTCTTTTTTTATCTTCATGAAATTTTTGATAATTACTAACTTTATAAACCTAGTTAAAGTATTGGTATTACAGCGTTTATCATGAGTAAATTATTAATTGTGAGGAAAGGCAAGTAAATAAAATGTAAACTTTTTTTAAAAATATAGTGAAATTTTTGTAAATCAATAGTATAATATTCGACACAGGTAATTATGAATTATCTGTTAAATAAAAAGGAATACTATGGGGAGGTCAAACAATGAAATTGAAGAAGTGGTCCATACTTTTAGGGTTGGTATTGGCTATGAGTATTTTCCTAGCTGCTTGTGGAGGAGATGACTCTGAAAGTAGTGAAGGAAATGACTCAGGAGATACGAAGGAAACCGAAGATTCAGGGTCAGATAGCTCAGAGGGGTCAGATGGTGAGAGTGAATTAGCTGCTGACCAAACATTTGATATAAATATTAAGACAGAGCCCCCTTCTTTACATCCTGGACTTGCAACTGATACTACTTCAGGAGCAGTTCTTGATCAGGTCTTCGAAGGGTTAATGAGAATTAATCAAGAAGGTGAAGTAGAAGAAGCAATGGCAGAATCGTATGAAATGTCGGAAGATCAAACAACATATACCTTTAAAATTCGTGAAGATGCTACATGGTCGAATGGTGATCCTGTAACAGCACAAGACTTCGAATATGCTTGGGAATGGGTTTTAGATCCGGATAATGCTGATACGGATTATGCCTACCAATTATATGTAATTAAAGGTGCTCAGGCTGCCAAAGAAGAAGGCGGTTCCATCGATGATGTGGGAATTACCGCTGAAGATGATAAAACATTAGTCGTTGAACTTGCACAGCCAACACCATATTTCCTTGATTTAACAGCATTCTATACTTACTATCCAGTAAACCATAATGTGGTTGATGGTAATGATGAATGGGCACAAGAGGTAACAGAAAATTATGTTACAAATGGACCATTCACTCTGGAATCATGGGAACATAAAAACCAGATTGTTCTTAAGAAAAATCCTGACTACTGGGATGCAGAAACTGTAAAACTTGAAACAATTAATATGTATATGATTGATGATGAAAATACATCACTCGAAATGTACAAGAGTGGCGAGCTGGATTGGGCAGGGGATCCAACAGATTCTCTTCCGTTAGCGTCTATACCTTCACTTATGGAAGATGGTTCATTGAATCTTTCTCCTTTAGCAGGTGTATACTATTATTCCTTTAATACCGAAGAATCGCCATTTGATAATGTGAATATCCGGAAAGCATTTGCTTCTGCTATTAACCGTGAAGGAATCGTACAAAGTATTACAAAACGTGAAGAGCAGCCAGCTATGGCGCTTGTTCCACCTTCTATATGGGAAGAAAGTGAAGAAGGATATTTCAAGGATAATGATTCTGAAGGTGCAAAAGAGTATTTGGAAAAAGGTTTAGAAGAACTTGGATTGGATGAACTTCCTCCAGTTAAACTGTCCTATAATACAAGTGAAGCACATGCAGCGATTGCACAAGCAGTTCAGGCCATGTGGAACGAAAATCTTGGAGTGGAAGTTGAACTTAATAATGAAGAGTGGAACGTATACCTTGACAGTATGGGTGCTGGAAACTACCAAATTGGACGCATGGGTTGGTTAGCTGACTTTAATGATGCGATCAACTTCCTGGAAATCTTCCAATCTGTTGGTGGAAATAACTATACTAATTGGGAAAGTGAAGAATACTCTGACCTGATTGAACAATCAAGAACAGAAACGGATGATGCAGCACGTAAAGAAATCTTGCGTCAGGCTGAACAAATCTTTATGGATGATATGCCTATTGCACCAGTGTATTTCTACACTAATGCTTGGCTTAGCAAAGACTATGTCCATGACATTGAAGTTTCTCCACTTGGTGGCGTTCAATTTAAATGGGGATATTTAACTGAACAATAAAAATTAAAAATTATAAGGTATATAGCAAAATCTATATACCTTATAATTGATTGTTTATAAAAAGTGATACAGCATGAGAATATAACTCCTTTGATGAATATATAAAAGTAGTTTTGACTTTTTAGACAGCATTGTATATGAAATCGTTTTCTATCTCTATCAAACTGTTGAAATTAGTTTAATAGAGATAGTGAACTGTTTAAAGGGGTGATTAATTTCACCCTTATTTTATTGTTAAAAAAAAGATAATTCCAAAAATAATAATAGGAAAAAAACGCAAAATTTTGAGGACACGGAGGTGTAAAGCTCTTGACTAAATATCTATTAAAAAGACTCTTATATATCATTGTTTCGTTATTTTTCATCATTACGATCACATTTTTTCTCATGCAGGCAGCACCAGGTAGTCCGTTCGCATCAGAGAGGGCCCTGACACCGGCACTTGAGGAACAGATGAACGAGGCTTATGGATTAAATGAACCCATGCATATCCAGTATTTCAATTATCTTTTCAATGCATTTCAATTCGATTTTGGTCCATCCATTAAATATGTAGGACAGGATGTTACCGAAATTATCGCAAGAGGCTTCCCCTTTTCCCTAATTCTAGGTGCAGAGGCTATTTTGATTGCCCTCTCAATAGGGGTATTACTAGGGGTTGTTGCAGCGGTGAAACATAATAAATTTGGCGATTATACAGCGATGGTCATCGCTGTACTAGGAATATCGGTACCAAGTTTTATCATGGCTACAATTCTGCAATATATTTTTGCAATCAAACTACAGGCGTTGCCTATTGCAAGATTCGAATCTTTTGCCCATACAATTTTACCGGCGCTGGCGCTGGCCACTACACCACTCGCCTTTATCGCAAGGCTGATGCGCTCCAGTATGCTCGATGTTCTACATTCGGACTATATTAAAACAGCGAAATCCAAAGGCTTAAGTGAACGGGTGGTAACCTATAAACATGCTCTGAGAAACGCTATCTTACCGGTTGTCTCCTATTTGGGACCACTGGTTGTATCGATTTTGACCGGAAGCTTTATCATTGAAAAAATATTTGGTATTCCCGGTCTCGGTAATGAATTTGTGGTAAGTGTTACCAATCGTGACTATACCGTGATTATGGGAACAACGGTATTCTTTAGTGTACTTCTGCTCGTTTCAATTCTGTTGGTAGATTTAATATATGGGCTGGTCGATCCTAGAATTAAAGTGACAGATAAGGGGGCTTCGAAATAATGGCACAATCAGAATTAAAAAAAGCAGACTTTGAACCGTTACAGGTGGACTATGCAGAATCGGAAAAGATTGCTGGAAAAAGTACTTCCTACTGGAAGGATGCATGGCGCCGTTTTCGGAAAAATAAATTAGCCTTGGCAGGAGTTGTCATCATTGTTCTGCTTGGAATTATGTCGTTTATTGGTGGCCCCATTTCTGGTCATAACTATCACCATAATGATTTACTGAATGTCAATCAGTCCCCATCTGCAGAACATTGGTTTGGTACAGATAACTTAGGAAGAGATGTATTTGCTAGAACCTGGTATGGGGCAAAGATTTCCTTGTTTATTGGATTAATGGCAGCCCTGATTGACCTGGTTATTGGAATTATCTGGGGATCAGTCGCTGGTTTCTTTGGTGGAAAAATAGATGAATACATGATGCGTGTTGCAGATGTACTGTACGGTGTACCGTATCTTTTAGTTGTAATATTATTAATGGTTATATTGCCTCAGGGTCTTTGGACCTTGATTATTGCGATGACGATAACGGGGTGGATTAATATGGCAAGGATTGTTCGGGGACAGGTGATGCAGCTACGTTCGGAGGAATATGTCATGGCGTCACGCTCCTTGGGTGCAAGTAATTCCAGGCTAATGTTTAAACACTTGGTACCAAATACACTTGGTCCCATACTTGTTACGTTAACTTTAACTATCCCAACGGCGATCTTTACCGAAGCATTCCTGAGCTTCCTTGGTCTCGGGGTACCGGCACCACTGGCAAGCTGGGGCACGATGTCGTCTGATGGTCTGTCGGCACTACAGTATTATCCATCACAGTTGTTTTTCCCGGCATTCTTTATCTGTTTAACGATGCTGGCATTTAATGTGATAGGAGACGGAATGAGAGATGCACTCGATCCGAAGGAACGCTAGAGATGGGAGGATATGAAAATGAGTAAATTATTGGAAGTGAAGGACCTGGCGATTTATTTTGATACCTATGAAGCAGAAGTACAAGCTGTTCGTGGTGTCAGTTTTGAGCTGGATGAGAAGGAAACGTTGGCCATAGTAGGAGAATCGGGCTCAGGAAAAAGCGTAACCGCCCAATCACTGATGCGGTTGACTCCGATGCCTCCCGGGAAATTTGCGGGTGGTTCCATCTTGTTTAATGGAGAATATTTAACCGATAAGTCGGAAAGCCAAATGGAAAACATCCGTGGAAAAGATATCAGTATGATTTTTCAAGATCCGATGACATCATTAAACCCAACGATGACGATTGGAAAGCAAATTGCCGAAGGGTTGATCAAGCATCAGAATATGTCGAAAAAAGAAGCGCATAATCGGGGAGTAGAGCTTTTAAAGCTGGTTGGAATTCCCAATCCAGAAAAGCGTATTAACCAATATCCGCATGAATATTCGGGAGGAATGCGGCAGCGTGCAATGATAGCGATTGCGCTGTCTTGTAATCCAAAAGTCCTCATTGCGGATGAGCCGACGACCGCACTTGATGTAACCATTCAGGCACAAATCCTTGATTTGATGCGTGACTTGCAACAGAAAACCGGAACGGCGATTATTTTAATCACTCATGATTTAGGAGTGGTAGCTAATGCGGCGAGTCGAGTAGCGGTAATGTATGGTGGGAAAATTGTCGAAACAGGTAATGTTGATGAGATTTTCTACAATCCAAAGCATCCGTACACATGGGGCTTATTGAGTTCAATGCCAAAGGTTAACAATGGGGAAGAAGAATTACAGGCTATCCCCGGTTCCCCACCAGATATGGCAGATCCACCGAAGGGCTGTCCATTTGTGGCGCGCTGCCCGTATGCCATGAAGTTGTGTGAGAATTATATGCCGGAATATACGAATGTATCAGATACACAGAAAACGGCCTGCTGGTTATTGGATGAACGTGCACCGAGAGTAGATCCCCCTGAATCTGCTATTGTAGGAGGTTCAAAAGTACATGGCTAAACAGGAAAAATTACTGGAAATTAAGAATTTAAAAAAATATTTTAAGATGGATCGAAAAAGTACGTTAAAAGCAGTCGATGGGATCACTTTTGATATTTATAAAGGGGAAACCTTTGGCCTGGTAGGTGAATCCGGCTGTGGGAAATCCACAGCTGGACGGACGATTATGCGGTTATATGAGGCAACTACAGGGGAAGTTTACTTTAACGGAGAAAACGTCCATGCCAAAAAATCAAAAAAGGAACTAAAGAAATTCAACCGTGATATGCAGATGATCTTTCAGGATCCATATGCTTCCCTGAATCCCCGAATGACGGTGAAAGATATTATTGCTGAGGGTATTGATATTCACGGTCTAGCAAAAAGTAAGCAAGAACGCTTAGAACGTGTGAATGAATTATTAAGAACAGTCGGTTTAAATGAGGAACATGGTAACCGCTATCCCCATGAATTTAGTGGTGGACAACGGCAACGAATTGGAATTGCCCGTGCATTGGCTGTGAACCCGGAGTTTATCGTTGCAGATGAGCCGATTTCTGCACTGGATGTATCAATTCAGGCACAGGTGGTTAATCTATTACAAAGATTGCAGAAGGAACATGGATTAACTTATCTGTTCATTGCTCATGATTTATCCATGGTAAAACATATCAGTGATCGTGTTGGAGTCATGTATCTTGGAAATATGGCTGAAATAGCTACAAGTGATGATTTATATGCAGAACCATTACACCCATATACGCAGGCATTGTTAAGTGCGATACCAATTTCAGATCCTAAAGTAGAAAGATCAAGAGAGCGAATTATAGTAGAAGGTGATGTGCCAAGTCCGGTAAATCCGCCTAGTGGCTGTCGCTTCAGAACGAGATGTCCATTTGCAACAGATATATGCGCAGAGGTTGTACCGGAATTTCAAGAGTACAAAAAGGGTCATTGGGTTGCATGTCATCTTTATAATGATAAGTACAATCATGAATTTGAAGGTAAAAAGGCATTAGTAACTAAATAGTATTCAAAAAGCACATCCAATTCAATGTTTGGGTGTGTTTTTATTTATGATTTTTTCGTATAGATTAGAACTGCACACAACTCGTCCCATCGAAGTGCTTTTGGGCTGTGATTACAGCGCCCCATCAAAAGGCTTGTTGTTATTAATCTCATGCTAGATATAAAAGATGATATTGTAAAAATTTATCGGCGTGAAGTGCTCACTTATGTGAATACTAGTTGAATGCTTAAATTCGCTCCGGCAAAATCCTTCGCAGACCTTAGCACATGACCTCAATCTCCTGAAAAAAAAACCACACTTTGGACACATGCTGTTACCGTTAGAGACTTCGTATACTACCAAAGCTGTTAGGGAATATCATACTAATTATATAGAAACTTCGGAGGTTAAAAAGCAACATTATTTTTTGGGGCGAATGAAGTACTATTCCAAAGTTTACGAAAAGACCTTTTATTCATTACAAAGTCTATCACTCTAAAACTTTAGTAATAATTATGTAATTTATAATCGACTTTTGTATCATAAGGGTTACATTTGTAATATTATTTGCTGTTTAGGCGAATCTTGTAACAGACTCTTAACCCTACTGTAACTGCACTACCTATTTTCATATGGTACTATAGGCAATGTTAGAAATTTAAGGAGGGACTACCTAATGAAAAAATTAGTAGCCGCAATTGCTACTGGTATTATTATCGCCGGAGCAGCTGTAACCAATGTCTCAGCAGAAGAATATGAAGTTCAAAAAGGAGATAGCCTTTGGGACATTGCAGAAAACTATAATACTACCGTTGAGGAATTAGTTGATATAAATGAATTGAAATCTACTGTGATTCATCCAAAACAATCACTATTTATTAATGAAAAGTATCTAGTGCAAAAAGGGGATACACTTGTTGGTATTGGTAATATGTATGATGTAACGGTAGATGAACTAAAAGAATGGAATAACCTTACATCTTCTATTATTACTATTGGTCAAGAATTGAAAATTAAAGATGTAAATGTTCCAGAGAAAGATCAGCCAGCTGCAAAAATCACTGAAGAATCTAAGGAAAGTACTAAAGAAAGCGGACAAAATACACAGAATACAGTAAATGCAGAAAAACCGAGTGAAAAAACAGAACAAAAAGCTGAAGGGAAAACAATTTCAGTAAAAGCAACTGCTTATACAGCAGGGTGTGCCGGATGTTCCGGTGTTACTTCAACTGGAATCAATCTAAATGAAAATCCAAATGCAAAAGTCATTGCTGTCGATCCTAATGTTATTCCACTTGGTACAGAAGTATACGTGGAAGGGTATGGCTATGCTGTTGCAGGTGATACCGGCGGTGCGATTAAAGGTAATAAAATTGACGTCCATGTTCCAACTAAAGATGAAGCATACAACTGGGGCGTTCGTACAGTTGATGTAACTGTTGTCGAATAATATAAACAATAAATGAATTAATTAATCAAACGGTATAAAGGGAAAAGGAAAGCGTCTTTAGTATAATGCTTTCCTTTTCCTTTTTCATGTTAAACTAGTGTAAGTCTAGCTTGAAGTTGCGACGTTTGTAAAAATGATGCGATGTTTAATCAAAGTCAAGATAAATATAAAAAAAGAGGTGAAGTTTCCCCCACCTTAGATGCAAATTGTCTAAAGGGAGTTTTATGGTAATAGTAATAAAACGTTACACCGCAAAAACTGCGCTTATCAAACAAGTGCGTCCTTCTACATATATGAAATAATTTATGTAATACTATATGAAAAAATAACAAATAAGGAAAAGGGGATTGAAATGGATGTAAGATTTCCAATTGGAAAATTAGAAGTTCCTAACAAGGTAACATTAGAAAATGTTCAAGAATGGTTAAAGGAAATCGAAACTTACACGATTCGCTTGAGAAAAACTGTTGAGGCATTAGATGATGAGGAATTAAGCAGAACATATCGTGAGGGTAGCTGGACCGTTCGCGAGCTTGTTCATCATATTGCTGATTCCCAGTTGAACATGTATCAACGTTTGAAGCTGACTTTAACAGATGAGAATCCAATAATTCCAGCTTTTGATCAAGATAAGTGGGCGATTCAACCGGATACAAAGCTTCCTGTAGAAAGTTCTATTAAAATGCTAGAAGGTATAAATGAACGCATCGTATCTTTAGGATATAATTTAACTGAAGAGCAATTGACCCGAGCTTTTACTCTCCAAGGAAGTGATCAGATAACAGTCGCAACAAAAGTTGCAAAATTAGCCTGGCATGAGGAACACCACTTAGCCCATATAAAAATCGCATTATCAGAATAAAACAGTTATTCAACGAAGGGAACTGTTTCGGAATAAGTACCAGCATCCGATCTTCTGAAGGTGTATCTGATTGGTATGTGGTTTACGCTAATAGTTGGCATAGGACTAATTTGGGGCATCTAAACTGCCAAGTAGAAGCCGTACGCACTTTTACTTACACCGTTTTAGATTACACTTTCAAAATTTATATTTTTTTCATAAAAAAAGAATCCGCTTTGACCACTTTTTTTTCAAAACGGATTCTTTTATTTGCCTTAAATATTACTTTGATCAAACATTATTATAATGCTACAACAAGTTATGTGAAGAACCCATTCGAGATTATGATTTAATCGTCATGGAATGGTTACTTTCTTCATCTACAATTTCATTGGGTCCATCATTCATATGGGAATACCCAACAACTCCAATGCTAATAATTATTACCGCAAAAAGTGCGATTAATACTCTCTTCATCATTACTTCCTCCAAAATTAAAATCGATTAGCGCATGTTCAAAAAGGAGGATAAAAAGGATCGGGAAGTTCGAGGCGGCGTATCTCGTACCAGAACGTATGCATTTAATACGTGAGGAAATGTTCTGGCGTGCGGGAAAAGTGCTTTTCTTTTACAAGGAATAGAAAAGCTAGCTAACGGGCTTCTTGTGTAATGTGTTGTTTTCGACGTGTGACACCTGACAAGCAGAGAGCTTCAGTGCGTAAACATAACACGTTAAAAATATGCTTTTTATTTGAAGAACAGAACTTGTCGGTACTTAGTCGAAGATCCCCTATCCCGAAGAATCTTTTTATCGGACCTTTTGAATAACCTCTATTAAAAGTATAATAAAAATAGTTATAAATCACCATGGTTTTTTATGACATTTTCATATAAAATGCTTACAAAAATGAAAGGTTTGATGAACGTATATCTGATGGTAAATTTCCAATAGACCAAATAGTTTTACTACGAACAGAAGTCCTCATCACATTAAACATTTAGATCTGTTTATGTTAAACTATACGTAAATGAAGCGTATACTGTTACAGGAGGTAATCTGAAGCGCTTGCAAAACAAGGAGGAAAATTAAAAACATGACTAGTAAAGCATTGGATAATTTTTTAGATGAAAATATTGCTGATTTAAAAGAGCGTGGTCTATATAATGAAATCGATCCTGTGCAGGGAGCTAACGGGGCGAAGATCACAATTAATGGGAAAGAACTGATTAATCTTTCATCAAATAATTATTTAGGACTTGCTACAGATGAACGCCTAAAAGAGGTAGCTAAACAAGCTGTAGATTCTCATGGAGTTGGTGCTGGGGCTGTTCGCACAATTAATGGGACATTGGATCTTCACGTAGAACTTGAGAAAAAGCTTGCTGAATTTAAAGGAACAGAAGCAGTTATTTCTTACCAATCTGGATTTAATTGTAATATGGCTGCGATTTCTGCTGTAATGGATAAAAATGATGCCATTCTTTCAGATGAATTGAATCATGCGTCGATTATTGATGGTTGTCGTTTGTCAAAAGCTAAAATTATTCGTGTTAATCACTCAGATATGGATGACCTTCGTCAAAAAGCCAAAGAAGCTGTTGAATCAGGACAGTATAATAAAATAATGATTATTACTGATGGGGTATTTTCAATGGATGGAGATATTGCCAAACTCCCTGAAATTGTAAAAATCGCTGAAGAATTCGATTTAATTACTTATGTTGATGATGCACATGGTTCTGGTGTGCTTGGTAAAGGTGCAGGAACAGTGAAACATTTTGGACTTCAGGATAAGATCGATTTCCAAATGGGAACATTATCTAAAGCAATTGGTGTAATTGGTGGATATGTTGCCGGAAAAACAAACCTTATCGACTGGCTTAAAGTACGTTCACGTCCATTTTTGTTTTCAACAGCTGTGTCACCAGCAGATGCAATTGCAAGTACAAAAGCGATCGAGCTTTTAATGGAAAGTACGGAGTTGAATGAAAGACTTTGGGAAAATGGTGCTTACTTAAAAGAAGGTTTGAAAAAAATAGGCTTTGATATTGGAAATAGTGAAACACCAATCACCCCATGTATTATTGGTGAAGAGAAAAAAGCGCAGGAATTTAGTAAGCGACTATATGAAGAAGGCGTTTATGCTAAATCAATTGTTTTCCCAACCGTACCAAGAGGAACTGGACGAGTGCGCAATATGCCAACTGCTGCACATACAAAGGAAATGCTTGATGATGCAATCACTGTGTACGAAAAAGTTGGAAAAGAAATGGGATTGATTTAAGCAGTTTACTCTGATGTTAGAAAGGATATAGGAAATGAAGAAAATTTTAGTTACTGGAGCTCTTGGACAAATTGGTTCAGAGCTTGTGGAGAAATTACGTAATATATATGGAACATCAAATGTAATCGGAACAGATATCCGAGAAAAAGCCGAGGGTTTAAATGATGGTCCATTTGAAATAGTCGATGTTACAGATGCCAAAAGTTTATATTCCGTTGCGAAAAAGCATAATGTGGACACGATAATGCATTTAGCTGCACTGTTATCGGCAAAGGCAGAATCCTTTCCTAGAGTTGCCTGGGATTTGAATATGGGTGGCTTAATCAATGCTTTAGAAGTTGCAAAAGAGCTAAACCTGCAATTTTTCACACCGAGTTCAATTGGTGCATTTGGTCCATCAACACCAAAGGACAACACACCACAGGATACACTGCAGCGTCCAACTACGATGTATGGTATAAACAAGGTGGCAGGGGAACTACTGGCTGATTATTATTATAGTCGTTTTAATGTGGACACGAGAGGTGTTCGCTATCCTGGTTTAATTTCTTATGTTGCTCCTCCGGGTGGTGGTACAACCGATTACGCAGTTGAAATTTATTATGAAGCAATTAAAAACCAAGCATACACATCTTATGTACGTGAAGGTACGTATATGGATATGATGTATATGCCAGATGCATTGAATGCAATTATTCAGCTAATGGAGGCTGACCCAAGTAAGCTTGTGCACCGTAATGCTTTTAACATATCAGCGATTTCTGCTGATCCAAAAGACTTTGCCAAAGCAATTCAAAAACAGATCCCGGAATTCAAGCTATCCTATAAAATAGATCCTGTTAGACAGAAAATTGCTGATAGCTGGCCGAATAGTATCGATTCTTCTGCAGCATTGCAAGAATGGGGTTTTAAAGCGGAATATGATCTAGACAGAATGACGAAGGATATGCTTACAAAAATAGTTGAGAAAGAAAACAAATAATATAAAATCAGCTCTCCCGTTTTTTCTAGGGAGAGCTTTCTGTATGTTCTGGAATAGTGTGTATACATGGAAAAATAGTTCTCTGTCGTTTTTCCATTAAATAAAGTTAATGCGTCCTCCCACAACGAAGAACGCCGCAAAACTTATTAGCTGATATACATTTCAGCAATCTGTTTTTGTAATTTCTGGTCCTGTACATATTCATCATAGCTCATTTCCTTATCGATAATGCCACTTGGGGTAATTTCGATAAGTCGGTTTGCAATACTGTTAATAAACTGATGGTCATGTGATGTGAACAGGATCGATCCTTTAAATTTCATTAAGCCATTATTTAAAGATGTAATAGATTCTAAATCCAGATGGTTTGTTGGCTCATCCAATAGTAACACATTGGCATTGCTGAGCATCATTTTTGATAGCATACAGCGAACCTTTTCCCCACCAGAAAGTACATTTGCTTTCTTTAAAGCCTCCTCACCAGAGAATAACATTCTTCCTAAGAAGCCACGCAGGAATGTATCAGTTTCATCTTCAGGAGAATATTGACGTAGCCAATCTACCAAAGGCAGCTCATTATTTTCGAAATAGGCAGCATTATCTTTAGGGAAATAAGACTGGGAAGTTGTGACGCCCCAAGTGAAGGTTCCGCTATCGGCTTCCATTTCGCCCGTTAATATTTTAAATAGGGTTGTTTTCGCAATGTCGTCTCTTCCAACTAGGGCAATTTTGTCATCCTTGTTCATTATAAAGCTGACATTATCCAACACCTTTTTATCGCCAATAGTTTTTGTTAATCCTTCCACACGCAATAGATCATTACCAATTTCACGTTCTGGTGTGAAAGCAATGTATGGATATTTCCGTGAAGATGGTTTAATGTCATCAAGTGTAATGCTATCCAGCAGCTTCTTACGTGAAGTGGCCTGCTTTGACTTCGAAGCATTTGCACTAAAGCGGGCAATAAATGCCTGCAGATCCTTAATTTTTTCTTCCTTCTTTTTATTCGCATCTTGTGCCATTTGGGAAGCAAGCTGACTTGATTCATACCAGAAATCATAGTTTCCGATGTAAATTTGGATTTTTCCATAGTCAACATCTGCAATATGTGTGCATACTTTATTTAAAAAGTGGCGGTCATGGGAAACAACAATTACTGTGTTTTCAAAGTTAATCAGGAATTCCTCTAGCCACTGGATTGCTTGAATATCCAACCCGTTTGTTGGCTCATCCAGCAGTAAAATATCCGGGTTACCAAATAAGGCTTGTGCTAAGAGTACCTTTACTTTGTCGTCTCCCGTAAGATCAGCCATATTCCTCAGATGAAGAGATTCATCAATCCCTAGCCCTTTAAGTAGAACTGCTGCATCTGATTCGGCCTCCCAGCCATTCATTTCAGCAAATTCACCTTCAAGCTCTGCGGCACGCATACCGTCTTCTTCTGAAAAATCGGCTTTCATATAAATAGCATCTTTTTCCTGCTTCACTTCATATAATTTCTCATGGCCCATTAAAACGGTGTCGAGCACTTGTTGATCCTCAAAGGCAAAGTGATCCTGTTTTAAAACAGCAAGACGTTCACCTGGAGATAAAGAAACATTTCCGGACTGTGGCTCTATTTCACCTGATAATACTTTTAAAAAAGTGGATTTACCGGCACCATTAGCACCGATTAATCCATAGCAGTTACCAGGAGTAAATTTTAAATTAACTTCCTCAAACAACTTTTTATCGCCATAGCGTAAACTAACGTTTGTAACATTTATCATTTTACTTGACTTTCCTCCAATAAAAAATAAATAGCAATCAACGTAAGCTTACGGTATTTAGTTGGTTTCGTCAATGTAAAACGATCATATATATATATAAGAAGGGAAATATTTTAAAAAATAGCTTGTATAATTTGCGGATTTTTGTAATAGTAGAAAAAAGACTATTTTTTTTAGGATTTCCCTCGTTAAGTTAGACAGAAGATTATATTGGTTGATAAATAGAGATTGGGGGGAGGAAGTCATATGAGAGAAAGAACGATTTACTTTCTCTTCACAGATACAGGAACTTATTTATCCAAAGCAATCAATTATTGTACCAAGCAACCACTAAATCATGTTTCGATTGGCTTTGATCATGAATTGAGTGAAGTATATAGCTTTGGAAGAAAACGCCCGAATAATCCATTTATTGGCGGATTTGTAAAAGAAGATATTCATAGTGAATTTATGCGCAATTCAAATTGTGCAATCTACAGCTATAAGGTTTCTGAAGCGGAGTGTGAAGCAATTCTTGATAAGATTAAAGAAATTGAAGCAAAGAAGGAATTATATAAATATAACTTTATTGGTTTAATTGGTGTACTGCTTCAGATAAAAATAGATCGCAAGGATGCATTTTTCTGTTCTCAATTTGTAGCAACAGTTTTAAAGGATTTGGAGAACTTCAAGCTAAATAAGCCGCCATGCTTTATTACTCCAGCAGATATTCGAATGCATGAAGGAATGCACTTGGTTTATAAAGGAAGACTTGAAGCGTACTGCCATCAAAAAACGATGGTGAAGAGAAAATTAGTAACTGGTGAACAAACATTACCTAAGCAATCATTTATATTTTTATTATCTTCTAAAGTAAAACGATTTGTTATCAGATAAGAACCATACACAATTCGGTATATGGTTCTTTTTTTAGATGGAAAGGAGTCGAGCTTATGGAACGTGGAAGTAATTATCGAATGTTGAAGATTAAGGAAATATTATTTGAACAAACAGATGACCAACATGAATTAGATATTAATGAAATTAATAAGAAATTGCTGCAAATCATACCGGGAACGACATTTGATAATAGAACAATCAAACGGGATATAGAAATCCTTGATGAGATGGATTTCGAAATCATGCAAAATAAGGGGAAATTCGGAAAGTTATTATACAGTCATCAATCTCGGTTGTTTGAAACATATCAGTTACGCTTAATTATTGATGCGATTCTTTCTGCTCGATTTATTACAACGAATGAAAAGAAAAAACTAATTAATAAAGTGAAAAAATTAACGAGTAGAAATATAGCTAAAACATTGCCTGAGCCTGTTTTATTCAGTCAATCAGCAAATACGGATTATGAGCTGGTTAAATTGAATATTGATTTTGTACACCGGGCAATTTCTATGCAGAAGGTTCTTACATATCAATATGGGAAATTCAATGTGGAAAAGCAATTTGAGTATGGTCGAAATGGAGAACGGTACTATGTGGAGCCATATGCATTAATTTGGCAAAATGATTATTACTACTTAATTGGGCTGTTTCAAAAAACAAATGAAATGAGACATTACCGTTTGGATCGAATACGTAACATAAAAATTGAAGAAAACCAGTTCACCAAAAAAGATTTTGACCTAAAAAGCTATGTAAATCAAAGCTTTCATATGTTTGCAGGGGAGGAAATTAGAATAAAAATCCGTTTCCACAAGGATCTGATAAATGTTGTTCTGGATCGGTTTGGACTTGAAGCCGCTATAAAAAATACAGACGACGATCATTTTGTGTTAACAACGAAGGCTAAATTATCGGACGGGTTAACCAATTGGATCTTAACATGGGGAAGTAAAGCGAAAGTGTTAGAGCCAAATCATCTGGTGAGTCAGGTAAAAGGGAAAATCGAACAGATGATGCGAGTTTATCAATGAAGGATTTGGTAATTTATTTGTTCCATTGTTTTTGTAAATTGGAGTTGTCTGTTTGATCCTAATAATAAAAAAAGTATAGAATTAACTAGTATTTTTGTCGAAATCAGACAAAGTTGAGAGAGAAGCTTATGAAGTTGAGAGAAGTATACAATAAGTTGAGAGAGAAGCCTATAAAGTGGAGAGATAATTGCAAATTCCCATGTTTTCTCTCAACTTTGCCGTTTTAGCTCTCAACTTTCATCTCTAATTAGAATGGCCGTTTCTCCAGCACTTCATCATTTGTAGCTCCCGCTCTTGATCTCGTTCTTAAGATTTATTAAAGTGTATGAATTAATATTTTTTCATCTACATTAAAAATGACCTATTGAAGTGAATGGTCAACGTGTATTTGCTTGAATGATTAATGTAAGTTTTCTATGAAATACCAATAGAAAAGCCTCCACGCCCAAACACACCAGATAATCTCTAAAAATCCCTCAAATCACTAAAGCCGGATCAAACTATCCAATTCAATCCGCCCATAGTAATCGCTATTCTCTTAAATTTATGCCAAGTGACTCATAAGGTACCTTAATCTTGAATGCCAGATTATTTGCTTCTAAATCGATGTGCTCCACACTGACCTCGAAATTACTTCGGATTTCCATATCGGTTACAGCAACATATATTTCTTCATCTTTTGGATTAACGGTTACCCACTCCGGCATTGGTAAGTATTTTGCCATATATTCCATGATTTTCTGATTTGGTAATTGTAATAATCCTACTGAAATGGATCTTTGTTTTAAAATAATATCGCCATTATCCTGGACAAATGGTTCCAAGTGAACAGATAGTGGTACAGTGCTGGAGAACACTGGCAATTCACCTGTTAAATGAACATCCTCATCAAGTGTGATACTGTATTGATGTCTTGTCGTACTTAAAAGCTGGTCAATATAAGCGTTTATCAATTCATTTAAATTCTGCTTTGTTGTCCGAACGATAAATTCGGAGCTTTCTTGTTCTTCACGATCTTGATTTTGCCCTATATTTGTCTCAGAAACTGGCCAAAATATGAAGGTAACAATCAGCAGGAAAAAAACAATATTTAATATGAACAGACCAAAAAAGAGTTGTTTCCATCTATTTTTATTCTTACGGTGTTCTTTTCTAAGAGACATAGCATTCATCCTTATTCATCAGTTAAATATTCGAGTACTCTTCGTGCCATCCGCTGATAGCCAAGATCATTGGGATGGAAGTTATCCTCTGCAAATAAATCTGCGTCTGGATCATCAAATAGATCCACGGTTGGGATAAATGTTACATTATCATGTTCTTCAGCAATTGTCATTCCAGTACTATTCCATTCTTCAACAATGATCGTAAGTTCTTTAATATCATGAAAGAATTTTTTAAATGGGTTGTAAAAACCTAATAAATATATCTCTGCAGTAGAATTTATTGCTCGAATTTTAGTAAATATTTGATTTAACCTATCCTCATAAAGCTCTCTTTCCTGCATGAAATCTTCCAGCTCTAAGTTGGCGAAGTTTCTTTTAACGACTTCCATGATGTCATTTGCGCCAATTGTTATCAGCACAATATCCGAGTTAGTGATAGCTTCCGTAATTTCTGGCTCATCTAGGTAATTCAGAAGCTGTCCGGAACGATAACCACGTATACCATAATTTTCAAATTGAACAAGATCGTCTTCTTCATTAATGGATCGATCTAGTATTCCTACATATCCACCCTGCTGTTTACTATCACCAACCCCCTTTGTTAGGGAATCACCTAAAGCAACGACCCGCGTCTCACGATTGGAAAAGAAATCAATTGTACGTTGGACTATTTCTAAAAGGATCTTAGAAACCTGCTGGCTATTCATTGTTTCTTGACTTTCGGCGGTTTCTTCACCGGCTTCCTGACTCTCATCATGCGCTTCCTCTTTTTCCTCTTCTTCTGTTTCGATGACCTTGTCTTCTGGAATATTCACATGGTCGAAAGTAGATGTAGATTGATTATTTAAAACGATCAGAACGATTCCGATGATTGTAATTAAACTGGCAATAATTAAGACATTTTTCTTCATACTAACCACACCTAAGTTATTATATAATATTATATGGAAATAATATTAATTGTCTCATGAATTTACGGAAATCAAAAGTATATTACTGTGTCTACCCGAAATTTATATTTCGTAAAATGAGATGGTTAACTTAAATGTGGGGATAAAAAATTCGCCTCTCGCTTCGTCTTTTCTGTTGTCAGAAGCAAAAGCGTAATTGTAGTAAATTAATAAAACAGCTTTCTCTTAGTAACCTTTCTACCTATTAAAATGAATTTAAAAAAGATCGCCTCAAATCAAGGCGATCTTGAACAGTGGTTATCTATAATTTTTCCAAAAACATAGCAAAGTAAACCTTATTTCTAACTTTTATGGTAAGTTTGGGAGTGGTAGGTCTATACTTCCACTGTTTCTTTATCCGAGCGATTTCCCCTTAGTCCAATTGCCTCCTCATAAAGGTTTCTATTTGAAATAACAGTAATTCCTGTCGCCTTTGCATTTTCTATTAGAGGTTCGTTTGCTTCAGGATCTTCAATCCATAAGATTTTTCCTTGCTTGTTAATAAATGATTCAATGATTGATTGGCCCACTGGTTGATTTTTTACCCAAACAGCATCCACATCGCCTTCAATATCCTTTAGTTCGGATGTTTCATTGAGATGGATAATGCTAAACCCTAATTGTTTCAACTGCTGGATAGAATCATTAGACTCCACTACAGCAATCACTTTTTTGCGTACAGCCCCATTACTTCGGTCAAATGGAGAGGATAATAGCCATTTGATCGCATCTTCATCAGTTTCTTCATATAATCTGGGCTCATTAACCGCTTTGGCAATGGCCTGATCCAAATCAATTAAAATATCCTTTGGGGATTCGAGACCAATAGATAGGCGGACTAATTCCTCAGATACACCACTTTTTATCAGAGCATCTTCACTTAATTGCTGATGTGTAGTTGATGCTGGATGAATGATAAGTGATTTTGCATCACCGACATTCGCAACATGTGACCATAGGGTGATGCTATCAATTAGTTTTCTACCTGCATCACGGCCGCCTTTAATGCCAAATGTAATAATAGATCCGAATCCGTCTTTCAGGTATTTTTTGGCCAATTGATGTGAAGGATGTTCTGCAAGACCTGGATAATTTACCCATTCCACAGCAGGGTGCTTTTGTAAATATGCAGCCACTTCCTCAGCGTTTTTATTATGACGCTCAATCCGTAAATGTAAGGTTTCTAGCCCTTGCAATAATAAAAATGCATTATGTGGACTTAAACATGCCCCGATATCACGTAGTAATTGAACACGGAGTTTCGTTGCAAAAGCTGCAGGGCCAACATCGATAAACTTAAGTCCATTATAGCTTTCATCAGGCTCAGTAAATCCTGGGAATTTTCCATTATCCCAGTTGAAACGTCCTCCATCTACAACAATACCGCCGATTGCGGTTCCATGACCACCTATCCATTTTGTCGCAGAGTGAACAACAATATCAGCACCCCAGGTTAAAGGCTTCGTGAGGTATGGAGCAAACGTATTGTCAATGATTAATGGAATACCATTCGTATGAGCGATAGACGAAACTGCCTCCACATCGAATATGTTTAAGCTTGGATTTGTAATGATTTCACCAAATATTGCTTTTGTTTTATCTGTAATGGCTGCTTCAATTGCATCAATGTCTGTACCATCGACGAATTTCACATTGATTCCATAGCGAGGTAATGTATGTGCGAAAAGATTATAGGTCCCGCCATATAAGTTACTATCTGTGATGATTTCATCCCCGGCACTGGCTACATTTAAAATAGCATATGTTATTGCAGCCATTCCTGAAGCGGTTGCTACAGCTGCAACACCATCCTCCAGCTGGGAAACACGCTGTTCAAAAGCATCCACTGTTGGATTCATGATTCGTGTATATATATTTCCAGGCTCTGCTAAACCGAAAAGATTTTGCGCATGCTCCGTGTCACGAAAAACGTAGGATGTAGTTTGATAGATTGGTACAGCTCTTGATCCTGTTGTAGGATCTGGCTCCTGACCTGCATGAAGTAATACTGTTTCCGGATTTTGAAAATGAAATGTTGACATGATAAATTCCTCCTTGAATAAATTAATTTTTCTTCTGAGCATGCAATGAATCTGGGGAGAGAGGGAAATCAATGAAAAAGCCCTCTTCCTAAGAAGAGGGCGTATATTCTAACCGATCCTCCTCTTATCTTCCAGATCATTATCGATCTGTAGGATTTAGCACCATTTAAAGCAGCTATCATGCTTTAAGGTTGCCGGGTTTCACAGGGCCTATTCCCTCCGCCACTCTTGATAAGAGATTAAATTTTTTTGAATTACTGAATATTATAGTATTTAGTCTGTGCAATTGTCAACTGTATTTTCAAAAAAATTAAATTTCCTGTTTTTTCCGATGACGTATTGGGCGTTTGTATGCGGAACCCATATAAATAATTAATGCAGTCCAAATGAATGCGAATGCGATAAAATGTGCCATCGTGAACGTTTCATTATATAAAAATACCCCGAGGATTAACATGAGTGTTGGAGCAATGTACTGCAAAAATCCAACCATTGCCAGCGGGATTTGTTTAGCACCACTTGCAAATAACAATAATGGGACTGCCGTAACGACACCAGATCCGATCAATAAAAAATTTGTTGATGCCATTGCAGTGTTAAAAGTGAAGACACTTTCGGGTAATGTGAACAAATAAAAAGCAGCAATTGGTGCCACGATCATTGTTTCAATCGTCAACCCAAACATGGCACTAATATCAACCATCTTTTTCAACAAACCATAAAATCCAAAACTAAGTGCCAATAGGATAGAAACCCATGGGAATACGCCAAAGCTGAATGTTAAGTAGAATACTCCTATAGCTGCAAGTAGGAATGAAACAATCTGTCTTCTTGTCAATTTTTCTTTTAACACAATGATGCCTAATAAAATACTGACTAATGGATTAATATAATATCCCAAACTAGCCTGGATTACATGGTTACTATTTACTGCCCAAATAAACGTAAGCCAATTTATGCTTATAAAAATGGAAGCCGCGGATATACCGATAAGCTTGCCTTTACTCTTGAGAATTATTTTGCATTCCTGAATGAATGGGGACCACTTACGTAAAATGGAAACAATCAGGAGCATAAAGATAAACGACCAGACAATTCTGTGTGCGAGTATTTCTCCTGCTGAAACCCTGTCCACCAATTTCCAGTAAATCGGTAGGAATCCCCATAAAATATAGGCGCTAGCTGTATATAATATTCCAAGCTTTTCTTGATTGTTTTCCATGGGAACTTCCCCCTGTCTGCTAAATTACACTAATAGTAGATTAAAATTTTCAACAAGGCAATTATTTGGTTTGCTTATTATTGAACACGGATTTAGAGAATACGCTTTCAAATATGAGTGTAATAGCTTATGATAATAGTAGGTATGTTTATTTTGCAAGCACTTAAGGGGGTTAATCATATGGATAAAAAACATAAACATATTGAGACGTCTGTCATTCATGAGGGCTATGATTCAAAAGAGATGCTGGGAAGTTTGACACCACCATTATTTCAAACATCGACATATACTTTTGATACAGCTGAACAAGGGGAACGAAGGTTTGCTGGTGAAGAGGATGGCTATATTTATTCAAGGCTGGGTAATCCTACCGTATCTGTATTGGAAGAAAGAATTGCGACACTGGAGAGCGGGGAACGGGGACTTGCGTTTGCTTCAGGGATGGCAGCAGTTTCTGCGGTTTTAATTGCCTTAACAAAAGCGAATGATCATGTACTGTGCTCGTCTGGACTGTATGGTTGTACGTTTGGTTTATTAACAATGATGGAGGAAAAATATAATATTTCCCATGATTTCTCTGTAATGGGATCAAAAGAAGACATCCGCTCGTTCATAAAACCGGAAACGGCATGTATCTATGTGGAAACGCCAATTAATCCAACTATGAAACTAATTGACCTTAAAATGGTTGCTGAGGTTGCCCATGAGTATGGAATTCCGGTAGTTGTTGATAATACCTTTTCATCTCCTTATTTGCAGCGACCGCTGGAGTTAGGCTGTGATGTTGTTCTTCATAGTGCGACAAAATATATTGGCGGCCATGGAGATGTTATTGCAGGTCTGGTCGTTGGGAAAAAAGAATTTCTGGATTCAGTTGCGATGACAACACAGAAGGATATTGG
Organism: Oceanobacillus sp. NCCP-135; assembly: GCF_059698015.1. Lineage (NCBI taxonomy): Bacteria > Bacillati > Bacillota > Bacilli > Caryophanales > Bacillaceae > Oceanobacillus > Oceanobacillus sp. NCCP-135. The sequence continues at coordinate 61,945 of NZ_BAAKSZ010000012.1, read as the reverse complement.
TGGAATTATTTCCCCATTTGATGCCTGGCTTTTGATAAGGGGGCTAAAGACCTTGCCTGTTCGTCTTGATCGCCATTCAGATAATGCAGAAAAAATATTTGATAAACTAAGAAACCATCCAAAAGTGAAAAATATTTATTATCCAAATGATGAGAGACATCCTGATTACCCGATTCGCCAAAAACAAATGAAGCGGGGCGGTGGAGTCATTTCATTTGAAATTAAAGGATCAAAACAGGATGCACAGAAGCTGTTGAACAACTTATCTTTTTTAAAGATTGCTGTCAGTCTTGGTGATGCAGAAACCTTAATTGAACACCCTGCCACCATGACACATGCTGTTGTACCAGAGGATTCTCGTCAGGAAATGGGAATTACTGATCAACTTATTCGTTTATCAGTAGGCCTTGAGGCATGGGAGGATATTTGGGCAGACCTGGAGCAGGCGCTGGATAAATGATAGATTATAAGTACTTTTGTAGAATAATACGTTTGCATTGGCGATCAACCAATGCAAACGTATTTTTTTAAGAAATTATATGATCGTGAATATGGAATAATCATGAAGGAATACTAGAACTCTTAGGTAGCAGGTGTTGCTTGAGAAGAATTTCCTTTTCAGGGAGTAAGAAAGCATAAACGAAATCGGCATTTTCGCTGATTTCTTCAAATCTGAGCTCTGGAAAGACGCTTTAGTGTTTTTCTCAGTGTTGTTTACCCTTAAAATTATTGTATGCTATATTAATATTATGGAGATTTATAATAGCTGTGTTTCGGAAGGGAGATTTTTATAATGGGAATACTAACTTACCTACTTGGTTTTATTTTAATTTTTAATATTACTTTAGGTATTTCTATTATATTTTTGGAGCGGAAAGACGCCGGTGCTACTTGGGCATGGTTGATGGTATTGCTTTTTATTCCGGTGGCAGGCTTTTTTCTTTACTTGGTTTTCGGCAAACCTATCAGTAAACGACGGATTTTCACATGGGATACGAAAGCAAGACTTGGTGTGAAAACTGCCGTACAGTCCCAACTGCGTGCACTGGAAGAGGAAAGCTTTGATTTCAAGCATAAAGAAATAGCGAAATACGAGGATCTCATTTATTTGCATTTGCGAAATGATGATGCCATCTTTACACAACATAATAAAGTTGAAACTTATACAGATGGAGAAGAAAAATTTCACGCCTTAATCCGAGATCTGGAAAAGGCTACAGACCATATTCACCTACTTTACTATATCATCCGCAGTGATCAGCTTGGTAAGCGTATTGCAGAGGTATTAATAAAGAAAGCAAATGAAGGTGTAGAAGTTCGAATGCTGTATGATGATATGGGATCACGGAGATTAAGCCGCAAATACATAAGGAGACTGCGTAATGCCGGAGCCTATGTTGAATCATTTTTTCCACCGAAAATTCCAAAAGTCAATTTTAAAATCAATTATAGAAATCATCGTAAATTAGCTATTATAGATGGAAAATTAGGCTATATCGGTGGATTTAACATCGGGGACGAATACCTTGGTGAAAATAAAAAATTCGGTTATTGGCGTGATACACATTTACGTGTTTACGGGGATGCTGTACGGGATATGCAAACAAGATTTATACTGGATTGGAACCAAGCTTCTCGTAATGATATTTTGTATGAAGAACGTTACTATGCAGCTGACCCAGTAGGAGATGTTGGCGTACAAATTGTTTCAAGTGGCCCAGATTCGGATTGGGAGCAGATAAAAAATGGTTATATAAAAATGATTATGTCTGCCAAGGAGTATATTTATATTCAAACACCTTACTACATTCCAGATGAAAGCTTAAGAGATGCACTCAGAATTGCTGCACTGTCTGGTGTAGATGTGAAAATAATGATCCCGAATAAACCGGATCACCCCTTTGTATACTGGGCAACTTTGTCCAATGTAGGTGACTTGCTTGAAGCAGGAGCAGAGGCTTATATATACCAGAATGGCTTCCTGCATGCAAAGACAATTGTGGTGGATGGGGAAATTGCATCTGTTGGTACTGCAAATATTGATGTACGCAGTTTCCGCTTGAATTTTGAAGTAAATGCTTTTTTATATGATGAAGGTCTTGCGGAAAGGTTAGTTGTTGCATTTAATGAAGATATTAAATTGTCGACGCAAATGACGAAAAAACTATACGATAAGCGTTCGCTTGGAATACGTTTTAAAGAATCGATTTCCCGCTTGATTTCACCTGTGTTGTAAATACAGTTATTTGTGGAAAAATAGCAGAAAAAGATGGAGGTAAATAAGATGAAAGAAAAACCTTGTTCATACTCACTAGCAGTAAAAACATCCCATGTTCTCCCACCGGATACGAATAATCATGGCACATTATTTGGGGGAAAATTAATGGCCCATATTGATGATGTAGCTGCAATTGCCGCAGTAAGGCATGCCAGAAAGCCGGTTGTAACAGCCTCAACCGATTCCGTCGATTTTCTTGCACCAGTAAAAGAAGGGGATTCGGTTTGTGTGGAGGCATTTGTCACATGGACGCATAATACGTCAATGGAAGTGTTTGTAAAGGCAGTTACCGAAGACTTGCTGACAGGAGATCGAAAAGTATGTACGACAGCATTTTTAACGTTTGTGGCAGTAAATGAAGAGGGAAGACCAATACCTGTTCCGGGTGTATATCCAGAGTCAGAACATGAGAAAATTCTTCATGAACATGCAGCAATTCGAGCGAAACAGCGGAAAGAACGAAGAAAACAATCGAAGGAATTTGCACAATTGTTTGGGACAGATTTTCCTTGGGATAGAGGGGTGTAGGGATTCTTTAAGGTATAAGAAAGTATAGACGAAATCGGCTTTTCGCTGGTTTCTTCAAATCAGGCTTCGGATCTCTGACCTTTGGAAAGACGTGTTAGCGTTTTTTTCAATAGCATGTAAAAAAAATAGTCATGTGTATCTAATGGGTTAAGAGTGGGAATTTATATTTATATTCAGGGATGCAAATCGTAGCTGATTTGTATCCCTGTTTTATTGATATAACTAACATTCAGTGGGGAGGAAGGTAAAACCCCACTGAATGAAGTTTCACTTTATATAATGTTGCTAAGTGGTGACTGGATTTTTTGTTAATTTGGATGGTGTTTATATTGATATATGCCCTATCAGCGGACATCGGTTGTCTATCAGTGCGAGAGATGCTTTGATCAGCAAAACCGAGAATTCAACAGCGGTCTTAGTAAATGCAAGATACTTTTAGAATACAGCCTTTTACAAAAAATGATATAATTATTACTTGTGGTTAGGATAAAGGTATAACGGGTAAAAAAAGATAGAAGCGAAATCAGGCTGACTTTAAGGAGGAGAACATCAGGAATGGATATTATGGAAAGTATTGTTGGCGAAATAAACGAGGTCTTATGGAGTTATGTACTTATCATCGTGTTAATCGGTTTAGGGCTATTTTTTACAATCAAAACAGGGTTTGTACAATTTAGGAATTTGCCGGAAATGTTTCGTGTGCTATTTGATAAACGTACAATGAGTGCATCAGGTAAAAAGGGTACATCATCCTTTCAGGCATTTGCAATTAGTGCAGCATCGAGGGTGGGAACAGGAAACCTTGCTGGTGTGGCGTCTGCAGTATCTCTTGGTGGACCCGGCGCTATTTTTTGGATGTGGTTGATCGCACTGCTTGGAGCAGCTTCAGGTTTTGTCGAAAGTACGCTCGCACAGGTGTATAAAGTGCCAGAGAAAACACAATATCGTGGCGGACCTGCGTATTATATGGAAAAAGGCTTGAAAAAGCGCTGGTTAGCGGTAGTTTTTGCGATTACAATTACATTTACTTATGGACTTGTATTTAATTCCGTACAATCAAATACAATCAGTCTTGCTTTCTCCGGACAATTTGATATCGATTCAAGCGTAATCGCTATCATTTTAGTTGTTCTAACAGCAATTGTAATATTTGGAGGACTGAAAAGTATTGCCAATGTAACGCAAATTATTGTTCCGGTTATGGCAGTTATTTACATATTTATAGCGATATTTGTATTAATTGTTAATATAACCGCAGTACCGGATATGATCGCACTTATTTTTGCCAATGCATTTGGTTTTCGTGAGGTTGCAGGTGGAGGATTTGGTGCAGCGATTATGATGGGAATCAAGCGTGGTTTATTTTCCAATGAGGCTGGTATGGGGAGTGCCCCGAACGCTGCGGCAACCGCTGAAGTATCACACCCGGTAAAGCAGGGATTGATTCAGGCATTAGGTGTATTCTTTGATACAATTTTAATTTGTAGTGCCACTGGATTTATTATCTTAGCAGCAGGTGGCTTTGCGGGCAGTGAAGCAGATGGAATCCAGTTAACACAAGATGCCTTTGCATTTCATTTGGGAGATTGGGCAGCTGCGTTTATTGCTATAGCTATTTTATTGTTTGCTTACAGCTCGATTTTAGGGAACTATTACTACGGGGAAAGCAATATCGCTTACGTGAGAAATAGCAAAATTGGTTTATTTATTTATCGATTAGCAGTGCTTGCAATGGTTATCTTCGGTGCAGTTGCTACATTTGATCTCGTTTGGGCTTTAGCAGATTTGACGATGGCATTTATGGCACTGATTAACCTTTATGCAATTACAAAGCTATATAAAATAGTAAATGTTGTTCTGAAGGACTATAGAAAACAACGAAAAGCGGGAAAGGATCCTGTATTCTACCGGGATACACTGGAGAATCAGGATGGAATTGAGTTTTGGGGACGTGAGCAGACGTCTGAAAAAGAAAAATAAATTATGATGCTGTCTATCTCTTGTGAGGTAGGCGGCTTTTTAATGTCTCTCTATGCCCAAATCGAGCTGAATCTGGTGCAAGCGTAGGATAATACGCCTCTCATGGACAAAACAGCCGAAATCAGAGCCGGAACTGTCCATGATCCCGCCTCTCATGGACAAAACAGCCGAAATCAGAGCCGGAACTGTCCATGATCCCGCCTCTCATGGACAAAACAGCCGAAATCTGGGCCGGAACTGTCCAAGAGAACGCCTCTCATGGACAAAACAGCCGAAATCAGAGCCAGAACTGTCCATGATCCCGCCTCTCAAGGACAAAACAGCCGAAATCAGAGCCGGAACTGTCCATGAGACCACCTCTCATGGACAAAACAGCCGAAATCAGAGCCGGAACTGTCCAAGAGAACGCCTCTCACGGACAAAACAGCCGAAATCAGAGCCGGAACTGTCCAAGAGAACGCCTCTCACGGACAAAACAGCGCAAATCTGAGACTAGATTGTCCATGAGATCACCTCTCACGGACAAAACAGCTGAAATCAGAGACTAGATTGTCCAAGAGAACGCCTCTCACGGACAAAACAGCTGAAATCAGAGCCAGAACTGTCCAAGAGAACGCCTCTCACGGACAAAACAGCCGAAATCTGAGCCAGAACTGTGTATGTAGCTGAAAGAATAAGATGTGAATGTGAGTTTCCCTCTGAAATATCAATTTTGCTGCCAACTCCAGGATAACTTGGAATGATGGAAAATGTTTTAGAAATGTGTGTAAAGTATGAAGGTGAATGAAGCGAAAGTTACTCGCCATTGTTTGGATTGCAATATATGGAGCGGAAAAAGACGAATTTTGAGGAATGGGTTTTATGGTTCCATAACATATACAATTGGAAACTAGATGAGAGAGCTCTAATAACGACATGTAAGATTGCAAAAATTTAAAAAACCGTATAATTAAATTAGGAACAGGTATTTTATCATCAACTAGTTATGGGAATTTAAAGAAATGGGCTTCTTTGTGTTCCTATCGTTAAAAGCAAGAAAAGAAAGCCGTGTTGTGACTAGTCCCCACACATTGCTTTCCTTTTTTATGCGACGCTTAACAACCAAATAGCTTTATTGGATTAACCGAATACTTTGCAACTTATGAGGATGAGTAAAAGAAAAAACAGAGGATGCAACTGGTAAGTAGTTCACTTGCTGTGAAGAAAAAACAAAATTACAAAACATTTAGCGTACTAAACTAAATCGCACATATATCTAGTACGCTGTTTTTAACTGATATGACAACGTTTGAATGAATTACTCAACATTTCCCCATCCTTATTAGCACCATAAACACTAATCATTGACCTAAAGTGCTGATAAAACGGATCCAAATTGCTTTGCTAAAATACATTTTAATATAAGTGCTGATTTAGCGTGCATTGTGCAAAAATAGGGATGCAATTTTAAATATTAACCAAGCTTTTGAATATTTATGTTAAAATAAATCAAAACATTGTAATAAAATGATCTTGAAATAGACGTATTGGGTTGAAACTTTATGCAACAAACGGGACAGTTAGTGAAAATGTTGTAGTGGTGTAAATCCGTAATAATCTGAGGAGGGATAATGTGAAAATTTTACTCTTTGTTATAGTATCCAGTTTACTTGTGTATATGAATATCACCCCCCATTTAACGGGTTTGCGTTTACGGCGGTCAATAAAAGTAAATAAGCAAAAATGCTAACCAATCGTTCCATTATAGGGTGCTTATCTGGAATAAGAAATGCCTTCCATATTCGGTTAAATAGCGGTTTAATTTGTAAAGGAATTTAACATTATTCTTTCAAGTTACTGCGAGGAGGTTAGTGTAGAATTGCCAAAATGTAAATCTTGTAACCGACAGCTTAAGTGGAAAAGAGTCTATACATCATTATGGTTTCCACGTAAGGTAATAAAATGTAGTGAATGTGGAACTAACCATAATATATCTTCACATACACATAGATATATTTCGTTATCCATTCTTATACCGATGCTATTATTAGGGTTGGTGCTAACTAGTTTATTATCACTCACATTTCCTATGAATCTTATTGTTGGTATAGTGCTGATCTTATTTTTAGGGATGCTTATTTCATTATTTATACCATATTTTATAAAACTAAAATCTAATTCAGTTTAATTAATCATTACAAAGCTAAACAAATGGGCGCTTTACAGGAACAAATTCCAAAGCGGCTATACTATGTGTGAAGAAAACAGAAAACTAACGATCCATAAATTATGAATCATGATGTAGGAGGTTTAACTAGATGGAGGTAAGTATTTTCAAAAAATGTGATTTCGAGGAAACGAAAAAACTATTTCTAGATGTATTTTCAAATGAACCTTGGTTTGATAAATGGAATAATGAAAAACAGTTAAATTCATATTTGAAAGATTTGACCGAAAATAATAACTCGCTTTCATTAGCTCTCTATGATGAAAAAGATGAGCTCATTGGTTGCTCATTAGGTTATATTTTTAACTGGTGGGAAGGTCGGGAATATTTTATTAAGGAATTTTTTATTTCGAGAAAAAAGCAAAATCAAGGATCAGGTAGTACTTTTCTTACTCTAATAAATGATATATTGAAAACTGAAGAGATTAAGCATATAACATTAGCCACTGAAAAGACGGTTCCAGCTTATCAATTTTATCAAAAAAATGGATTTTCAGTTTTGAAAGATTCAGCGTTCCTGGTAAAAAAAATCTCTGAATGAAATGACGTTTATCTGTAGATCTTAGTTATTCCACTATAGGGCCGATTGTTGAAGAATCAAATGAAAATAATAAAAGAAGCAGCTCAATTCAATGTGATTTGAGCTATTTTATTTTTATGATAAAAACCTTATTACTATAAAGTAATTTTTTAAAATGCATTATTTTCCTTGTTAATTAGCCTATTAATAATGGTCTATTAATGTTGATATTTAATAAGGTAATCATATTGATATTATAAGTATTTTCCACGTTAAGTGAACATCTTATGCAACTGGTACTAACTCTTTATGTTCATACTTTTTATGGTTGCTATCACTTGTGGATCGAGTAGAATATAAAAAGCTCTAGCAGGTTACATCTTGATAAAAAAATACCTTTCACTTTCAGAAGTCTTGCTTTATTTCCGGAAAACGCTTACAATAATAATAAGCTTATGAATAGAATAAGTACTGGAGGGCTGACATGATTTTAATTGTAAAGGCAGCGAACCCATTTAAATGTGATATAGCAAGGAGGCGTGGTTGATAACCATAGCCTCCTTTTACTTTGTCTGCTTTACTGTGATAAAGCAGTACCATGGAGGTGCAGTAATGTGATCAATTTAACTGGAAAAACGTTAACGCTGGATGAAGTGAAACGGGTCGTTTTTAAAAATGAATCTGTACGTTTATCTGCTGAGGCAATGACGAAAGTAGAAGAAAATAGATATACCGTTGAAGCAATGCTAACTGAAAAAAGGACAATGTATGGGATTAATACAGGATTTGGTAAATTTAGTGATGTCATCATTGAGGATAAAGATTTGGATGAGCTGCAGCTGAACCTTATTCATTCCCATGCCTGTGGGGTGGGCGAACCTTTTTCAGAAAAAATTAGTCGGGCCATGCTGCTGCTTCGTGCCAATGCATTATCGCAAGGACATTCTGGTGTAAGACCGGTATTGATTGAGCAATTAATTAATTTTATAAACGTAGGGATACATCCGGTTATTCCTCGTCAAGGTTCGCTCGGTGCCAGTGGCGATTTGGCACCTCTATCCCATTTGGCATTAGCTCTGTTAGGGGAAGGTGAAGTGTATTACCAGGGAGAGCGAGTAGAAACGAGGTATGTACTTCAGGAAGAAGACCTAACCCCATTAATATTAAAAGCGAAGGAAGGCCTGGCGTTAATTAATGGGACACAGGCTATGACAGCCGTTGGTGTGGTCACCTATTTGGAAATGGAGAAGCTTTTACATCAAAGTGAGCATATTGCTGCGATGACGTTAGAGGGACTTCAGGGAATTATGGATGCATTTGATCAGGATTTGCACCAAGTTCGAGGACATCAGGAGCAAATTGATGTAGCAGAAAGAATCCGCCAAATTCTATCTGATAGCAAACTGACAACAAGACAAGGAGAACAGCGCGTTCAGGATGCTTACTCACTAAGGTGCATCCCGCAAGTGCTGGGGGCATGCTGGCAATCTGCGCTATATGCTAAAGAAAAGCTCGAAATAGAAATGAATGCCGTGACAGATAATCCGTTAATTTTTTCCGAATCTAACAAGGTAATCTCAGGCGGGAATTTCCATGGTCAGCCAATCGCATTTGCAATGGATTTTATAAAACTGGGAATTGCTGAAACTGCAAATATTTCTGAAAGAAGAATTGAACGATTAGTAAACCCGCAGCTCAACGATTTACCTCCATTTTTAAGTCCAAATCCCGGACTTGAATCTGGTGCGATGATTATGCAATACAGTGCTGCATCACTTGTTTCGGAAAATAAAACTCTTGCTCATCCTGCGAGTGTTGATTCGATTCCGTCCTCGGCAAATCAGGAGGATCACGTGAGCATGGGAACAATTGCTGCAAGGCATGCACTGCAAATGCTTACAAATACGAGAAGGGTTGTAGCGATCGAGCTTATTTGTGCCATGCAGGCGGTGGAATATCGGGGGATTGAAAGAATGGCTACATCCACCAGAAAATTGTATAAAAAAACCCGGAATATTGTGGCAGGTATTACAAAAGACAGGGTATTTTCAACAGATATTGAAAAACTGACAGATTGGCTTAAAAACAGTGAAGAAAGTGATGTTAGACAAATGACAGTGGTTGAGAGGAGAGAAGCTTATGAACGATCGGAGTGTAAAAGCAAAAAAAGGACTTGAACTTGAATGTAAAGGATGGGAACAGGAAGCGACTTTACGAATGCTCTACAATAACCTGGATCCTGAAGTGGCAGAAAATCCAGATGAACTTGTCGTTTATGGTGGTATCGGAAAGGCAGCACGAAATTGGGAAGCCTTTCAAGCCATTGTTAAAACATTGCGTAAGCTGGAAAATGATGAAACGATGCTGATTCAGTCAGGAAAGCCTGTTGGTGTTTTTAAAACACATCAGCATGCACCACGAGTACTTCTTTCTAATTCCGTGCTTGTTCCAAAGTGGTCCACATGGGAGCATTTCCATGAACTTGATCAAAAGGGTTTAATGATGTACGGGCAAATGACTGCAGGCAGCTGGATTTATATTGGGACACAAGGGATTCTTCAAGGTACCTATGAAACATTCTCGGCACTTGCAAAAAAGCATTATAATGGAACGCTGAAGCATACAATCACGCTGACGGCAGGACTTGGTGGAATGGGCGGTGCACAGCCACTTGCCGTGACCATGAATGAAGGTATTGTGATAGCTGTTGAAGTTGATCAGAGCCGCATCGAAAAAAGGTTGAAAACCAACTATTGTGATGTTATGACAGATGATTTGGCTGAAGCAATCAATCTTGCAAAGGAAGCCAAAAAGGATGGGAAGGCTTTATCTATTGCGCTTCTGGGAAATGCAGCAGAGGTTCATCATGAACTTCTCAACAAAGATATCCAAATTGATATTGTAACAGATCAGACTTCTGCACATGATCCTTTGAATGGCTATGTTCCAATAGGATTCACGATAGAAGAAGCAGCGAAATTACGCAAGGATAATCCGAATAAATACACCCAGCTTTCCAAACAGAGTATGGCAAAACATGTGGAAGCGATGCTGGCATTTCAAAAAGCAGGATCAATCGTTTTTGATTATGGAAATAACATCAGACAGGTAGCGAAAAATGAAGGGGTTAAAGACGCTTTTAACTTCCCGGGGTTTGTTCCTGCATATATTCGTCCATTATTCACAGAAGGAAAAGGCCCGTTCCGCTGGGCAGCACTCTCGGGGGATCCAGAAGACATTTACAGAACAGATCAACTAATCAAGGAGCTTTTTCCCGAGAATGATGCCCTAATACGCTGGATTGACTTGGCACGTGAAAAAGTTGCTTTTCAAGGACTGCCATCCAGAATTTGCTGGCTTGGCTATGGTGAGCGTATGAAAATGGGCTTGGCTATAAATGAATTAGTCCGCAAAGGGGAAATAAAAGCACCGATCGTGATTGGGCGTGATCATTTGGATAGTGGATCTGTTGCATCACCAAATCGTGAAACAGAAGGGATGAAGGATGGCAGTGATGCAGTTGCGGATTGGGCTGTTTTGAATGCACTAATCAACACGGCAGCTGGTGGCTCATGGATATCCTTCCATCATGGTGGAGGTGTCGGTATGGGATATTCCCTGCATGCAGGAATGGTCGTAGTAGCTGATGGAACAGAGCTGGCTAAAGAACGTCTGGAGCGTGTATTAACAACAGATCCGGGCATGGGAGTTATCCGTCATGCAGATGCGGGCTATCAGACAGCGATCGATTTTGCTGAAAATCATGATATAACGATTCCGATGAAGGGGTGAGATCATGCAAGTGGATATAGTCATAACAAATATTGGTCAGCTTTTGACAATGGATAAAAAAGGTCCCGTTAAGGGGAGCGATATGAATGATTTAGCCATTTTGGAAAATGCTGCTATAGGCATTAAAAATGGAAAAATAGAATGGATTGGAACAGCTGATGTGGCAAAAAACATCCAAGCAAATACTACCACAGATGCCCAAGGAAAGCTTGTCACACCAGGACTTGTAGAGCCACATACCCATCTTGTCTTCGGTGGATCACGGGAGCAGGAAATGGCACTGAAGCAGCAGGGTGTACCTTATTTGGAGATTCTAAAGCAAGGCGGCGGCATATTATCAACGGTAAATGCTACAAAAAAAGCTTCCTACGATGAATTACTGGAAAAGGCCCTCTTTCATTTAGACAGAATGGCTGCGTACGGGATTACAACAGTGGAAGCTAAAAGCGGCTATGGACTTGATAAAGATACAGAACTTAAACAGTTGAAGGTTGCCAAGGAAGCTGGAGAAAAACATCCACTCGACATCGTTTCTACCTTTCTGGGGGCACATGCGATTCCACCAGAGTACAAAGATGATTCTGAAAGCTTCCTCTATCTAATGGCAGAGCTTTTTGATGAAATAAAAGCTGAAAATCTAGCAGAATTTGTTGATATTTTTACAGAAACTGGTGTTTTTTCGGTTGACCAGTCCCGACCTTATTTGCAAAAAGCGAAGGAAAAAGGATTTGGGGTTAAAATTCATGCAGATGAAATTGACCCACTTGGTGGAACGGAGCTTGCTGTCGAATTAGGTGCGATTAGTGGCGATCATTTGGCTGTTACTTCGGATGAGGGAATAAAGCAGCTCGCAGGATCTGACACGATTGGTGTTATTTTACCGGGAACAAGCTTTTATCTTGGAAAAGATACGTATTCCAGGGCAAGGGAAATGATTGATGCGGGTGCGGCAATTGCTATTTCGACAGACTTTAATCCGGGCAGTTCTGTAACGGAAAACCTGCAGCTAATCATGTCACTTGCTGCATTAAAGCTGAAGCTGTCACCTGAAGAAATTTGGCATGCAGTTACGGTAAATGCAGCACATGCGATTGGGCGTGGGGATGAGGCAGGATCGATTACAGTTGGAAGAAATGCAGACGTTGTCATATGGGATGCACCGAATTATATGTACATTCCCTATCATTATGGGGTGAATCATGTAAATACAGTGATAAAAAAGGGCTCGGTTATATTTGAAAGGCAGGAGATACGATGAAAGAATTACGTCATTTAAAACCAGCTGGCGAGGCTGTTTTTAAAGATAGGTATACAACAAAGGCAAGGGAGCTGTTAGAAAATTATGCGCCAGGAGTGAAGCGTGAATTTGCAGTTGTTGGTGTTCCTTTATCTAAGCCGTCCATCAGTCATTCGGGTGCTTCTTTTGCGCCCACTGCCATTCGCACAGCACTGCAAAGCTACACAACCTATTCTGGAGAAGAGAGGATGGAGTTAACGAATCGAATCATTGACTTTGGTGATATTTACATGAACCCAACAGATATTATAGGAAATCAAGCACGAATTACGGAAGGACTTACAGATGTTTTTGCAACTAATGCGGCAAACAACTGGATGATCTTAGGCGGGGATCATTCGATCAGCTATTCCTCGATTAAAGCATTTGCTGAAAAGAAAAAGGTTGGTGTTATTCAATTTGATGCACACCATGATTTACGTAATACAGCGGATGGAGGGCCGACAAATGGCACCCCGTTTCGCAGGTTGCTGGAAGATAACGTAATAAAAGGAGAAAATTTATCGCAAATAGGCATACGCGATTTTACAAATGCTGGGGCTTATGATGAATATGCCAAGGAACAAGGGGTTACAGTCTATACGATGGCGGATGTGGAACGTTTATCATTAACAAAACTATTGGAGATTGAGATACAGAGATTGGCTGAGGTCGTTGATGTGATTTATTTATCTGTGGATATGGATGTACTTGATCAGGCATTTGCCCCCGGCTGCCCGGCAATTGGCCCTGGTGGAATGGATAGCAAAACCTTATTACAGGGAATTTTACTTGCAGCACATCATGAAAAGGTGCAGGCAATGGATATTGTGGAAATAGATCCAACGATTGACTTTCGTAATATGACAAGTCGGCTAGCAGCTTATGTGATGTTGCAGTTTATCAAGGGGAAAACGAATAAATAATTTTAACTATTGAAGAAAATCAAAGAGCTGTGAACGTCAACAGCTCTATAAATTATGCATTTTGTTCACCTGTTTGCACGGCTGGTACATAGTCATCAGCCCAGGATTGTATTTCCTTGATAACTGGCTCCAGAGCTTTTCCTTTATCAGACAAGGAATATTCGATCCGAACAGGAAATTCAGAATATATATTTCGCTCAACAATACCTTCTTTTTCGAGCATTTTTAGTCGATCAGAGAGTAACCGTCCGCTAATAGGCAAATCCGCTTCCATTTCTGAGAAACGTTTTGTGCCTTTTAATAAATCAAATAAAATAAGCCCGACCCAGCGTGTGCTAAGAAGCCCCATTGCTTTTTCGAAACGGGGACATAACTCTTCCATGATCATCACCTCGCTCTACTTTATTAGGATACGCATGAGTAGTGAAAAATTAATAACATAGATTACAAAAAGTAACCTATTACAATAATAGCATACACTTATTGCTGAGTAAATAGTCATGACTTATATAGTAGGGTAGTATCGGGTTTTTATAAACAATTAGAATTTTGTAATTTCCTTGATTTTGTGAAATAATAACGGTAGATAAAATAACAATTATTTGGAGGTAACCATATGGTAAGTCAACGAACACAAGAGAAATATGCTGAACTGGCACTGCGCACAGGAGTTAATTTGCAAAAAAATCAGGCATTGATGATTAATGCACCAATTGAAGGAGCAGATTTTACAAGGATTGTTGTTCGCAAGGCCTATGAAATGGGTGCTAAAGATGTACATATTAATTGGGTTGATGATGAACTGACCTTGTTAAAGTATGAAAATGCGCCAGACGAAGTAATCACCAATTATCCTGAGTGGCGGGTGCTATTACATGATAATTTTGCCAAAGATGGTGGAGCAGTATTAAATATTCGCTCCACAAATCCTGATTTATTAAAAGATATTGATCCAACACGTGTAGCGAAAGCGAATAAAGCTGCCGCACAAGCAATGAAGAATTTCCGAAAGTACACAATGAATGACCGGATTGCATGGTCGATTATTTCTATTCCAACAGGCGATTGGGCACAGAAAATCTTTCCGAATAAGTCACGAGCGGATGCGGTGGAAAGTCTATGGGAGGCAATTGTGAAAATTGTTCGTGTTGATCAGGATGACCCGGTTGCAGCTTGGGATGCGCATAATGCAACATTAAAAACTGCCCGTGAAGTATTAAATGAGAAGAATTATAAAAAACTAATATTCAAAGCACCAGGAACAGAACTGGAAATGGAGCTTCCCGAAGGACATATTTGGAAAGGCGGATCAGCCGAAACGGAGGGTGGCGTGACATTTAATCCAAATATGCCGACAGAAGAGGTTTTCTCCTTGCCACATAAATATGGCGTTAATGGAACTGTTTCAAGTACAAAACCACTGAATTACGGTGGCAGCTTAATCGATAATTTCAGCCTAACCTTCAAGGATGGCAAAGTGGTTGATTTTAAAGCAGAACAAGGTGAAGACACATTAAAACACCTGCTTGAGACAGATGAGGGAGCTCGTCACTTAGGGGAAATTGCACTCGTGCCGCACGAATCACCTGTATCACAATCTGGTTTGATTTTTTATAATACATTATTTGATGAAAATGCCTCCTGCCATATTGCGCTCGGAAAAGCCTATCCGACAAATTTAGAGGGCGGCTCAGCAATGGATGATGAGCAGCTTGATGAACATGGGGTAAATGACAGCTTAACACATGTTGATTTCATGATTGGCTCAGAGGAACTGGATATTGATGGTGTAAAAGCAGATGGAACCACAGAAGCCGTTTTCCGAAGTGGAACATGGGCTTTGGATGTGAAGGGATAAATAAATAGTGTAATGTGAAACGCTGTGCCTTTTGGGGCATGGCGTTTGTTGTTGGGTTTGAAATAAAAAATGATCGGTTGATAAAAAGTGCAGGATAGTTTTTTATTAGTTAATTTAAACCAAGAGAAACTTTAAGTAGAGTGGATCTAACATTTCATAAAAGATGTGAAGAAGATTTAAAAGGGATTCCAATGACAAACTTGATATTGCATCAAATACCACCAACACTTCCTACATTAATCCTTAAGGTATTCATCACTAGCTTTATCAAACTTTATCAAAAAAAAACCACATCAAGGATAAACCAGCACAACCTTAATCCTAACCTGTCCATGAGACTGCCGCTCAAGGACAAAACAGCTCAAATCCAAGCGTAACCTGTCCATGAGAGTGTCCCTCAAGGACAAACCAGCCCAAATCCAAGCGTAACCTGTCCATGAGACTGCCGCTCAAGGACAAAACAGCTCAAATCCAAGCGTAACCTGTCCATGAGACTGCCTCTCAAGGACAAAACAGTTCAAATCCAAGCGTAACCTGTCCATGAGTGCGCACTTCCCATGCCACAAAATAGCTATAGTTCTTTACATATACCCATTCTTCACAAGCACAGCCTTAATCTTCGTATAATCAAATTCCTCAGGCAAAGCTTCTTTCAATGGTTTCAACCGTGGTTCATCAATTTCCTCGCGTGCTGCAAGTACAGCTGTCTCTTCTTCATCATTAAAGAAAATTCCCCACGCAACAGGATAGCCATCCTTGAATGCTTTGAAAATATGATTTTCTATTGTTTGCTTGGAAAATTCACGGATAACAGCAATATCCTTCATGGACTTTCCGGATTGAAGCATTTGATAGCTGATTAAATGACTTGGTCGATCATCATCCATTTTCCTAGGTCTTGGCTTAGATGCAGTTGATGGACCATCAGAGATACGAATTTTCTTCTTCACATCCGTATTTCCTTCACGCCATTCCTTAATAACAGCCAGGAAGTCTTCCCCAAATTGTTCAAATTTTTTCTCGCCGACACCTTTAATTTCAAGCATATCTTCCTTCGTCAAAGGGAAGTAGCGGCTTAATTCTTTGAGGGTTGCGTCCGAGAATAATACGTATGGTGGGACGTTTTTGGCATCGGCAATTTCTTTCCGGATTTTGCGTAATGCCTGGAACAGATCTTCATGATAATCAGCATCATCACTTGTCGGAATTGGTGCTGTAAACATTTCGACTGGTCTAATGCCTTTTAACACAGCAACTGAATTTTGATTTAAGCGTAATGTAGGAAATTTTCCTTCTTCTATAGATAATAGCTGCTCAGCGATTAAAAAGTGGATCCATTCAGTTAAATCCTTCTCTGTATAAGCGGATAATATTCCGTAGGTGGAAATGCTGTTGAGTTGAAAATCCTTGATCTTTTTGTCTCTGGATCCTTTTAAAACCTTCGCAGTCATGCCTACACCAAAACGCTCACCCATCCGTTTTACGCAAGAAAGGATCATCTGCGCCTCTTCGGTAATATCCATTTTCTCCTGACGTTCCATACAATTGCTACAGCGACCGCAGGAGTCCTTCGCAGTCGAATCATCAAAATAGTCAAGAATAAATGAAGTCAAACAGCCATGTGTATGACAATAATTGATCATAGACTGTAATTTTCGGTACTCTTTCTGCTTGGATACATCATCCATAAAGGATTGCTCAATTAGAAATTTTTGTAATTGAACATCCTGTGGGGAAAATAGCAAAATACAATCACTTGGTTCCCCATCACGGCCTGCTCTGCCTGCTTCCTGATAGTAGGATTCAATATTCATCGGCATCGCATAGTGAATGACGTAGCGGACATTCGATTTATCGATTCCCATCCCAAAGGCATTTGTTGCAATCATAATAGATTTCTCATCATGGATAAATGCCGCTTGGGCTTGTTTGCGCTCTATTTCAGATAAACCAGCATGGTATTTGGAAACAGAGAGACCCCGTTTTGTAAGTTGATCATGTAAGGCATCTGCCTGTTTCCGAGTAGCGGTGTAAATGATGCCTGATTCATCCTGGTGTTCCTCTAAAAAAGAACGAATATAAGATGGTTTGTCCTTCCCTTTTACAATATGAAAGGATAAATTTTCACGCTCAAAGCCAGTATTAACAACATGATCACGATTAATCTGCAGCAATTCCTGAATATCAGAAATAACCTCATCCGTAGCTGTGGCAGTCAATGCAACGTATACAGGGATGTTCGGCAATTTTTTCAAGGCAGGTACGATGGATCGATAGCTTGGTCTGAAATCATGCCCCCATTGAGAAATACAATGGGCCTCATCGAAAGCTACTAATGCAATCGGGATATTTTTAATGACATTTACAAAGCTCATGGATTCAAACCGTTCTGGAGCAACATAGACGAACTTATATCGACTTGCAGCTGTTTCGTGCAGCCGGGATTGCTGTTCTGCCGCCGTGAGTGAGCTATTAATATATGTAGCGGGGATACCTAAGGAATTGAGTGCATCCACCTGATCCTTCATAAGAGAAATTAATGGGGATATAATAATTGCTGTTCCATCAAGTGATAACCCGGGAATTTGGTAGCAAAGAGACTTTCCGCCACCTGTTGGCATGACAGCAAGTGTATTGTTCATTTGTAATATTTGATTAATGGTTTCCTTTTGACCAGGGCGAAAGGATTCATAACCAAAATAGGTTTGCAGGATTTTTTCTTCTTTTACTAGCATATGTGGGCCCTCCTTTTCCTAGGTTAATCCTAACATATTTTCCCTAAGGGTAGGGCAGGATTATTAAAAATAGAATTTTACATAAAATAACTTGCTAGATTTGAAGTAATTATTCTGAGAAGTAGTAAAAAAAGTACTATATTTTAGGTTAAACGATTGACTTCTATTTTTAGAAAATACATACTATTTTAAAGTGGATAAATGAAGTTAAATGGGGGAGTTAATGATGGATTATGACGTTATCGTAGTGGGAGCAGGTCTTGCGGGGTTGGTTGCAACAGCGGAAATTGCTGATGCTGGAAAAAAGGTTTTACTTTTAGATCAGGAACCGGAAAGTTCAATTGGTGGCCAGGCATGGTGGTCTTTTGGTGGTTTATTTCTAGTAGATTCACCGGAACAGCGACGGATGGGGATAAAGGATTCTAAGGAATTGGCACTTCAAGACTGGATGGGTTCTGCTGGTTTTGATAGAGATGAAGAGGATTATTGGGGGAAGAAGTGGGCAGAGGCATATGTGGACTTTGCTGCAGGTGAGAAGCGGGCATGGTTACATGATATGGGACTCCGCTTTTTTCCAGTAATCGGATGGGCAGAACGAGGCGGTTATCTTGCTGAGGGGCACGGAAATTCTGTACCACGATTTCATATTGTTTGGGGAACAGGGCCTGCAATTGTCGAACCATTTGAGCGATGTGTACGGGGACATATGAAAAGTGGATTAGTAGATTATCTGCCACGTCACCGGGTTGATGAGCTTATACATGAAAAAGGGTCGATTATTGGTGTAAGGGGTGTAGTTCTTGAAGCAAGTCCAGCTGCCAGAGGAGAGGAAAGCTCCAGAAAAGTGATAGGAGAGTTTGAATATCATGCTGAAGCTGTCATAGTATCTAGTGGTGGCATAGGTGCTAATTTTGAGTTAATCCGTAAAAATTGGCCAAAGCGACTTGGTGAACCTCCGAAAAATATGATTTCCGGTGTGCCTGCACATGTCGATGGTAGGATGCTTGCTATTACGGAAGAAGCTGGTGGTAAAATCGTTAACCGTGACCGTATGTGGCATTATACGGAAGGAATAAAAAATTGGAATTCAGTTTGGAAGAACCATGGGATCCGAATTCTTCCAGGTCCATCTTCCGTTTGGCTTGATGCAGAGGGACAACGTTTACCAGCCCCCAATTTCCCGGGGTTTGATACACTGGGAACGTTAGAAGCCATCCAAAAAACTGGCTATGATTATTCTTGGTTTATTTTGACGCAAAAAATTATTGAACGGGAATTTGCGCTCTCTGGATCGGAACAAAATCCTGATCTGACAGGCAAAAGTATTCAAAAGCTGTTATCCCGTTTATTGCCGGGTGCTCCATCCCCAGTAAAAGCATTCATGGATAAAGGAGAAGACTTTATTGTTGCTGACAATATCGATAATCTAGTTATTGGCATGAATAAATTAACTGGAGAAAAGCTAATAAAGACAGTGGATGTTGAACGGCAAATCCAGGCAAGAGACCGGGAAATTGAACATAAATTTACGAAGGATCTGCAAATAGCAGCACTTCGTGGAGCACGAAATTATCTAGGTGACAAACTTATTCGTGTTGCGGACCCGCATAAAATTCTTGATCCAAAAAATGGCCCTTTAATTGCTGTTCGTTTACATATTATTAGCCGCAAAACGCTGGGGGGACTGCAAACAAACTTGGATGCACAAATATTAAATGATGCCGGAGAGGCAATTCCAGGCCTTTATGCAGCAGGAGAAGTTTCTGGCTTTGGAGGTGGCGGTATGCATGGCTACAGAGCATTAGAAGGGTCCTTCCTTGGAGGATGCCTATTTACCGGTCGTGTTGCAGGTCGTGCTGTTGTGAAGGAATTAGGAAGGAAATAGGACTGCCCCCTATTGAAGGATAGTCATATACTAAATCACTTCTAAACTGAATACACAAAAGCACTTGGGGGAATTGCGCCCAAGCGCTTTTGACTTATTTTTGTACTAACTTCCAGACTGCATATCATAATTCCTGAAAATCATACCATTTGTTCTCATCATACCAAACTTTTCATAGTAAGGAACCAAATCATCATCACAGCATAAATCAATCATATATATGTCCTTAAGTTCTTTTAGCATCTGATTTACTAATTCCTTGCCTATACCTGAATTTTTGTATTCTGGTAAAACTTCAAGGAATGGAATGTAGGCAGATAGCACCCCATCACTGGTTGCGGTAATAAATCCAACTATCTGATTCGTTTGATCATCTAACGCAATAACCACTTTACTGCTATTTTTTAGCAGTTTTAAATGAGTTTGTGGATTTGGAGAATTAGGCCAATCCACGAAAAAACCTTCCAACATATCAGATGTAATACCATCAAGAGAATTTTTGTATATCATCCATATCAACCCCTAAATTGTTTTATAAAAAATGATTGGGCAGATGATTTAATATCAAGAGTATAATAACAAAACAGTTACCTCCAAACATTTCTAAAGATACTATAAGCTATTCTATATTAAAACTGAAAATCTTTGCTATTTTTAAATAAAAGACCAGATTCTTAAAAGACCTGGTCATAAAATTGATATACTATTTAACAAGTTCCTCCATAACAACCGCAACTACTTACCTCAAATTTAAACGGTTCTCCTCCCAGAAAACAACAATCCAATCAATCCCCCGACAATTGCCGGAACAAGCCAGCCTAATCCCAGGGAGAAGAATGGAAGTTTTTCCATGAATGGTGTAATTGCTGATAAATCCACATTAAATGCTGCAAGTCCATCATACAGGCTTACAATCGCTGTAAGCAGAATGGCACTACGGTATACGCCTTGCGAGCCGCCAAATAGCCTATGCATAAATGTAAGCAGGATAAGTACAATGGCAATTGGATATATAAATGTAAGTACTGGTACCGAAATACTTATAATTGTATTTAATCCTTGATTTGCAATGATGTAGCTTGCAATGGTTACGATTAAAATGATCCAGTTATAAGAAATCCCTGTAATTTTAGTGAAAAATTGCCCTGCAGCTACTACTAAACCAACGGATGTCGTGAAGCAGGCTAATGTAACGATTATTCCAAGTAATAGTGCCCCAAAACTGCCAAACATCAAATTTGCTGCACCTGATAAAATCTCTCCACCATTTGTGAACGTTCCATGTGCAGCCATTTTTGCTCCGATCCAGCCAATGGAGGCATACACAGCTATTAAACCAATTCCGGTAATGAGTCCGGCTTTCAAGGTTGATTTTACAAGTCCCTGTTTGGTTGTAATACCGCGATCCTTAAATGCATTTACGACAATAATTCCAAAAGCTAATGCTGCGATCGCATCCATCGTTAAGTAACCCTCCACAAACCCTGTGAAGAAGGGGGAGGAAGTATACTTTTCTGTTGGTGCAGATAATGGATTATCCAGTAATAAATATCCCCCGACACTTAAAGCAACGATGGCTATTAATAAAATTGGAGTCAGATATTGTCCAATCCGATTCACCATTTTTGAAGGATTCAAGCTGACGATAAATACAAAAAAGAAGAAAACGGTTGTAAAGATTAATAAAGCAATCGTTGAAGTTCCATCTAAAAATGGCTCCAAACTCATTTCATAGCCTACAGTTGCTGCACGTGGTATCCCGAAAAAAGGACCTATTGCAAGGTAAACGACGGAGGTGAAAATGAGTCCAAACATCGGATGAACCCGATCCGCCAACTCCCTTGCGTCATTTTTCACAAATGAAATGGCTGTAACTGCAAGGATTGGCAAGCCAACACCAGTGATAACAAAGCCACTGATTGCTGCCCAATAGGTAGTTCCGGAATTAATACCGAGTGTTGGTGGATAAATTAAATTTCCTGCACCGAAGAATAATGCAAAAAGCATAAATCCAATGATAAACGTATCTTTATTCATAATGAAGGTCCCCCTGATAATTTGTTTAAATCCTTGGCTTATATGATATTTAAAAGTTATACGGCTATATTATTTAGTATAATTTAATATTGGGAGAATATAATTTTCGATATTATCAGATAATAAACGTTGTACTTACTTATTGAATTGACTAGATGATGTGGTGAATTTGAGAGATGAAGCGATAATGTTGAGAGGCTTTCTGCATAAGTTGAGAGAGGGGGTGTTAAAGTTGAGAGATAAACAGGTTTTTCACATTTATCTCTCAACTACCTAGAGTTATCTCTCAAGTTTCAGTATTATCTCTCAACAATCTGAGGCTATCTCTCAAGTCTGAGCACTATCTCTCAACAATCTGAGGCTATCTCTCAAGTCTGAGCACTATCTCTCAACTACCCTGCACTATCTCTTAAGTTTTTAGTGCCGTAACTTTTTCTATTTATAAACCGAAATGAATATTTTCAGAACTATCATAAAGCATGGTAATCTTAACAATAACGATTTAGACTGTCAATTGATTTTTTTATTTATTTATAACATTTTCATGACAAAATATCAGAATGTTTCTTTTTAACTTTTTAAGGACAGAATTGTTTACATTCAGTGCTTTCCTATATAGAATGTCTTTATAAAAATTATTTGAGTGGGGGGATGAAATGATTCCGTCTTTATTGTTTGAAATAACGCTAATAGGGCTCTTGGGGATTGGATCACAATGGATAGCATGGCGTTACAGTATGCCGGCTATTGTAATAATGTCTGTTGCGGGACTGATCGTTGGTCC
This sequence comes from Oceanobacillus sp. NCCP-135, assembly GCF_059698015.1. Classification (NCBI taxonomy): domain Bacteria; kingdom Bacillati; phylum Bacillota; class Bacilli; order Caryophanales; family Bacillaceae; genus Oceanobacillus; species Oceanobacillus sp. NCCP-135. The sequence continues at coordinate 39,140 of NZ_BAAKSZ010000012.1, read as the reverse complement.
AATTTTCGGTATTATTAATCCTGGAGAAGATTTTGGCGGTTTGTATAGTCCAATTATATCTGTTGCTGTTGCAATTATTCTTTTTGAAGGTAGCTTAAATTTAAGCTTTAAAGAACTTCGCGGGATTGGTAAACCAATCTTTAGAATTTCTACGGTGGGAGCCTTTTTAGCTTGGATACTTGGTTCATTAACAGCACATTATATAGCAGGCTTGTCATGGGCGGTGGCATTTGTTATTGGTGGCTTGTTCATTGTTACAGGACCTACTGTTATTTTACCATTGCTAAGACAATCAAAATTAAAACCGAGACCTGCGAAAATATTGAAATGGGAAGGCATAATCGTTGATCCAATAGGAGCATTGCTTGCTGTTTTTGCATTTGAAATTATTGTATATATCACTGCTGTTGATCCAGATGGAACTAAGCTATTACTGTTCTTCGCTGCATCCTTCTTCGCAATTGTGTTAGGATGGGCACTTGGCAGAGGGCTGGGATGGATGTTTGAAACAGGTCATATCCCGGAATTCCTCAAGTCACCAGCAGTTATTGTCACAGTTATTTTCTGTTTCACAGGGGCAGATTTGGTCATGCATGAGACAGGGCTGCTATCTGTAACGGCAATGGGGATAACATTAGCAAATATGGGAATAAGTTCCATTTCTGATATGCGTCATTTTAAGGAAAACATTTCAATTCTGTTAATTTCGACCATATTTATTATGCTGACAGCTTCTTTAGAATTGGAAACATTGCTTCATATATTTGAACCGAATATTTTAGGGTATGTCCTGTTAATGATGTTCATTGTTCGTCCACTATCGATATTTCTATCGACCATTGGAACAGGGTTAACATTCAATGAAAAAGCATTGGTTGGCTGGATTGCACCAAGAGGAATTGTGGCCTTAACCGTATCTGGCTACTTTGCAACAATTTTATTGGAAGCCGGTTATGAAGATGCAAATATCTTAACTACATTAACTTTTGCATTAGTATTTTTTACTGTTCTTGCACATGGTTTCACGATCGGGCCATTGGCGAAAAGACTTGGACTTTCAATGGAGGGGAAACCAGGAACATTGATTGTTGGTAGTAATCCATTCACTGTTGAGCTTGCTAAGTCATTGTCTAAGGAGAACGTTCCTGTTCTGATTGTAGACTCTTCATGGCAGAATTTACGCAAAGCACGTGAGGCGGGAGTACCATTCTATCATGGGAATATGCTTTCTGAACAGACAGAATATAACCTGGATACGATCCCATACGACTTTTTACTTGCTGTAACTGATGATCATGCCTTTAACTCATTAGTATGTACTACATTCATGCCGGAATATGGCAGAACCAATGTATTTAAAATAAGTCCGTATACGAAACAAAGAAATGAATATTCCAGTGGGATTGTCTCCAAGGTTGGAGGAAGAATTTTATTTGATAAGAAATTTTCAATGGATGATTTAAATGATAAACTGAGCAATGGCTATGTGTTTAGAATAACGAATTTAACGAAGGCATTTAATTACAAGCAGTATGTAGAAGAAAAAGATAACTCGACTGTATTCCTATATTTGATTAAACCGTCCGGTCAGCTTAAATTCTATTCTGAGGAAATGCGAACCGTACCGCAAGTTGGTGATAAAATAATTAGCCTGACACCTCCGAGTAAAGAAAAGGCAAAAATACAGGCAAGGTTAGAAAATCAACGAAACAATAATGGAAATGGAAGTTAACATAAAGAGGCTGTCTTCGGGCAGCCTCTTCTATTTACGCTTCCATTTCGTCCAATTTCCGGTTAACCTCCGCTATTTCCCCTTCTAACCGGATGAGCTGCTCCTCAGCGGATGATACTCTTCCCCGAACATACTCCAATTTATCCATATCACTTTGTATCCGAACATAGTCTGACTTCAATTCAATTAATTTTTCCTCTAATTCTTTTCTTCCCATAATTAATCACCTCTGTAATCTAGTGTAGCTGAATTTGTCTTTACAATACAAGAAAATTAGCGAAATCATTGATGAGATCTAACGCATATAAAGGTGAATATTAATTAAATGCTGACTAAATACTTCATGCATTCATTTGGTGTATCAGTTTACCTTCTACATCAAAACAGTACGTAGCAATAATTCCTTTTCTATTTAATATTCACAGGCATAATGGTAGAATACAGTGAACAAATAGTTTTGTGGAGACGTTTTAGTCGATTGGGGGGATTATCAATGAAAGTAATATTCGCAGCATCTATTCATGACTACGCAGAAAAGGTTGAATCTTTGCTATTAAAAAAAGAAGCGTGCAATAATTTGATGCTTGGGTTGATGGGGCGACTGGTAGATAATAAAATGCATTGTTATCTGGGTTATGTTGAAAATGAGGGGGAAGTCGTTTATGCGTTTATGCAAACACCTCCAAACAACTGGATACTAGCCGATGTTGGCAATCAGGATCCGAGTATAATTGAAGCAATAGTAAAATTTATTTATCAGAAAGACCTGGAAGTTCCAGGAGTATTGGGACCTCTGGCTGAGACTGAGAAATTCGCAAAATTTTGGCAGGGCTTGACGAATAAAGAGACAGTTATACATATGAATCAATTAATATACCAATTAGATGAAGTGAAGATTGAACTATCTACAAGTGGAAAATTAATTAGAGCAACAGAAGAAAATCATCCATTAATAACAGATTGGCTATATAACTTTGGGCGTGAAGCAAATGAAAGAATAACGCATAATAAAGCGGAGGAAATAGCAAGTGGATTTATCAATAATCAAAGCATTTATTTATGGGAGATAGATGGACAGCTTGTTTCCATGGCAAATCGATCCAGAAAGACAAAAAATGGTGCAACAATTAATGCGGTATACACACCAGATGAGTTTAAACGAAAAGGGTACGCAACAAGTACTGTAGCGCACCTGAGTCAAAGGATACTCGATCAAGGGTTCCAATTTTGCAGTCTGTACACGGACAGTGCAAACCCAACCTCAAACAGCATTTATAAAAAAATTGGCTATTATGACGTGGGTTCATCGATTGTGTATAAATTTTAAAAAAGCGAGCAGCAGTGCTCGCTTTCTTTATATCAATGCATCATCTTTCCTTTTTTTCGATTTTTCATAGGTTTTGTAAAAATGGATAATGGTTGTTTTTACAACCGAATAAAATGGCACTGCGAATAGAATGCCTAAAAAGCCTGCAATACTTCCCGCAGCCAAGATAACGGTAATAACGGTTAACGGGTGCAGATCCAGTGCACGCCCCATAACATTAGGCGAAATTAAATTACTTTCAATCTGCTGTGCAACGATCATCACAATGGAAACCCAAACAATCATCATGGGATCCTGAAAGGCACCAACAATCAAAGCAGGGATGACAGAAATAAAAGGTCCGACAAACGGAATGACGTTCATCAGCATTCCGAATAAGGCGAGTGTTAACGAATAATCCAACCCAATAATGAGATAACCAATAAATAATAATACACCGACAGCAAAGCTAACAATTAACTGACCCTGTATAAAGGAGGTTAATGTTTCATCAACCTTGGAAAACAATGAACGAATATTATTCGCTTTTTTTGTGGTAAAAATTTGCGTTATAAATGGCAAGAATTTATCTCCATCCTTTAACAAAAAGAAAAGGAAAAAGGGTATTAACACAATCCCGGCAACAATATTAATCACCTGTCCAATAAACCCACCGATAAATCCAAAGATGTTTTTAGATATATTTTCAATATGGGATGGAATACTAGCAGTAAAGTCATTTATTGCCGTCACTACCTGGTCAGGAATACTTGTGTAATTTTCTTGCCAGTAATCAATAAACTTTTCCCCTGATGTGATCATGCCAGGAATACTATCAATAAGATTGGTAAATTGCTTTTGTGCGATTGGCCAAATGTACATCACAAATAAAAATAAAAGCAAAATTAATAATAGAAATACAAGTAAGATAGAAAAGATCCGATTGATTTTAAATCTTTCAAAAAAATGCATGACAGGTTTGGTTAAATAATACAAAATACCTGCCCCGATAAATGGAAAGGCAACAGCTCCAACATATTTCAGAACCGGAGCAAAGATAAAATCAGCTGTAGACATTAGCAAAATTAGCAGGAACACTAAAATAAAAAATACTAGAATCTGAAACCACCGTTTGTTGACCAAAACTATCACAACTTTCTTCCGTAAATTATATATCTATTATTTTACCGATAAATGCTAATAAAAGGAAGTAAACTTTATTACAGCTTTATTATTTTTACCAGAAAGCAATCAACTTAAACGACTTGGTTAATGGAATCATAGAATATTGATCAAAAGTATGCTAAAATTTGAACATATATAATTAATTAGAACTTGTTGGGGGATACCTTATATGAACAGTTGGGAGAAAGTCTATCAAAAATGGAATACCTTTCAAAACCTTGATCCATCACTAAAATTGGATTTGGATACTATAAAAGATAATCAAGTAGCATTAGAGGATGCTTTTTATAAAGAACTAACTTTCGGTACTGGTGGCATGCGAGGAGTTCTTGGACCTGGTATTAATCGAATGAATATATATACAATTAGGAAGGCTGTTAATGGACTGGCTAACTATTTACTCATTAACACGGTAAATGTGAAGGACCGTGGGGTTGTTGTTGCATATGACTCTAGGTACATGTCGCGTGAATTTGCAATAGAAACCGCAAAAGTCCTCGGCTCCTATGGAATAAGAACACATGTATTTAATACATTACGTCCAACACCACTGCTTTCATATGCAGTACGCTATTTGGGTACGGTGGCAGGCGTATTGATTACGGCAAGTCATAATCCCCCTGAATACAATGGTTTTAAAGTATACAATGAAGACGGTGGGCAGATTACACCAGATGAAGCATCAAAAGTTATCGCTTCCATTCAACAAACAAAAGACGAGTTATCCGTACCTTTTATGGAAAGAGAAGAATTGGAAAAGCAGGAATTAATGAAGTGGCAAGGCAAAGAAATTGATGATGCATACCTGAAACAGTTAAAGCAAATTTCCAAACTGAAACCGAATGAAGTGGAGAAAAGCAAGGATCTGCAAATTGTTTTTACACCATTGCACGGGACCGCCTATGACCTTGTAACAAGAGGATTGGATCAATTAAATTTCACAAATGTTGATGTCGTGCAAGAACAAGCAAAACCAGATCCGGAGTTTTCTACGGTTGAATCACCGAATCCAGAAGAGCATCAAGCCTTTACATTGGCGATCAAGCTTGGAAAGGAAACGAATGCGGATGTTTTGCTGGGTACGGATCCAGATGGCGACCGTCTAGGAGTTGCAGTGAAAGATGGTACTGGTGAATACAGGGTTTTAACAGGAAATCAACTGGGATCATTGTTGCTGGACTACATTCTCTCACACAGTGATCCAATTATTTTAAAATCTGCACGAATGGTAAAAACCGTTGTAACATCTGAGCTTGGCCGTGCTGTTGCAGATGCCTATGGTGTAAAAACAATCGATACATTAACTGGATTTAAATATATTGGTGAGAAAATCCGTCAATTTGATGCTACCGGAAAGACATTCATATTTGGCTATGAAGAAAGCTATGGTTATTTAATCAGTAGCTTTGCACGTGATAAAGATGCGGTTCAAGCAGCTGTAATGGCCTGTGAAATGGCTTATTTTTGGAAGAAACAAGGCAAAACACTGCTAGATGCATTAGATGTCTTGTATGAGAAGCACGGGTATTATTTGGAAGGAATGTCTTCACTAACATTAAAAGGAAAAGAAGGATCACAGCAAATAGCTAAAATTATGGAGGAAATCCGACATAATCCATTAACAGAGATTGCGCAATTTAAGGTAGAAAAAGTAGAAGATTATTTAGCAGGTGAACGGACTTTGACTGGAGGAGAAAAAGAAACCATTCAACTACCAAGCGAAAATATGTTGAAATTCATTTTGGAAAAGAACAGCTGGATTTGCCTGCGTCCATCAGGTACAGAACCAAAGATTAAATGTTACTTTGGTGTTTGTACTAGCAGTTCCGAAGATAGCAAGCAAAAATTAGCTGCATTAAAAGGGAAAATGGATGGGCTGATTCAAAGTATTATTTCATCTAATTAATGTGCGGGTTGCATAGATCTCAAAAATACCGGGAAAAATAGTTAAAAACATATAGCCTGGTAGGGTCATGGTTTGACATTTTTTACAAAAAGGGCTTTAATAGAGTCAATATAATATTCCTAAAGGGGAGTAGCTGTACAATTAAAGTCGTCATTACGAGATATTATCTCCGGCTTGATTGGCAACGAACGTTGTTTGCGAGACCTTTACCACTTAACAGGTAAGGGTCTTTTTCTATGGTCTTTACCTGTTGGTAGGATCATTTTTTATTTTAAGGAGAATAAGTATGGGAGCAGAATTATTAATTGAGTATTTATGGGTATTAGTTGTGTTAATTGGTCTTGAAGGTCTATTGGCTGCAGATAATGCATTGGTGTTAGCGATAATGGTTAAGCATCTTCCGCCAAAACAAAGAAAAAGAGCTTTATTCTATGGGTTGGCCGGAGCATTTGTTTTACGTTTTGGTTCATTATTTGTTATATCGTTCCTTGTGGATGTTTGGCAGGTGCAAGCATTAGGGGCACTTTACTTACTAGGTATATCAGTTAAGAATTTATATGACAGATTTAAACCGAAAAAACAAGAAGAAGAGACAAAAGAGCTGCAAAAGAAATCCGGAAGCGGTTTTTGGATGACCGTTTTAAAAGTGGAATTTGCCGATTTAGCTTTTGCAGTGGATTCCATTCTTGCCGCTGTAGCATTGGCGGTAGCCCTTCCACCAACTGGGTTAGGTACTATTGGAAGCCTGGATACCGGCCAGTTCATAGTTGTGTTTGCTGGTGGTATGATTGGTCTGATAATTATGCGGTTTGCAGCAAATATATTTGTTGAGTTGCTCCATAAACGTCCAGGTCTTGAAATAGCAGCATTTGTTATTGTGGGCTGGGTTGGTGTAAAGCTTGCATTAATGGTATTTGCCCATGATGATATTGCCTGGATTCCACATGAATTCCCGCACTCTACCGTATGGAAGGTTATATTCTATGGTGTGTTGGTTGCAATTGCAGTCATTGGCTGGTTCGCATCAGGACGTATGGTTAAAGAAGAGTCAACAAAAGAGCAATAATTTTTCTAAGCAATCATCCCTTGGGTGGTTGCTTATTTTTAATGAAATAGGGTAATGAAAAAGGAAAGGAGAGATATGTTAAATGCCTGTACAAATTAAAAGAATATACGAGGATTCGAATAAAAGTGATGGGGTTCGTGTATTGGTGGATCGTGTGTGGCCAAGAGGAATGTTGAAGGAAGATGCTGAGCTTGATCACTGGATGAAGGAAGTAGGACCGACAAACGACCTCAGAAAATGGTTTGGCCATGATCCAAGCAAATATGACGACTTTAAGGAAAAATATAAAAAAGAGCTTACAAGCGGAAATCAGCAGGAAGAGCTGGAAAAATTAAAGGATATTACAAAAAAACATAATAAAAATGTGACCTTGCTATATGCAGCTAAGGATGAAAAGCATAATCAGGCACAGGTGTTGAAGGAGATCTTGGATCATCAGTGATGGAAGGAAAGCTTTGTTATTTGCTTTTAGAATACGAATGAAAAGATAATGAACTGTACTTATTCCAGTGCATTCAATTAAGAAGGAGAAGTAACCTTTATTATTGAATTTATAAATAACAGGGCAGGTTAGGTTTAGGCAAAAAGCTAACCCCTGACCGACCACGTATTGCTACAGCATTGGCAGTTGCTTTAATTATGCTGCTCTTTCCATCAGCTATTGTATAAATTTCGATAATTATAGGTGCGGCAATACTAGGTTACTTTTTGTTTTCAAAACAAGCAGAGACAAAGCTACCATCCTTTTCTGATTCTATTACAAAAAAACAAGGAGTTATTTCATTATCCATTGTTATCCTAGGCGAAATAATTGCTTATCTCTTTATTTAACAGATAAAATGAAGTGTGAGGTGAGTACATTGGCAGAACATCATTTTTATTTAAAAGCAGACTGGCCAGGTGGGAGAAATAGTGAGGGGTACATCGAAGCAGGGAATCTGCAGACAAAAATCTCAATTCCACCTGAAATGGATGGGCCAGGGATTGGGACAAATCCTGATGAAATGCTGTTAGGAGCCGCAGCAACTTGCTATATTATAACACTGGCTGCCATGATGGAGCGCCTTGATCTCCCGCTTGAAGAGATGTCGCTTGAATCGGAGGGGATTGTCGATGTGACAAAAGGTATATTTACCTATAAAAAAATCATTCACAAGCCTTCAGTTGTTTTAAAAGCAAACGCATCAGATAAGGAACATAATTTGTTAAAAAAATTAGTCGAAAAAGCGGAGAAAGGTTGTATGATTTCACGTGCTATTGAGGGAAATGTTGAAATCGAACTCCTGCCTGATTTGCACTGAAATGAGGGGTACTTCTTCAGGTGAGGGGGTATCTTTTTTGTTAGCAGGGATTTTTAAAATAGAATCATATAATTTATGCATTATAATAATCAGGGAATCATATCAGTTCTGAAAATACAAATGAATCACAGTGAAATCATTTCCTTGACACTTCAGCAAAATCGTTGTATCTTATTAAAAGTCATACTAATTTTATCGGAATTATATAATATAAGTGGTACGACAAATCCATTGGTTGCATATGATAAGTTCAACATTAGTTGCAAACAATAGGGGTAATGATAATAAAAGGGAGGTAAGTGAAATGGATTTATTTTTTGTTTCATTAAATATAGCGATTTTATTAGGGATCATTGGCGTACTTCTTTGGATGCAAAAGAAGCATTTTTCATTTACGAAACGCGTATTCACAGGTCTAGGAGCAGGTATTGTGCTTGGAGCTTTATTGCAAATGGCTTACGGTGCTGGCTCCGAAGTATTGGCTGAAACAACTGAATGGTACAATATTGTAGGTAGGGGTTATATTAATTTCCTAATGATGATTGTTGTGCCAATTGTTATGGTATCAATTATTCAATCGATAATTAATCTAGAAAAGACTGCGGAGCTTGGAAAGATGTCTGTATGGATTATCGGAATTCTTATCGGAACTACTATGATCGCAGCAATAATTGGTATTGGAACTGCAGTTGTATTTGATCTGGATGCAGGACAAATTGAAGCAGGCACTGCAGAGACAGAACGGGGAACAATGCTGGAAACTCGTGCGGCAGAAGATCAGTCAGCACCACAGAAAATTCTTAACTTCATTCCGTCCAATATATTCTTGGATATGACTGGGCAAAGATCTACATCAGTCATTGCAGTCGTTATATTCTCCATTCTTGTTGGTATTGCTGTACTAGGGGTTCGCAGGAAAAATCCGGAGCAAGCTGAAATGTTTACGAAAATAATTAATTCACTTTATGCTGTCGTTATGCGTATCGTTACATTGGTATTACGCTTAACCCCATTTGGCATTTTGGCATTGATGGCAAACACAGTGGCAGGTACAGATTTTGCAGGGGTTTTGGAGCTAGGCAAATTTGTTATTGCTTCCTATGTTGCATTATTTATTATGTTTATTATCCATTTAATATTAGTAGCTGTATTTGGTTTAAGTCCGATGACCTATTTGAAAAAGGTAATCCCAGTACTGGGCTTTGCTTTCACATCTCGTTCAAGTGCCGGTACGATCCCATTGAATATTCAAGCGCAAAAGAATTCTCTCGGTGTTGATCAGGGGATTGCAAACATGTCAGCCTCCTTTGGGGCAACAATGGGGCAAAACGGCTGTGCTGGGATTTATCCAGCTATGTTAGCAGTAATGATTGCTCCAACAATGGGTATCGATCCATTATCACCAGGGTTTATCATCCAATTAGTGCTTATTATTGGTGTTAGTTCCTTTGGTGTAGCCGGTGTTGGTGGTGGAGCAACCTTTGCAGCAATTATCGTATTGTCTTCTATGGGTATGCCTGTAGCATTAGCTGGTCTGCTAATCTCGATTGAAGCATTAATCGATATGGGTCGTACTGCACTTAATGTAAATGGTTCCATGCTTTCAGGAACATTAACATCACGTATATTGAAGAATTTAAATCTAAAAAAATTTAATGATAAAAATGCAATTGAAGAAAATGCTTCACTATAATTATTACAGTCGTTCCTAGATGGGAGCGGCTGTTTTTTTATGGGGTTTTGTGGGAAATTTGTCGTTTGTGTCTGGTTTGCTGATGTTATACGATTGCAGTTCTCTCCGCGGTGAGATTATCTTAATTTGATGCAGTATCCAGAGCAGTTTTGTCCATGAGGGATGCAGTCACGGACATTTTGTGTCTGGATTAGAGCAGTTTTGTCCAAGAGGGGTGCTGTCACGGACAGTTTGAGCATGGATTAGAGTAGTTTTGTCCGTGTACAGGCTATAACATAGTTTATTCAGCCCAATTCCTGAATTTAAAGCTCTCTATATATAAATATTATTTATTTTTTAACAAGCTTCAAAACCTTATCCAGCTTTTGCTCTTTTCCTACATCAAAATATTCCTTGAACGGACAACCAAGCTTTTGCACACGTTCCACCACATTTTTGATTGTAAAATGTTCTGGCTTTAAATCTTCGTTTACTTCTTGCCAAAATAATGGTGTCGCAACAGTTGCATCTTCAGTTTTTCGCGGAGAATAGGGGGCTATTATTGTTTTATCCATCCCATGCTGTACGTAATCAATATATAACCGCTCATTTCTATTTTTTTTCAGACGTTCTGTTGTAAATTGACCTGGATAGGCGCTTTCAACCGTCCAGGCGATGGCTTGGGTAAAAATAGCTGTTTCGTCATAAGTCATACTTTCTTTTGGAATAGGAATGTGAATTTGTAATCCCTTATTTCCGGAAGTTTTTACAAAAGAAACAAGCCCGAGGTCATTAAGCAATGGCTTTATCAAAAGTGCTGCCTGTATTGCCAGTCCAAATCTATCTCTATCAGGCGGATCTAAATCAAAAACAATTTCTTCAGGATGACCGCTCCCCACCGTTTGAAAAGGAACATGAAATTCAATTGTTCCATGATTGGCAAACCAAACTAATGAATCCAGATCATTACAAATAATCAGGTTACCCTCATCTGTTTTAATTGAATTTATATAGGAAGGTGCATAATCAGGGAGATGTTTTTGAAAAAAGTGCTTTTCGCTTACACCATCAGGACAGCGGACGAGTGTTAACATGCGACCTTGCAAAAAAGGAAGCATGTATGGAGAGATTTCCCTTATGTATGCAAGCAAATCCCCCTTTGTTAAGCGCTGATCCGGCCAAAATATCTTAGTCGTATTTGAAAGTCCAACACGAGGGGGAAGCAATGCTAGATCTAGATTTAATTTTTGAATTGTAACGTCTTTAGGTGAAGCATCTGGAAGTAAAGAGGAAAATCGGGGTTCCCGAAGCTCGCTTTTATCCATATCAAGTGTATGAATTGCAGCGCAAATAGCTGGAGGAAGTTTGAGAACTCCCGAATCTTTTTCTCCTTTTGCAACAAATAATTGTTTAAGTGTTTGAAATGTTTCTGGATCAAGACCATGTTTACATTTTCCAATTTCCCTTGTCGAATTATTTTCATAAACTTGTATCGTAAAATAGCTATTTTTTGTATCAAAATGAGTTAGTAACCCATGAATGGTTCGCCAGTTTTTGATTTTAAACCAGTCATGATGTTTTTTTCCGGTACTATAAATGCTTTTCTTGCGTTTGGCAATGATTCCTTCTGCTTTGTAGTCAAAGATAATTTTCCATAATTTCATAGGGTTCTTATAACTTGGAATAAACTGAAGACGATTAGTTTGGCTGAACTTTTTCATTAATTTTTCTAACAAAGCTTTTCGCTTGGAAAAACTTTCATTTGTTTGTGATTTTGCAGATTGCTCTAACATGTCAAAAACTAAAAAGCTTGCAGGTCGGGATGCTGCTGCTTTTTTATGGAATCTTTGCTTTTTAATCTGCCACGCTGCTGAATTAGGGAGAAATTTGCCTGGTAGGAATTATTTAAAATGACCAGTTCTCCATCAAGCTTTATCGGTAGAAGCGAATGAATCAGGGATTGTTGTTCCGAACAAGAGTCAACTATTTCTGGAAAGTTAGCCGTTAAATCCTTATCGTTTCTGCTGACTAGACGGATACTATCTTTTTTCCAATTTAAAACGCATCGAAAACCATCGTATTTCACTTCATATAACCACTCATCTCCAGTAGGAATTTCTGAACTTGGCTTTGGTTTCATTATATCCATTAAAACTCACTCCCTCTTATCTTTTAAAATGGCTCATAATGAAAAAAATAAACTACTGTCAGGATAAAAATAATCATTACTGACAAACTAAAACCAACGTTGCCTGGCTATAGTGTCAAATTTTTACAAGAACCGAAGTTGTAAAAGGGAGGTTTTTACATGCATACGATGTGGAAGGGAACGATTAGTTTTGGGCTGGTCAATATTCCCGTAAAAATGCATGCTGCAACAGAAAATAAAGATGTTAAACTGCGGCAGCTGCATAGAGAATATCAGTCGCCGATTCAATATGAAAAGGTTTGTCCCGTTTGTGAGCAGGAGGTAAAAAATGAAGACATTGTAAAAGCATATGAATATGCAAAAAACAAATTTGTTATTTTGGATGAAGAAGAATTAGAAGCATTACAGAAAGAACAGGCAGATAAGGCAGTAGAGATTGTTGATTTTGTAAAATTGGAAGAGATTGATCCCATTTATTTTGAGAAAAGCTATTATTTATCTCCTAATGAAGGGGCAGGAAAAGCCTATGGATTGTTACGCAATGCGCTAAAAGATACGGGGAAAATTGGTGTTGCAAAAATGATCATCCGGTCAAAAGAACAGATGGCTGTGATCCGTGTGTACGAAAACACTTTAGTAGCGGAAACGATTCATTTTCCGGATGAAGTGCGCAGTGTTCAGGATGTTCCAAATATTCCAGAGGAAGTGGACACGGCAAAAAAAGAATTAGATACAGCGAAAATGCTTATTGACCAATTGACTACAGAGTTTGATCCCGAAAAATATAAAGACGAATACCGTTCAGCACTGCTAGATCTAATTGAAGAAAAGAAAAACGAAGATCTAACAACAACTGCAAAAGAAAAACCGACACCTGATGCTGCAACCAATTTAATGGACGCTCTACAGGCGTCACTTGCCCGGGCAAAAAAGGAAAAACCAACGAGGCCGGCTAAGCGGAAAACAAAGACAACAACTGCAAAAAAGAAAAAAACAGCAACTTAAAAATGTCTCCTTAAATGGGGCATTTTTATTTTCCGCAACTTTATAGCGCAAGAGGGGTGGAATTAATGAAGTAATAGTGATGAACTTTAGAGCGAAAGCGGTAAAGCTGAGAGATCGTACGTAAAAGTTGAGAGACAAACCGGTTTTACCCATGTATCGCTCAACTATCCATGTTTATCTCTCAAGTTCCAGCGCTATCACTTCCTGCCATCCAATTTCCGCCAATCATTTTACAAAATTACTTCATTATTTCACTCCACTTACAAATCAATAACAACTCCATGAAATCGGTTCACATTAATTTAAAAACGGGTAAAGTTGATAATACACATGTTATGAACATAAAAGGGATGAAAAACAATGAAGAGGAATGCATTTTTAGATAATGCAAAAGTAGTATTGATTTTTTTAGTCGTTTTTGGTCACATAATTCAGCCGTTTGTTGAAGGATCACAAGAGATGAATACACTGTATATGTGGATTTACACATTTCATATGCCGGCATTTATCTTGCTTTCAGGTTTTTTTGCGAAAGGATCAGGGAATAAGGAGTATATCATCAAATTAGCAAAAAAATTATTGCTACCATATTTGATTTTTCAGCTTCTCTATACAGGATATTACTTCTTCATAGGGAAAGAAGGCTGGCAGACGGGAATGTTTTATCCGCATTGGTCATTATGGTTCCTGTTTAGCTTATTCAGCTGGCATATCCTCTTATTTTGGTTTAAAAAAATACCAGCTGCACTAAGTGTTATGATTGCTGTTTTAATAGGTGTTATTGTTGGCTATTTTGGTGAAATTGGTCATGCATTTAGCCTGTCACGTACATTTGTCTTTTTCCCGTTTTTCCTGATTGGTTATTGGATCACGGAAAATCAGATGATGTGGGTGAAACACAGAGCTGTAAAAGCAGCATCACTGGTGATGATGGTCTTAGTAGCTACAGCAATCTATTACGCCCCCGAGTTTAATTCAGGATGGCTGTTGGCTTCGAAATCCTATGGTGATTTAGGAATGGCGGAATTTGGTGGATTTGCTCGACTTGCAGTCTATCTAACTGCAACCGTTATGACAGTTAGTATTCTGGCATGGGTGCCTGCTAAACATTTGAAAATATCCAAGCTGGGCACAAGAACATTGTATGTATATCTTTTACATGGATTTTTCATTCAATATTTTCGTCAGGCAGATTTATTTGAAGTCAATAATGTGGTGGATTTAATTGGTTTAGCTGCGATCTCAGCGTTAATTGTACTTGTTTTATCAAGCAAACCGGTTCTGGGAGTGTGGCAGCCAATGATTGAAGGGAAGTTTTCCATTATTAAAAATGCAATGAAACAAAAGGCGAACAAGAATTCAACACAGACAGACTCTTAATATTACAATAGTAGTAAAGGGAAGGTGTTATCATGAAGGTTTGTGTATTTGGCGCGAATGGGTATGTCGGGGCTTCGGTATATAAAAGCTTGAAGAAGGTACCAACGATCGATGTAAGCGGAACGTATTTAAGTGAACCGCCATTATTTGATGAGCTTTATAAGCTTGATATTAATGAACCTGAATCATTTTCAAGTTATTACAAACAAGAAAACCCGGATGTGGTCATTTGGTCGGTAATGGACGGTCCGAAAGAACATATGCTAATAGACCAGGGATTGATGCATCTGCTCACTTTTCTAACGCCGCAAACAAAGCTTATTTATATTTCTTCGGATTTTGTATATAGTGAAGGTAAAGGTCCTTATGATGAGGAGGATTCCTTATCAACATTGCCTGATGACCATCTATTCAGTAATTATACAAATGCAAAAGTAAAAGCAGAGTACCTGATAAACAATGAACGATCAAATTACGTGATTCTCAGAGCAGGACCAATTTATGGAGAAAACCAAATTGGCAAATTGGATGATCGAACAGATAAGTTATCCTATCATTTACGATCAGATAAAACGATTGCCTTTCGAGATGATCTAATTCGAACCTTTGTCCACGTAGAGGATCTGGCGAGTGTTATAACTGAATTGGTTCAAAATGATGTGACAGGTGTGTATAATATCGGCCAATCTGAAGGCAAAAGTTACTATCAATTCATGAGGTTATTGGCAGAACAAATGGGCTATAATCCAGAACTTGTTGAAAAGGAATCGGAATATGAAAAGGTTGATCAGGAAATTCCAAAAGATACTTCATTAATTACGAAAAAAATAACAGAAATTACGAAACAAAAGTTCAGATGAAACGTATAACTAATTACCCCCCCTTTTTTTAAAATATAGAAAAGCAGACAATCAATTGCTGGTTGTCTGCTTTTTGTATTAATTATCTTTTTGAACAGGGGCTTTAGTGTTTGTTCGTAATGCAGCAAACGATCGCATAGAGTGCCTCTTTAACCCGATTTCGCTCCGTTGGTTAATAGATATCGGTGGGACGGGCAGTGCCGCGCAGTCTTGAATTAAAATATCATGTGTGCAATTAGCGTAATGATCGGTAGTGTTATGAGTGTACGCAGTAAAAATATAATAAATAAATCTTTAAACGACACGGGAACTTTTGATCCTAATAGCAATCCACCGACCTCAGACATGTAGATTAACTGTGTGACAGATAGTGCTGCGATGATGAACCTGGTAATTTCTGCCTCGATTGATGAACCGATAATAGCCGGCAGGAACATATCTGCAAAGCCGATTAGAATTGTTTCGGAAGCGGCAGCGGCATGTGGAATTTGCATCAATTCCAATAGGGGAATAAATGGCATTCCGAGCCACTGAAATACAGGTGTGAATTCAGCGATAATCAACGCAACTAAGCCGAACGCCATTACAACGGGAGCAACACCCATCCACATATCTAAAATATTTTGACCGCCTTCTTTAAAGAACTTAAAGACACTCGATTCTTTCTTTCCGCGATCCAGCGCTTTTTGATAACCATATGTAAAAACATTATGCTCCTTAGGAATTTCTTCATCTATACCAGTTGCTGAATCTGTTATATAAGTGTTTACTTTCCTGGAAAGAGGTGGAATCCGTGGCATGATTAATGCTGCAACCAACCCGGCTACAAAGACGGTAGCATAAAAAGGAACAAACATATGCTCAAGGCCAACCTCAGTAATAACAACTAACGTAAACGTAATCGAAACGATCGAGAATGTCGTCCCAATAACAGCTGCTTCCCTTTTTGTATAATAGCCATCCTCATATTGTTTACTTGTTAAAAGCACGCCAATTGTTCCATCACCAATCCAGGATGCTAAAGCATCAATTGATGAACGTCCAGGCAGTTTGAATAACGGCCGCATAATTTTTGTCATTAATGTACCAAATAGCTCAAGTAAACCAAAGTTCATTAACAATGGCAAAAATAGCCCGGCGAATAAAAAGACAGAAAACAATACATGCAATAGACCCATAAGCGTTTGCCCGGTTAACTCTCCATGAATTGCTTCAGGACCTAATTCGAAATAGATCATAATCGCAAAAACGGCTGCAATAGCTCTCGTTACCGTCCAAAATCCACTGGTGTAGAAGAGTTTTTGAAAAAAAGGAGTTTGTGCAAAAGCATTATTCCCTATGACCTTGGCCATTATAGTAAAAACAGCTGTAATAAAAATAATAAATGTCATGATGGCTGATAGCTGATTTGCGAGTATTTCCTGAACCCAGTTCGCTAAAAGAGCGATCGGAATGGTGAATCCATCATCTGTTTTCACTGGTGACATGAATAAAAATATTCCAAGTAATGATGGGATGATGAATTTTATATGATCAGCTATAGAATAATTATGTTTCATAGGTACCTCCTTAGATGCTGTTTTTTCCTATTATAATGGAAGAATAGAAAGATGTATATTATTTTACGGAAATGATAAAGTGTTATAATAAATTTATGATAGGGTAAAGTATGATGAGGTGTTATTGGTGAAGAATTCTTTAAAATATAGTCTGATTTATCGTTGCACCGTTATTGTTTGGCTGGCGGTGAAGTTTATCTTCCAAATATCTTTATTTCATTTTCTTCATCGAACCTGGGATGAACGAACAAAGAAAAAATGGGATAAACTATTAGTGAAACTGGCGAAGGAATATCGAATAAAAGCTGTTAGACTAGGTGGCGTTTTAATTAAGGTAGGACAGTTTCTGAGTACAAGAACTGATTTTATGCCTGATGTGTTTATCAAGGAGCTTACTGGATTAGTGGATCGTGTACCGCCAATGGAATTCAGTTATGCCAATTTTCTACTGGAAAAGGAATGGGGAACGGAAATTGATGAGCATATAATGGAAATAGAAAAGTCATCCATTGCCTCTGCTTCGATTGGTGAGGTGTACCGGGCGATATTAAAGGATGGAACACAGGTAGCGATAAAAGTACAGCGCTACCGGATTCAAGAGATTTTTCATAAGGATTTTAGAGCATTAAATATTGTTTTCTGGATTTTATCTGTTTTTACGTCATTCGGTAAAAAGGCAGATTTGAAGGCACTATACCGTGAACTTATTTATGTAATGGACAGGGAACTGGACTTTGAAAAGGAATTAAGCTTCGGGGAATATTTCAAAGAACGTTATAAAGATAATAAATCCATACATATTCCGTTTTATTGTAATGAGTTATGTACGAAAAGGGTACTTGTGATGGAGTGGATAGCTGGAAAGAAAATTACGGATCTTGCATTTATGAATAAACATGATATAGATGTGCAGCAAACAGCAAAATGTTTGTTTGATTTTTATCTGGATCAGTTTTTAAATGTCGGTAAATTCCATGCAGACCCTCATGCGGGAAATGTTTTAATTAAAAAGGATGGCACGATTGGGATCATTGATTTTGGTATGGTTGGAGAGATAACCAAACAGGATACGTATTATTTTAAACTGCTTGTCCAAGGGTTAATTATCGACAATTATGATATCGTATTTGAAGCGCTGAATGAAATGAATTTTATCCTACCAAATGCAAATAAAAAGAAACTGAAAAAAACAATCAAGCAAACGTTGGAAATGTATCAGAATGGGTCATTTAACCATATGGATGCTCAAATATTGGATCAAATTAAAGAAGAAATAATTGATCTCATAAAAGATCAGCCAATTCAATTGCCTGCAGATTATGCTTATCTAGGTAGAGCGATATCGATTGTAATAGGGATATTATTTGCAATATATCCTGATTTCGATATGGAAGCATGGGCCAAGCCAAAAGTGAAGAAATGGTTTGGCAGTAAAAATTTAGTGGAAATATTTTATAAGCAATATGCAAAAGAAACGGTAGAACCTCTTTTATCATTTCCACGGGCGATGTTAAATTGGCTGGAGCGTGGGGAAAAGGATAGACAATGGGAGAAAGAAAAACAGCAGATACAAATGAAGCATCACTTTTATTTACTCCTTGAGGTGATTTCATTTATTATGATAGTATTAGGGATTGCAGCAGTGAGTTATGGTTTTCTTTTTAGTCTGCCTGGTATGATAATAATTGCGTCCGTACTAACAGTCATATTTATTGTTATAATAAGTATTATTCTGTTTAAGCATTTTCGAATGATTAAGCTCAGAATGTGAGGGGGTGTTGGAGATGAATGAAATTCTCAAAAAAGGATTCTTGCTAGGACTTGGAGCAGCAGTAAGCAGCAAGGAAAAATTTGATCAAAAACTGCAGGAATTAGTTGAAAAAAATGAACTAACCCAGGATCAGGCACGATCTGTCATGCAAAAATTTGTTGAAAAAGGCGAAATGAAAAAGGACGAATGGAATACAAAGCAATTCGAACAAACACAGAAAATGGCAAAAGACTTAGGCCTTGCAACAAAAGAAGACATTAATGAACTCAGAGCACGTATAACAGAACTGGAAGAAAAATTAAATGAAAAAGAATAATACATTGAAAAAAAGTGAACCTGTAAAAGGGTTCATTTTTTGTCTGGGAAGCGAGCGTATATCGTCCGGAGAGCGGGGAATATCGCCTGGATCGAGCGTATATCGCCGTGAAGAGCGGGGATATCGCCGGGAGATCGAGGATATCGCCGTGAGAGCGGAAATATCGCTGGGAGATCGAGAGATATCGCCGTGAGATTGAGAAATATCGCCCGGAGCGAGCGTATATCACCCGGAGCACAGAAGTATTGATGGGGAACCATCATAAAGTGAGCTCAAGAAGTGTTTATAGGTAACTTCATTAGGGAAAGTGCTAAGCAACTATAATATAAAAAGGTTTGAGATCAGCGATGAAAAAATTAGCATAACTACCGAGTCTATTATTTTTAACCGGATGCAATATAGCGGTTTTGGAACCACAAAGTGAAACAGCCAATGACCAGGCTTTTTTAATAGTTTTTAGTTTTTTGCTTATGATGATCGTTGTATTAACGGTCTTTATTTTATTTGTGCGATTTGTATATAAATACCGTTATACAGAAAATAAAAAGGATTTAATGCCAAAGGATGTGAAGGGTAATAAAAAACTGGAAGCCACGTGGATCATTCTCCCAATTCTGCTATTGGCTGTTTTAGCGGTCCCAACAATTGCGATTACATATGAACAATCGCCGGTAGCAGGTGACCAGACCGATCATGAAAATGAAGGTACACATATTTACGTGACTGCACAGCAATTTACCTGGAACTTTGAACATGAAACTGGCAAGGAAGTGCAAAATGATTTGGTTATTCCTGAAGGGGAGTCGATTATCCTGCACTTCACCTCCAAGGATGTGATTCACTCATTCTGGGTGCCTCAATTAGGTGGTAAAGTGGATGTGTTGCCTGAGAAAGAACTCGTTTATATTATTGAAAATCCGGAAATAGGCACCTATCAAGGTAAATGTGCGGAGTATTGTGGAGTGCAGCATGCCAAGATGACTTTTACAGCAAATGTGGTATCAATGGAGGACTATGAACGGTATGTGAATGAAGAATAGACTGTCTATTTGTGAAGAAGAGGTGAGCTAAAAATGGATATACCATTGTTTGGAGATACACTATTTGTACCAACAGATGTTATAGCTGCATGGGTTTTCACAATACTTTTGGCAATTCCAATTGGTTTATTTATACTTAAAAAGAAAATAGTTGGACTCATTTTTGATTATGTTAAAACGACAAATCATCGGAAAATAGGAACATTATATATTTTATTTGGGATTGTTTACTTTTTTAGAGCCGGGGTGGATGCACTGTTTATTCGGGCGCAGCTGGCATTTCCCAATAACGACTTTTGGGTGTTTCAGGGTGAAAAGTATAATGAGGTATTTACAACACATGGCACATTAATGATATTTTTTGTGGCAATGCCTTTATTGCTTGGATTGATGAATGTTGTTGTTCCATTGCAAATTGGTGCAAGGGATCTGGCATTTCCACTTTTAAATGCGGTTGGGTTCTGGCTGTTCTTTGCAGGATCTGTCTTCTTAAATGTCTCATTCTTTATTAATATGACACCAGAGGTAGGATGGACAGGCTATGCCCCATTATCAACAGAACAGTTTACCCCTGGGCCTGGAACAGATTTCTATGTATTTGGCTTGCAAATAGCGGGACTTGGTACAATCTTCACAGCACTTAACCTGATTGTGACGATTATTAGGCATCGTGCACCGGGAATGAAGATGACAAGAATGCCTCTTTTTACGTGGGCAACTCTGATTACTTCATTTCTCATATTAATCGCATTCACCGTACTGGCAATTGCTCTTTACTTACTTATGTTTGATCGACAATTTGGAACAGGATTTTTCTCCGGAAGTGAAGGGAATCCTGTATTTTGGCAGCATTTATTTTGGATTTTTGGCCATCCGGAAGTTTATATTCTGGCATTGCCGGCATTTGGGATTTTTTCCGATATTATTTCAACCTTTTCGAAAAAAGTCATTTTTGGTTATCCCATTATGGTAATATCCATCGCATTAATTGGCTTTTTAGGATTTATGGTCTGGGCACATCATATGTTTACGGTTGGACTAGGCCCAATGGCAAATACCTTTTTTGCGATAACAACGATGGCTATTGCTGTACCGACAGGGATAAAAGTCTTTAACTGGTTATTTACAATCCGGGGCGGGGTGGTTCGGTTTACGACACCAATGTTATTTGCATTAGGATTTATTCCTTCCTTTGTCATGGGAGGAGTTACGGGAGTTATGCTTTCCGTCTCTGCTGCAAACTTTCAATTTCATGATACACACTTTGTTGTAGCACATTTTCATTATGTCATTATTGCCTCAACGATTTTTGGGATTTTTGCAGGGCTTTATTATTGGTATCCAAAAATTACCGGATTTGTATTGGGTGAAAAATTGGGAAGATGGCATTTTTGGACATTTCTTATTGGGTTTCATTTAACATTTTTCCCTATGCATATAACAGGTCTTGAAGGTATGCCACGCCGTGTATATACGTATACAGAGGCAGATGGAATTTTCCTTCTGAATTTCACAAGTACAATTGGTGCATTTCTAATGGGGATCAGCATGTTATTTCTTGTATGGAATGTATATAAGACACATACAAACGGTGAAAAAGTGGGCAATGACCCATGGGATGGTAGAACGTTGGAATGGTATGTGCCGTCACCTGCACCTGTCCAGACATTTGATCCAATGCCAATCGTTAAGGAAATGGATCCACTATGGTATACAAAGTTGGAAAATAGATCCTTGCGCACAACGACAAATACACGTCCTGCTCCAATCGAAACAGAATCCTTTATCCCGATTTCGATGGCTATGGCTGTATTTATACTAAGTCTTGGATTAACTTTTTCCTTGTACCGGCTGGCTATTATGGGTGGAATAGGAATCTTAAGTCTATTCATTGTTCGTTCGTTTACGGATGAACGTGAGCATGTGTATGGGAAGGGGGATTCTCATGAATGACTATGAATCAGCTTTGTTTAAGGATAAACAAATTGGCTTCTTGATTTATTTGGGCGCTGAGGCAATCATGTTTACCGTATTGTTTGCTACCTATTTGATATTTACACCAGCCGAACAGGGACCACATCCAACAGAAGTTTTCAAAGCTGTCAGTGTAATTTTATCCTCCTTCTTTCTGTTGTCGAGCAGTGGAACATTAATAGCTGCTGAAAAGGGTTTGGCAAAAAATAATCAAAGGAAATTTATCACTTGGTTTGCAATAACTCTATTATTTGCCATGATTTTTCTTGGCTTGGAAATTCATGAGTTTTATACATTAGTCAGTGATGGTTACGGAATTAGCGTAAATGTTTTTATGTCTTCCTTTTATGTGTTGGTTGGACTCCACGCAGCCCATGTCGCCTTTGGGATCGGTTGGATGATTGTGTTGTTCATCCATTACATGAGAAAAATACCCATGTCCTTATTTAGCGAAAAACACAAGATATTTTCCTGCTACTGGCATTTTGTTGATGTAATCTGGGTGTTTATTATTTTGTTGGTCTATCTTCCGTATCTATTTTGACAGAATGATTGATAATATTATGTAATTATATTTTGTGAAATGCCGACTGCTGCAGGAATCGTTTCACTAATTATTTTAGGCTCAATATAATGCTTTTTAGTACAAAATAATATTAAATAATGTCGTAATAAATAGGAAACCATTGTCAGGAAAAGTAGTTTTCTGTAAATTCTGGTTATTTACAACATTTTTATTGATTCTCTGGACAAACCACGTTACAATAGAAACATAAAACTCGAGGAATACACGTTTAGGGGGTATCTTGGCGTTATGAAGAGCTTATTGCAGATATGTAAAGAGACAGAAAAAAAGCTTGGCAGACAATTGCACAAAAATGAAGTGGAATTTTTGCAATGGATGTATGAACGCTATGAGGCGGAAAGCTCAGGGGAGATCTGCGAGTATTCTAATGTGTAGAGGGAGGAAGCGCATATGATGCAGTTTTTACTGTATATAATTGTGGCAATCATAGTCGGGTTAATTGTCGCAGCACTATTTGGCTTTAAAATCGCAGGTGGCTGGTTTGGCGCCATTATAGCTGGTTTATTAGGAGCATGGATCGGTGATATACTGATACGGGAGCTTGGCCCTACAGTAGGTGACTATTATGTACTGCCTGCAGTCATTGGTGCATTTGTAGTAACTTTAATTATCGGGCTTTTGGGGAGAAGAGCTAATATTAGAACATAAGGTTGTAGTATAAAGTCCTGGTGTAGCCTTGGACCAGCTCTGAGGAGTAAAAATTCTTCGTGCTAATTTCAAATATTAATCCCCCTAAGATATGTTAAATATGGGATAATATAACATATTTTAGGGGGAGTTTCATTTGGTGACTAGAAAAGAAAAAAGAACAGGAAAAAGACCAAAAATATTATTTCTAGTTTCTAAAAGTAAAAAATCATTTTTACAAAGACTTAAACAAGAAATTAATACAAGTAAAAGATCCAAGACATCAAAGTTATACCACGTACGAACCGGATATTAAATTAATGATGGTTATCATGAAAAATGCATTTAGCATAGAGACCATGCGAGATATGACGGATGAATATAATATCGATGCAAGTATTGAAAATCTATCAACTATTTTAGACATAACACCAACCACCCTATCCGACATCAAAAGATGAAACTCGAATGAATATCTGACTCTATTATACCACAAATACCCATAAACTACCTTCCCATTTATCACTAAAACCCTGTTCTATCAGGGCTTTTCTTTGTTTCGAACCATCCTTTCAGAAGTATCGTTTATTCCAAATACAAAAAAAATTGGATTAGCGTTTGATTTTAACGTATCTATTTCTCTTTTTATAATGCAACAAAATAATGAGAGAAAGGAGAATGAATATGGCACACTATAATCTTATTTATGATTTCAAGCACACGCTAGTGGGAAAGAGTAGGACGTTAAATGACAAGGGTCACGACCAGACCATTACATTAAGGCTGAGTTCACAAGAAATGGATTCAGGTGGTCGTTCAGATACCTTCGTCGTTCAATTACAGGCGCAAGTTCAGCGTATGTGGTTTACCGTAAAAACAGCCTCATTTCCAAGGAATGGATTGAAAGAGGTAAAGTGGACTGGTATGGCTGGGACCGCTTACCGACTCCGATTTGAGAAATCAACGGACGATGTCCAAGTTATCGGTGTTGGGGTCATCCATAACTAAGATAACCCCAAGCCAACTAACCGGCGCATTTTACATAAGATGTGCCGGTATTCTATTAATCTAGGTGCTTGCTGTAAAAATTGTTACATTCGTTTTGATTATATCGGGTCACACGGCTCTTTTTAATTATGAGGGAGGTGGAAAAGAAATGAATGACGTGACCGTGTATGTTGAAGCGCATTGTGGGTATTGCGGCCAGTTGAAGGATTTTCTGAAAAAGAACCAAATTGATTACACCGAGAAGGATGTCTCTAACCTTGAGTATTTCGATGAGTTGATGGAATTGAAAGGACAAGGGTTCCGTTAACATTGATACACAATAAGCCATATGCAGGCTTCAATGAGAGAGTAAAAACAGCTCTCATGAATTATAAATCTCAAAATCAGTAAAAAATAATAATAGAGGTGATTGGAATGAATAAATTTTCTCGTTTTATCCCAAGTTACGAGAAAGAACAATGTGAAGCTATTTTTACGCAAGCTGCTTTTACAGACGTTTTAAACGAATTAAATCTGGGCGAACCGGAAAAGACAGATATCGTGAAGGTTACGCATACAGATGAAGAAATCAAGGGTACCGTAATCGAAACCAATAAGCTAATGAGCTTTGGTAGCAAAGCCCAAGTAATCTTAAAACAATATGAAGCGAAGTTGGAAAATCAAACAGACACAGCAGAAGTAGTACAAGTCTGGGTGCAAAACGATGATAATGTTGTTGTTAAGGAATATGTGAATGGAGAACTTAATTCAGAACAACCCGTAGAAGAAGTACAAGATGTCTATAAGGATTATGTAAAAACTCCAGAAGTAGCGGGGGAACACGAAGAAATTTTAGCTGAAATTATGTATGATCCAGCCAGCTGTGTGACATCTGGTTCCTGCTGCTACTTTGAGAGTCAGCGCTATGAGCATTGCGGGTATTCATGCGGCACTTATAATAATGCGGGTGGAGGGTCCCCAATCAATGTATTTGACCGTTGTTGCCGAGGTCATGACAGGGAACTCCAAGGTCCACCGCCGCGCCTATCCACATGTGACGCTCATAAAAATTTCATGAGTTGTACGAAGAATTTAAAGGCACCAGGTGATGGTACGATACGCGCTGGAATCCGACTTAAAGCTCTTTGGGATGGTTGCGGGCTTATCTGATAAAAACGTCGTAAAAGAATGGTATGCCCACATCCAGGATAAGCAAAGTGATGGCGACGAACAGGACAGTTCCGGCTATTGGTAGAAACCATTTTCTTTTCCTGACTTGGAACCAGTAATTGATTGCCCACATTACGGTTAGGATAGCAAGAGTAACGAATGCTATCATGCCAGAGGTGAAGTTTTTGTTTGGGCTAATATTCACCATAGAGAAAAACGCGAGAAAACCGATAGCTCCCAATAGGATTAAATTGACAACATGCACGACAATATTATAAATATTATAGTTGTTTTTCATTAAATCTCCACCCCGTTAATTTGTAGTGTATTCCCTTACAGAATACTACGAATGCCCTGTATAAACAACAGAAAATTGTAATAGAGATAAAGTAGGGTTTTCCGAATAAGCGTTGGAATACAGGGCGAATTCCAAAAAACACAGTCAGATTTGGCTGTGTTTTTTTATTAAGTCGTGTTTAAATACATACTTTCCCCGTTCTTGTTTAATGAAATCTTTGTAACGATGCAACGAAAACGGATGTGTTAAATGAAAATACCGTTGCATTTCTTTGTCATTCTGACCACTTTTGACGTGATCCAGAATGCAGCTGTTTCGTAAATGCTTTGCAGAAAGTTTACGAAGACCTGCCAGCTTCACCTCATCTTTAATCATTTCCTGTATGCTTCGTGTCGATAAGTTGCTTTTCCGTCAGGCGGTCAATATAAGCGGTCACATGAGTAGTATTGATGTGTAAAAGGTCTTTTTTGATGGTGTCGTCCATCCACGAAATGAATTGCTTGAGGTCTGATGCGTATTGCTTTAACGACCCCTGCTTTTTCCTTCTTTTTTCAATGCTTAGAGATAGTGATTCAGATGAAAACCATTTTCCATGATATAAGCCCCTTTACGACAAATTCTACGCATCCAATGTATTACCTATTCTACTATAGTGCTCGTCTGGATGAGAGTTTAGTCATGTTTAGGTGGAACTCGTTTCGATAGAGTGGTTGATTCATCAGTCACCGGATATATAAAATTTTAATTAAATTGCACGCCCCGTTTGAAGATGTGGTTTATTTTCCCGCTCAACTATCTCTTTATCTAATGAAATACCAGGTTTGTGACTCTTAGAAAGGATGGGGGTGAGAGAAATGAAGGATGCAAATAAGCCACAAGAGGACATCAAAGTGCAACCAATGGCGATTCCTTATTGTCACAAGCACCCAAATTGTTGTTACGTTCAAGGTTGTCCTGCAGAATTTGAACACTATCCAATTACAGGAGCCGACATGTTTAAGCGATGCGGTTGCTCATTCTAACGCGAAATGAATTAATTAGACCCTTCTTTTCATTGGAATCGATACGTATTCCTTTAAAAGAGGGGTCTTTTTTGTTTTTAGGGTGGACAGCTACATGCTGCGAATATTATAGTGGAAATGTCATAATGTATTACCGGATCTACGGGGTTATGATATATTGGATGAAAGTCACGATAAAAGGAATAGGTGATGTGATGCGGGTTCTTTATTTGAGCATTTCTTTAATTTTTTTGATATTAAGTATACTGCCGCCAATTATGATTCAATTTAGTTATGAATCGTATCTCTTATTTACCTTTGGCCAAAAGGGGCTTGTCGGGTTGCTGCTTCCCGTTATTTACGGTCTGATAAGTTTAGTGTTTGCATGGCTGTCAAGAAGTAAGCACCGTACACTAATAGTTATCTTTTGTGTTATCTTTTTGGTCGTCAACGCAGCTTTTGCATTTATCGGTATGTTTGGTTTTAGGGAGCCATAATAGTTGCGGTACGGGGTATCGTTTTTCGTTGAGCACAAAGAACTTCTTCTATTACAGAAGAAGTTCTTTGTGGAGTTAGCATCCTTGGTATGCCATTTTAAGTCTGAATGCCGTAGAAATCAGACTGGCGGCACGATAACCTGTTCCGGATACACAATTAATTAGATTTCTGTCGCAAGAACAGCGATCCGGGTAACTTCTGAAACTCTGATAGCAATAATCATGAGTTCGGCAGCAAGTGTCTACGCTATTGACCGGCGTTCCGCTACCACAACCTGATCCACACCATTTATAAATGATTGGGATGGTTGGAGATGCACCAGGGTATAGAGGCTCTTTGATGATACAACAACCACTGCCGACACAAGGAAGACCACTGTACCAAGCGTTAGTGGAAATACTACCATCGTCCTCCTCCACATTGAATAAATCATTGTAAATCTCCATCAGCTCCGGGTTATCCAATGCATCATTCTGATAGACTTCTTTCGTATCGGCAATGATTTCGCCTCCTAAATTGGAGACAAATCGAAGCGTGGATTCTCCTGGTTCAGCTTCCTCCAAATGAAAGACCTTTACACCAAATAGGGATAGATCACCAGGCGTAGAAATAACTTCTAAACGCGTTTTTTCATCGAATTGGATATTTTGCAGCGTAATCGTTGCAGGTTCTTCTTCGTCTGTAGTCTGATTAATCATGTTGATGGTATTCGATGCCTTACTTTGATGCCTTACTTTCCGTGTTTAGAGCGATTTCCAGATTAAGGTATTTCAAGGTGGTTTTGACTACTTCTTTTTCTTCCTGTGAAAGCCAATGAAGGTCTTTCAGCTGCACACTTTCCGCTTTCATGTTTTGAAATTCTTGTGCTTCGCTCATATTATCATCCTCCTGCTATGATTTCAGGTAAATGCGTTTACCTGTTACACCTTAAAGAGAAAAATTTATATTTTTATTAACCGTTTAATACAAAAAAAAGAACCTCGGTGTGTTGGGGCTCTCCAGGCGTTATTCTTTCGCCTTTACCTCGCAATATTCTTTCACCAGACAAGATGAATAACTCGCATGTTGGATGAGTTTGTATAACAATTCTTTCTCTTTATCTGTTAGGTCCTGGTCCGTAAGACAGTTCGTATAAAATGCTTGGGTTTCTCTGGCTTTACAGTAACAAGTCATAATATCCTCTATTTTGATAGTTATCGCTCCCCTCATTTATTTTTATCAGTCGCTTTAATGACATCGGATAGATGCTGGATGACAGCTTCTAAATCATCTAATTTGCGTTCAAATCGAACGAACAGGTAAATGGTTATGGCGATTGGGAATCCAAAGTTCCCTACTAATGAGATCCAAATCGGTATCGTTTCAGAAGTCATTCGGTCTCCTCTCCATTCTCTATATTATTTTTAAGGTGATACCCGGATTCGAACCGAGGATAAAGGTTTTGCAGACCTTCGCCTTACCGCTTGGCTATATCACCATGCTGTGTCGTATATAATCAGTAAAGTGATGACGCCTCGTAAAAATAAACCATACGATTAATTTTTTGATGTGGTGTATTTTCGGAATACCTCCCTCTCTTTTTTTAAAGGGAAATGTATAAGCTATAAACTAACGGTATATTCTAGCGATACATGTCATCATTGCGTTAATTTGAAAAAGTGGTTGAATGATAACAATTATCCTTACATCAATAAGGATGTAAACGATGCGGATGTGAGGAAGGAACTTGCGGAATATAATGTAAACGCCATTCCATTTACTATCTTTCGAGACGAGAATATCAAGAAAGAAAAAGAGATTATTGGGTATCATCCTGAAAGAATAGCTGAGTTAGTAAATAACTGATAGAAAAACCATCTACTCTATGGAAGTGGGTGGTTTTTTTACATAATGCGGGACTAATGGACTGATTTTGAAAATACATGTGGAACATAGGTTCTTTTGGTTTATAATAGAAGGGAAGCGTCTCTTTAATATATGTGGTAAAAAAAGTCAAAAAGATCAAAAAATCGAAGGGGTGATTCATACATGCATAAAGAGCAAGAGAAAAAGTTGATAGACGACTTTTTCCGCAGGAATCAACAAAACTTAGAGAACCCAATAATAAAGAGTTTTTTAAAGAACAGTGAAAACTACCAACTGGTGTTACAAGCGTTTTTGGAACCTACGCTAACGAATATGGAAAAAGTGGATCGTTCGTTTCAAGCCCATTATATGAAGGTCAAGAAAATCAAATATATCAGTAATTTGATTCACTTTTTTAGTATTGATTACGATAAGAGAAAAAGAAGGGATGACCAGAGGAATTTGTTG
This sequence comes from Oceanobacillus sp. NCCP-135, assembly GCF_059698015.1. NCBI lineage: Bacteria > Bacillati > Bacillota > Bacilli > Caryophanales > Bacillaceae > Oceanobacillus > Oceanobacillus sp. NCCP-135. The sequence continues at coordinate 9,438 of NZ_BAAKSZ010000012.1, read as the reverse complement.
GTTCTGGACAAACCTCTGTCAGAGGATAACACGGCGTTGCCCAAAGACTTAATCATCGATGAACAAAGTCCACCTATGACATTTGGTAGCAGTTTATTAGACCATATAGAGGATGAAAAGCTGGCCGAAGCATTAAAGAAATTAAATTCGAAGCAGCTGAGGATACTCGAAATGCTCTATCTGGAAAATCGTCCATTAAAGGAAGTTGCCGAAATACTAAAATTATCCCCCCAGAACACATCCAACCACCACAGAAAAGCGCTGAGAAAGATTTATAAATACTGTACAGGGGTTGAGCAAGATGACTAAACCGCCAAAACAAGAGAATTCAGAGTTATTGGAAATCATTGATGAATTCAACTGGAAAATAAAGAAAAGTTTAGCGAATACCTCATTTCAGGAAAGAGAAGATTTAGAGCAGGAAATTAAATTAAAGTTAATCGAGAAATTATATACGGTTGAATTTAACGAACCTCCTAGCTTTTGGAACTTTGTAACATAATCATAAGTTTGTTCCATGAATCATGTTATTTGTCACTATTTCTTTTAAGTATAAGAGTTAAAGATAAATAAAATATAATAGAAATACCATTTAGTATTACGTGTTATGTAACATATTTATTAAACACAACATGTAATACTTTTTTATTATTTTTGCATAAAGGTTGGAGCGTTGTGTAAAAATATTATATTAATCGTAAATTTAATAAGATTAATTATACTTAAAAAAGAAAGTTATATTATTTACCGTACCCAAATTTAAAAGATTTGGACTACTGGCTCGGTCGCCTGCTTACTAGTGCTGCGGGGTATCCTTTTGCGAGTGTTATCGCATGGTTGTTTTTGTACTTCATATATAAAGAAAACTACACTGTGATTTTGATTATACTGACAAGCGTGCTTGTGATTGGTTTTCTGTTTTGGATACGCAATATATATAGATTTTTATGGGTGACTACATTCGGGGTATTATTCGCCGGGATGTTTTGGCTAGACAACACTATAATGATCGAAAATGTCTTGTGTTAATCACAACTGTCATTTTCGTTGAGTCAATCACATCAGCATGTACGATTATGGTTATGAGTTTTCGAACACCTAAAGACGCCAGAAATGCGACAAGCCTGGCGAGAGCAACGTTTATTATTTCGGAGAAAACTTAGGTAGTGAGCAATGCCTCACAAGACCGGCACTCCTTTTGCAGAATGGTAGTGCTAGCCTTGGGCTTTTTTAATTTTTAACAGGCAAAACTAATGGTATACTAAAATTGCTTTAAAATGCTATAAGGAGTGTTCGCAGGTGGCGGTGGCAAATGATACGATCATACAAAAAATGATCAGTGAGCTAAATCAGGCAAAAGCGAAATCAACGGATCAAACGAAAATGATAAAACATATTGAGCATGTGCGTTTATTATGTGATTTATTTTTAGATGGGTCTGCGGTTGATGCGAATGAAATTTCAGCTGAAGAAATGAAGGCAATGACCGGGGCACAGTCAAGTCCGGGAAAACAAAAACAAAATAAAGATAATAAATCAATTATTAATCACGATGAAGCAAATGGTGATTCACTTTTTGACTTTTAACTGGTGAGGTGGAAAGAATGAAGTTATTTTTACTATTAGGTGTTATTAATGGATTTCTGGCAGTTGCATTAGGTGCGTTTGGTGCGCATGGATTGGAAGGAAAGCTATCGGAGAAAGCATTAGGCATATGGGAAAAAGCGGTTAACTATCAGATGTTTCACACGATGGCACTGCTTGTAACCGGATTGCTTATTGCGAAGGTCAGTGGTGGCAGTATTGTCTGGGCGGGCTGGATGTTCTTTATTGGAATTATTCTGTTTTCAGGGAGTCTCTATATTTATTCCACGACGGCTATCAAAACGTTTGCAATGATTACACCACTTGGCGGTGTGGCATTTTTGATTGGCTGGGTTCTACTTGGTACTGCTGTGGCAAAATACTTATAATACGTTACAGAAACATCAGATAAGTAGTAAAAAGAAGGATCATAATTGCCCGGATTACCTGTTTTCCGGCGCTAGCTGATTGGTGTGAGTACCATTCAATCATAGCATTACACAACAGCCCAATTGCCAGCAAATAAAGGCTCAGAAAAATTAATAACAGATAGCCTTGAAGGAGAGCGATTACACCAAATAAAAGGACACAAAAAATTGTTAAAAGTTCCATTCGGATTAATTTTTCATAGGGGTGTTTCATAGGATCGCCTCTTTTCGTTAGCTGTTGGACTATAATGTGAGAAAAGGATGACACGGCCTGAAGTATGTGTCATCCTTTTAGGCAGTTAAGAAAGTATAAAATACTTTCTTACTGCATAAGTGCATAAGTAATACTTCGTAGCATTCGCATCGCAGACGAAAAGTATTTTTCGTTGAACTAAGGCTGTCACCTAAAGGCTGGTGACAACCAAGTTTTCTAATAATTATCTTGGCGAATACATCGACATTTGTGTATTGGAACCATATGGATAGGAATAATTAATTTCTTCATCAAAAGTAATGTAATCAAGGTAGATCATTAATAGTAAATATCTTTTGCCTGTCTGGGTATCACTTAGTATAATATGATCTCTTCCGGCAGCCTCAATCACCCCTTTAAAGATTTGTGCATTCCATTGGTCGTTATTTTCAAATGTCATGTAAACAGTAGCCTGCTTTCCTTTGTTCAAACGTAAAATGTTTTCGATGTATGATTCCTGAATTGGAAGCATACTTTGATTATTGGCTGCAGGTGCTTGTTGATTTTGCTGAGTCTGTGGCGGAAATTGCTGTCTTGTGTTATAAACTGGGTAATAAGCTGGGGATGATTGTGGGTAATAGTAGTATGGATAAGCTTGGTATGGATTTGCAAATTGATTTGTTGTACTTTCTTGCTTTTCACTCATTAAAAAACCTCCTTGTAATTTAAATACGTAACGAAAAGTTATCTAAAAACTGCGGGGCAGTCAGCAGCTGTTGGTGCATAAAAACAATGGGATTTATATCTGCCCACATTCCACTGGTTATACCATTGCGCCGGACAGGCTCCTGCTGGCATAAAGAACCATAAAGTATTGGTAGCCGGGTGCTGACGTTCACCCTGAATAATTCTGCGTGCTAATCGTTTATCAATCTCCCGCGCTCGTTGATAGAAATATCCTTTTTGTGTTGCCTCAAATCCTCCAGGGCTTTGAAAAACCATATCATTAATATTTCGAATATCTGTGAAATCCAGGCAATCTGCAATTACTCGATTCACACCAGTATTACCAACCATTAGCATGCCTAATTCTCCATCGCCCTCAGCTTCAGCACGCATTAATCTTGCCAGTAATGAAATATCTTTTTCTGTATGTGCTACAACAGCCATATACATTCCTCATTTCTGCTGAAAATCTTGATGCAATGCTCACTAATTATATGTATGATATTAGCCCGGAAAGAATGACAATTAATTAGCTAGTTCGGTTTGGTTGGTCCTAATTTAACACAGAACAGGTTCTTGCGCATTTTACGATATGTACCTACTGCACCCAAGAATTAGTACGTACCGTGTAAACATAATTACAATCATAATAGCACTACGTCGTTTTATGCGTAAAAGCTACAGAACATAGAGACTATTTAGCCCTTTTACATTAATCCTGTTATGCTGTCTATGTCATTAAAAAAGACCTCCCGTTGCCAATAACAAGAAGGTCTGATGGAAATCTATTTAAACTGTCAAATATGCTGCTACACTTTCATTTGGCAAATGGTTTCCAACGAAAAATTCACCAAATTCGCCATAGCGGGAGCTTACTTCATCGAAGCGCATTTCATAAACGATTTTCTTGAACTCAAGGGGTTCGTGGGCAAACAATGTTACGCCCCATTCCCAATCATCAAGTCCAATTGAGCCTGTAATAATTTGTTTTACTTTTCCAGCATATTTGCGTCCGGTTTTACTGTGTTCATAAAGAAGTTTCCCGCGTACATCCTTTTCTAGTGTGTACCAATTTTCTTCACCCTCACGACGTCGATCCATTGGGTAGAAGCAAATATGCTCCCATTTTGGAAGAATTGGTTTTAGTCGTGCTTGTGTTTCAGGTAAAGTTTCCGGATCAATCCCATCTTTTGCGGGACGGTATTTGGAAAGCTCAACAACAGATACATAGGAATGTGCAGGAAGTAAAAATTCCCCTAATTTTGATTTATTTAATGCTGTTTCGATAGCATTTAATTCTTCCATTGTTGGACGGAGAAACATGAAGATTAAATCAGCTTTTTGTCCAACCACATTATAAAGAACATGACTGCCATTCTTTTCTTCCTCAACAGCATCCCATTTTCCAAGTAATTTTTCAAAGCCGGCAATTGCTTCCTCACGTTCTTCAACAGAAGCTAATTTCCAGGACGTCCAATCAATTGTACGTAAATCATGTAATGAATACCAACCATCCATGGTTTCTACTGCTTCAACCATCATCTATCTCTCCTTCTAATCAGAAAAGTATTTAGCGTATGTTTTTAGTCTATCATAATTAGGGAAAGATAATCACATGTGAGCTATTTAATCAAATGGATCTCTTCCTGGAATGTTCATCGTCCTGTCAAAATTGGTCATATAACTAAATGGGATTAGTTTAATTGCGACAAGAAATGATTTATTATGAAATAGTAGGTCAATGTGGAGATACTTTGGAAATAGGAGGCATTAGCAAATGAGTAACTTGTTTGATCAATTAAAAGAAAAGATAATCAACCAAAATAAATCAATTGTTTTTCCGGAAGGGTTGGACGAACGTGTATTAACTGCGACAAGCCAATTAGGTGCGGCAGGTATAATAACACCCATCCTAATAGGGGAAAAGGCAAGTGTTAAACAGAAAGCGGAGGAAGTTGGAGTGGATGTTTCTTCCTGTAAAATAATGGATCCGAGCGATTTCCCGGAATTTAACTTAATGGTTGAAACATTTGTAGAACGTCGAAAAGGGAAGGCAACGAAAGAGGATGCGATGAAAATATTGCTTGATGAAAACTATTTTGGAACAATGCTTGTCTATATGAACCAAGCAGATGGTTTGGTGAGTGGTGCAGCACACTCAACTGCTGATACAGTACGACCTGCTTTGCAAATTATTAAAACAAAAGAGGGAATCAAGAAAACATCCGGTGTATTTGTTATGGTTCGTGATGATGAAAAATATGTTTTTGCCGATTGTGCCATCAATATTTCACCAGATGCCCAGGATCTTGCTGAGATTGCGGTTGAGAGTGCTATAACAGCAGAACTATTCGATGTTGATCCACGTGTTGCAATGTTGAGTTTTTCAACGAAAGGATCTGCAAAATCAGAGGAAACAGACAAGGTCGTTGATGCACTGGCAATTGCCAAAGAAAAAAACCCATCCTTAGTTATTGATGGGGAATTTCAATTTGATGCAGCCTTTGTCCCAAGTGTTGCAGAGACAAAGGCCCCAGATTCTGTGCTTAAGGGTGACGCGAATGTATTTATTTTCCCCAATTTGGAAGCTGGAAATATCGGTTATAAAATTGCGCAGCGTTTAGGCGGATTTGAAGCAATCGGCCCTGTGCTGCAAGGATTGAACAAACCAGTAAATGATCTATCACGAGGGTGCAGCGCGGATGATGTTTATAAATTGGCGTTGATAACTGCGGCTCAGGCTGAGTGATAGATTTATCGGGAGCTTGCGAATGGAGTGGATTACTCTGTTGCGAGCTTTTTTAAATTATATCAGCTGGAGAGCTGGATATATCAGCCGGAGAACAGATTTATCGTCCGGAGAGCAATTATATCAGCCGGAGAACAGATATATCAGCCAGAGAGCGAATATATCGCCCGGAAAAAAATATCACCAGCCCAGTTCCCCACTGCACAAACTTAGCGAAAATATACAAGCAACCAAGCATTCACTCAGAAATCACTGCATTTCCGCAATCACTTCATTCCGCTTCTTCATCTGCCCAAGACGTTTACTAAATGTTTCAAGCTCTATAGCCGAAAAATCAATCTCCACTACCTGATCACTAAAATCATTCAGCGCAGTATAAACTCTGGTTTTCATATCTTCCACTGTCATATTAATATCCAACAATTCCGATAAGGATCCCATAACAGCTGGATTAACCGTGGGATAATCAAATTTAGTCGGTTCATTTTTTTTACTGATATCATAAAATCTTCTGATTAAAGCAGCACGCACAAAACTATTCCCTTCCACATCCAAATAGATTTGAATAGCCGCACCATCTTTAATACGTCGTTGTGAGATGCCAGCGAATTTTTTTCCATCAATGCTTAAATCATAATCTCCGGGGCAGTAGGATCCAACAATCTCAAAAGCTTCAATGTTATTTGTTAAATCCTGTAGCATATATTGTACAAAACTAACCATTGCCTCATAGCAATCATGGATGGAAATATGTTTTACACCGGGTAGAATCAGAGAAATATTTAACACACCATGATCCAATGCAACAGCAAGTCCGCCAGAATTTCGTACAACAACATGATAGCCATTTGCAGAAAGTAATTGAACCCCTTCCTCAATATAAGGAAGCTTGGCATCTGGAATGCCGAGTACAATCGTCTTTGGATGTACCCATAATCGAATGACGGGCGGGGAGTGCTCATCACTTACTGATAAAGCAAGCGCATCATCGATTGCAAAAGACGTTATGGCAGAGTAATTTTCACCGGCAAACGTTTGCTCATTTGAATGATCGATATATCGAAATGTCTTATAACTTATAATGTCTTTCCAGCTTTTCATCATTAAACTCCTTCGTATCTCTGTTTTCCTATTGCCATCTATTATATAATAAACTAAAATCACCGAAAAGAAACGGGATGAGAAAATAGATGGCATATAAAGATGAACAATTAAATGAGGAGAAGGTTTTCAAAGATCCTGTCCATAGATATGTCCATGTGAAGGATCAGGTTATTTGGGATTTAATCGCCACACCGGAATTTCAGCGCCTGCGCAGAATCAAGCAGCTCGGGACAACAAATTATACTTTTCACGGAGCGGAGCATAGTCGTTTCAATCACTCACTAGGGGTATATGAAATTGTGCGCCGGATTATTTACAATTTTCAGGATCGTCCGCACTGGAATAACGATGAGCGGCTTTTATGTTTATGTTCGGCATTGCTGCATGACCTGGGGCATGGGCCGTTTTCCCATTCCTTTGAAAAGGTGTTTAAGCTGGATCATGAATATTTTACTCAAGCAATTATATTAGGGGATACATATATTAATAAAATATTGGAGCGTGTTGCTTCAGGTTTTGCTCAGAAGGTTGCTGATGTGATTGCGAAAACATATAAAGATAAATTAGTTGTTAGTTTAATTTCAAGCCAAATTGATGCCGATCGGATGGACTATCTGCAGCGCGATGCCTATTTTACAGGGGTAAGCTATGGTCATTTTGATATGGAAAGAATTTTACGTGTGATGCGGCCAATTGAGGATCAGGTAGTGATAAAATCCACTGGTATGCATGCAGTCGAGGATTATATTATGAGTCGTTATCAAATGTATTGGCAGGTATATTTTCATCCTGTTACAAGAAGTGCTGAAGTCATTCTCTCGAAAATCCTGCATCGTGCTAAATTTTTATATGAAACAGAGGAGTTTACATTTAAACTTGAGCCCACACATTTTATTTCCTTTTTCAAAGGGAAGGTAGCTTTGGATGAATATTTAAAACTAGATGAGTCGATTGTTCATTATTATTTTCAGCTGTGGCAGGAAGAGGATGACCACATTTTAAGGGATTTATGTGAACGGTTTATGAATCGCCGTTTGTTTAAATACGTGGAGTTTAATCCAAATCTGCAAATGAATGATTGGATGGAGCTGAATCGATTATTTCAGGATGCAGAAATTGATCCGGAATATTACCTTGTTGTGGATTCCTCGTCCGATTTGCCGTATGATTTTTACCGACCGGGTGAGGAGGAAGAGCGTTTGCCGATTCATTTACTTATGCCAAATAAGGAGCTGAAGGAGCTATCCAGACATTCGGATATTGTAGAATCAATTTCCGGGAAAAAGCGTACAGACCATAAGTTATATTTTCCAGCCGATTCATTGAATGAGATCAAGGATGCAACTATCAAACAGAGAATTAAAGCTATATTATATGGTCAAGGAGAGATCAAGAATGATGAATAATCATGCAAAGCTAATGCAGTTTTTTTCAGTGGCCAATGAAGTTACCGGACGTAAAAAGCTGCAAAAGATGATTTATATTCTGCAAAAAAATAAAATCCCCTTTGAGGAAAAATATCAATTTCATTTTTACGGTCCCTATTCAGAGGAACTAACATTGCGGGTGGAAGAGCTTTGTAATCTTGGATTTATTGATGAAGTGAAAGAAGAGAAAAGCAACTATTATCAATATCATTATACAATTACTTCAGCAGGTGAAGCGTTTTTAAATCAATTTTCAACAGGACTGCCTGATTTTACAGATAAAGTGGACACGCTTAAAGGAAGAAGCTCCAGATTTCTTGAGCTCGTTTCGACAATGCTTTATTTTGATGATTTACCGAAACATGAAGTGGAAGAAAAAATACAAATTACCAAGCCTAAGCAAAAATACAGTCCGGGTGAAGTTTCTGATGCATGGGATTTTATCAAAAAATTATCATTGTAAAAGGTCGCTCAGAGAGTAGTGTGAAATCGAATAAGTTAAATAATGTAACCCCCTATGCTACAATAATTAATAAGATAGAAATTGAAGGAGGGTTTCCTAAGATGAGTTCTGAACAATCTTCAAACAAAAAGAAAAGTAATGCATTTACAATAATTAAGGATGATTCTACTGACGGACATGGCGGTTATGGGGCAGGAACCATCAGCTTAGAAAATATGTCCCCCGTGATTGTTGACCCAAATGAAAACACAGCATATGTCGATATGGGTGCAATGCATGCACGTAGTGATATAGAGCGACGTGTGAAATATTTGCCCAATAAAGATGAGGTTCCAAATGGAAAGTTATATTGGATCGTATGGGTAAACGTGGAACGTGGTGAAAATGGGCCATATTATGCAGGGGTAGCCGGAAGCGAGCTGCGTGTCGATCGCTCCATCAAACGTGCATACAAATCCATGGCAGAGCATGTGACCCATATGGAAAAATCATTAAAAGGCAAAATTATTGTCGAGCATATGGATGAGCAGTCTAAAAAATTATTGAAGGATTTCCTTGTCGATTTCAATGGAGATATGTGGAAGAATTCTACGGATGAATTGAAAGAGGCACTTCCGAAATAGGGTAATTTTGTTACTTAAAAATGAACATTTTGTGACGAATGATGAATAATCAGCTAAAATCTTGTACTTTCTAACACTACAGCGTGACTTTATAAAAAACTAGACAACCTCTCTCAGATGCGTTATACTTACAGTAGAGGA
>NZ_BAAKSZ010000011.1:0-118507 GCF_059698015.1 Oceanobacillus sp. NCCP-135 | reverse complement strand
TCCTCTACTGTAAGTATAACGCATCTGAGAGAGGTTGTCTAGTTTTTTATAAAGTCACGCTGTAGTGATAAAGACAAACAGAGAATGATTCAGGTTCAAAAGCAAACAATGATGAAAGATGTCTTGAATCTCACCCAATTGAGAAAGCAGATGAACCAATCCGGAAATAAAACGATGAAGATGCTTGTGGAAGGGGCTTTGCTTCATTTGGAAGCAGATATTAAGTGGTTGGATATGATTGCAAGAGATTAATTATGGAAAATATATCTAAAAATGCTCAAGTTATTGTAACTTTGAGCATTTTTTCATTTTCCCCTGCCTGACTTTCATAGTATGATAGAAGATTCGATATGTATTTCAGAGTTTATCTCGTGAAAAGTATCATATCGGGTGATTTCGTATATATTAGATATATACGAAACTTAGGAGTGATGTTATAATGGATAATAATAACAAAAAGGGAGTGCTTGAAGTGTCTACAACCGTTCAAAAATGGGGTAACAGCTTAGGGGTTCCAATACCGAAAAGTGTAGCAGAAAAATTCGGTATTGTAAAAGGTTCCAAAATGGAATTTACTGTTAACGAAAATCAAATTATATTGAAACCAGTCAAAAAAGACCCGACATTGGAAGAATTACTGGCACAGATCACAGATGAAAACAGACATGAATATATCGACTTTGGAAGAAAAGGGAATGAGTTAATTTAATGATAACAGAAAGAGGGGATTTAATTTATTTAGACTTTGATCCACAGGCAGGTCATGAACAGTCAGGTGTTAGGCCTGCCATTGTTCTTTCACCTAAGAGTTTTAATCAAACAACAACTTTTACCATTGTTTGTCCTATCACAAGAAAAGGAAAAGGATATCCATTTGAAGTTAAATTGCCAGATGGTTTAGCTGTTGAGGGTGTTATTTTAACCGATCAAGTAAAAAGCATTGACAGAAAAGCAAGGTATTTGGATAAAAAAGGACAAGCACCAGAAGAAGTTGTTGAAGCGTGTTTAACATTGATTCATACATTTTTATGATTTATGCTAGAAATTTTCACATAAGGAAAAACCCACGTCGGCAAACGTGGATTAACGATTCAATACCGCACAAAAAACCGTTTAAGAGCTTTTTGAGTGTATACTTTATAGTATATACAACCAGCCCTGTTGTATAATACAGTTGTGATAAATGCAACATATTAGCGGTGTTGATTCCTTCCAAAAAATGTGTTCTTTTTCTTTGTATCATTAAATTTTTACCAAATCGTTCGTGTTGTCCACTGTATGACCTCCTCGTTTAAGAATTCTACAAGGTAGTTAACCCTGTTAAGCTTATATTATTTTTTTGTAGAACACCTGCAAATAACTAGTGATATGATTGCAAAGGATTAATTACTGAAAAATATTTCTAAAAATGCTCAAGTTATTGTAACTTTGAGCATTTTTTCATTTTCCCCAGCCTGACTTTCATAGTATGATAGAAGTAACGTTTTCTAAAAATTCATGAATCGGGTGATACAGTGAAAAAGACACGGATTGTATTTGCAATTATTATGATGATTATCCTTCTTGCAGTGGTTGGCTGTTCCGAGGAGGAAAGTGCTGAACCGAAACCGAAAAAGGATGAAAAGCAAGAAGAAGCTAAAGAAGTTGAAGCAGAGGATACGGAAGCAGTAGAAACTGCAGCTATTCCATTAAGTTCATATGCAGAAGAAATCGACTTCTCCCTTATATCACCTGAACAAGAAGAGATCTCTGCCAATACGATCGTAGAACTTAATGGAACGATTGGGAATGCTGATAATTTCCATGAAAACCTTATTTGGGTTGTTATCACACCTAATGAACCCATGGAGGAGATCGAACAGGATGACTTTAATTATTACATTCCATTGGAAAATGGGGAATTTTCCAAGCAAATCAAGCTACATCATGGAGAAGGTGCGTACCAGGTAAGTGTGCGGGTGCCAAGCAACAAGGCTGGCGAAGAAGAAAAATACTATAAAGCTGCCGCCTTTGATGTCATCAATCACGATCAGAATGTGCAGCGTGAAGTCGAGTACACAAAGTACGGAGTGAAAAATAATATTCAGCTGACGAGTCCGACTGCCGGTATCAGTGACGCTGAAGCCGGTGTACATATTGAAGGGACTGTTCCGGAAGATCATGCAGGAGAGATGGTGCTCGTTCAGGTAGATAAGGAAAATGAAAACAGACAAATCCTGTTTCCGATTGAGGATAATCAATTCTCTGGGGATGTACCATTATATTTTGGAGAGGGGGTCCATCAGATTCGTGTTCAGACATATAATGAAGCGGAGGATCTTTATTATGAGTCAGCCTCCTTTTACGCCGATAACGAACTAGCAACCGTTTTTGCTGAGATGGAAAAATACAATGAATATATCACCCGTGGCGTATCACTTGAAGAGCCAACCCAAATTACAGAGGCTGTACTCGAACAGCAGGAATATCAGGTTGCAGGGGAAATAGATCCCGATGCTCCAGGTGCGGCGGATATTGATTATGTGATCGTTACTGTAAAACACCTAGAGGAAGATGAGGAATCTGGCTATCTTATCCCTGTGGAAGACTATCAATTTGATGGAACGGCATATTTTCGGTTCGGACCAGGCGATTATGAAGTGATCATTAATGTACCTGATCTCGAGCAGCATGATCAATCGATGTTTTATTATCAAGGTGTTGCAAAAGTAAATCATCAGGTACAAGGGATTGTAGATGAACGTGATTTATTACCGTCTCGAGGGATTGAATCCGATCACCCGTCAATCATTAAAAAGGCAGAAGAACTCACTGCTGGACTGGAAAGTGAACGTGAAAAGGCAAAAGCCATTTATCAATTCGTCGCAGAGCATGTTGCTTATGATGTGGAAAAGGCAGAAAATGATATTTTCAATATTGGGGACAGTGCATTATCAACACTGGAATCCGGCATTGGTATTTGTCAGGATTATGCATTTTTGGCAACAGCATTACTTCGAGCGATTGGCATGGAATCACATTATGTGGAAGGCTATGCAGGTGAGCGGCATGCGTGGGTGGAAGTAAAAGTTGATGGAGAGTGGCTTGAGATGGATCCTACCTGGGGTGCAGGCTATGTGCAGGATGGTCAGTTTCACTTTCATTATAATGAAGATTATTTTGATCCAGATCCTAACGTTTTAGCGAAGACTCATACAAGGGAAGGGATTATGTATTAAAAATTGAAGGATATAAAGAGAGTGAGAGTAGGATTCTTATTAATTTTCGCTTTATTGGCAGGTTGTAGTCCAGGTGGAGAAACAATGGTACTCTTGGATGAACAAGTAACTGCGGTCACTATTTCAAAGTCAAATGGACATGGAGAGATGAATCAGGATGTTTTGCTGTCATTTACTGATAAAGAGTCTATCTCCATTATTGAAAATGCAATAAAAACTGCTGTGGAGCAGAAATCAGATGTTGATATTTCAGCACCTGATTATGATGTAATGGTTGAATACGAAATACTTGAAGGCGAGCTTCCTACCCACGGAATCCATTTATGGCTGGGTGAGGAAGGTGAGAAAAGTACATTTGCGTATATCACGGATGAAACTACTTATCTTACAAGTTCGAAAGTAACAGGTCAAATGAGGGAATTGCTGGATTTATAAGAGTAACGTAACTTTCAGAAAGGATATCAAAAATGGAGAAATAAACCCTAATTAATTGACTAACACAGAACATACGTTTACAATAACCCTTATAAAAGTTAAAAAAATAGTTGGCCAATCGGGGTGGTTAGTAATGTATGCTATCAGTAAAGAAAAAGTAAGAGAACAAATGAAAAAACGTGGGATAAATACACAAAAAGAGTTGGCAGAACAATTAGGGATAAGTAAAAATCAACTTTCCATGTTGTTGTCAGCCAATTTTAGCCCGATTAAATCCAATGCTATGAATTTATGTGAAACGCTAGATGTAGGCTTTGAAGAAATAACAGAGCAATTGGAATTTGATCTGGGCATTGAAGAAAAGAACGCTGCAGATACCGTCATCTATAAAAAAGCGAAGCATAATAATAAAAATATGGACGAGATAAATTTCATTGAAGTAAGAAATGTGAAAGCGAATAAGGAATATAAAGTTCTTGAGTTGTTTGCAGGAGCTGGTGGTCTTGGTTTAGGTTTAGAATATGCTGGATTCGAATCTGTTGGGAATGTTGAAGTAGATAAGCATGCCTGTCAAACCCTTCGCAAAAATAGACCTAATTGGAATGTGGTTGAAGAGGACATTATAAAAGTAACTGAAAATGGAATAGAAAATTATATAGATGCTCCACCTGTAGGAGAACTTGACTTATTATCAGGTGGTTATCCCTGCCAGGCCTTTAGCTATGCCGGAAAAAAGGGTGGCTTACAAGATGCGAGAGGTACACTGTTTTACCATTATGCAAAGGTTTTAAATGAACTTAAACCCAAAATGTTTTTAGCTGAAAATGTGAGAGGGTTAGTTAATCATGATGGAGGTAACACGTTAAAAACTATGCTGGATGTTTTTGCTGATATTGGTTATACGGTAAAGTGGAAAATTCTTCGTGCATTAGATTATGATGTAGCGCAAAAAAGAGAAAGAATAGTGATTGTGGGAGTTAGAAATGATCTAGTAAATCAATATGAAGCTCTAGAGTATTTGTTTCCCAAACCGTATGGCTCTGAGCTTACCTTAAAAGATATTCTTAAAGATGTACCTGCCTCAGATGGTGCCAAATATCCTGAAACTAAAAAGAATGTACTTGATCTTGTACCTGCTGGAGGCTATTGGAGGGATCTTCCTGATGATATTGCTAAAGCATATATGGGGAAAAGCTATTATTCAGGAGGAGGCAGAACTGGAATGGCCAGAAGACTCTCCTGGGATGAACCTTCTTTAACTTTAACTTGTTCTCCTGCTCAGAAACAGACCGAAAGATGTCATCCGGAAGAAACCAGGCCATTTACAGTAAGAGAATATGCAAGAATACAAAGTTTTCCTGATGAGTGGGTATTTGACTGCTCTACATCTAATGCATATAAACAAATCGGAAATGCTGTACCTGTAAATATGGCAAAAGCAATCGGGCTATCTATTGTTTACACACTAAATAAGTTAAACTTATAATTGGATATTGAAAATAAGAAGGCTGCAACATATCAGCCTTCTTTCATTTTATAACTGTTATTCCTCATTTCAGGTTTTTTTCAATATCCTTCGCTAAATCAGCGATGACCTGTTCAACAAGATCGGACGAATCATATTCAAGGGCTATTTCACCCATAGCATCACTTAGAATAAAGTAAAAATTCTCATGTCCTGTTAATCGATACCAGAATTCTTCACCAATCATAACAGGATAATCATTATTTAATTGTTTGTAATGAGCGCTTAATTCCTCAGGGTTTCCATAGAATACTACTATGATTAAGTCATTCAAGCCTATATTTAAGTTGTTTGTCCTCGCCAATTTTTTGACTCCAGAAAAATGATCTTTTATTGTGGTGACGTCATCACGATTAATTGTATTAGGCCCAGCTTTTATTTGGCAATATTTCCTCCTGCCATCTAATTTATCAATAAATTCAATATCAATACCTGACGTAGTTGATGCAAAGCCTTCCAAAATTTGACTGCAGTATTTTTGCAATTGTTGACCAAAGCTTGTATTAATAGAAGACCCCAGCACCCTAGGATATACCAAGGCTTTTGCAATGCTAAGTGCATCGTCATTACCGGTTAGAAATCTTGCTTTATATGTATCGAGAAAAGGATTTTGATTAAACTTTTTTAATTGAACCAACTTAGATGTATTTTTCACATGATTCTTAGCAATTTCTTCTCTGAAAAAATTTTTAAAGTTATTTATTATACTGTTTAGGGCTTCTTGATTTAATTTCTCATTATTCACCATATAATCCCTCCATTCTTGAAGTTAAGTATAATTAATATGGTACTATAATATTAATCATACCATTCGAATTATAATTAATAAATGTACGAATATCACAATGGTCTAAAAAGGTAATGTTTATTAGAACAAGCATTAAACAAAATTATGAAATATAGTTTTTTTAAAGGGGTGGAGTAATGAGAAGCGTATTACGGCATACGATAAATTATATTGAAGCGGAAATGGCTGTACACGAAAAGGAGGAACAATACGGTTCTTTTGAACTTGGGGTATTAGTAGATAACTACACCATTCAAGCCATTAGAGGAATTAAAGACATATTAAGTCCTGTTGAACTAGGCTATTATGTAAAGGATCTATTAGAAGAGACAGAAATGATAAAGGGGAAAGTGAGCTGAAATGATTCTTATTTATGTAGTGGAAAATATTAATTAAAAAAACATTAAATAATTTACTTCCTGCAAGGTTATATTATCCACGTGTAGCATTATATATTGTTATACATAACTGGTTTAGAAAAAGTACGATCTACTTTATAGTATCTAAAATAGAATGGTAAATAAAGTAGGGGGGCTGATATAATGTCAGTAATCGATATGAAGGCAGCTCAGGAATGGTCTAAGCTTCCTAAAAATGTACAAGAAATGCTCACTAATAATGTGTACTGTTCCAATTGCGGTGTAACAACTATTACAAATTTTACACTGTATAATGATGAATTCGGTGTTCTGCTCCAAGGAAAGTGTAAGAAATGTGGAGAAAATGTAGCAAGGTTTGTGGAAGATGCGTAAATTATGGATATACAGAAGTAATAACCATTTAAACCGTGCCATACTACTGGGATGGATTCTTTCAGATGATAATGAAAACGAATAAATCCACCCTTTATTCTAAAACTATAATTATCTTATCCTTAGAAAAGGTGATGTTATGAAAAAAGCAATGTTTCTAGACCGCGATGGTGTCATTAATGAAGTGTTAAGTCATCGGGTGAAATTTGTAAATAAGCCAGGAGATTTTTATTTGCTTGATGGTGTTGGACAAGCGATTAAAATTTTTAATGAAAAGGGATTTAAGGTTTTTGTAGTCACGAATCAAGGTGGAATTGGGCTGGGATTTATGGAGGAGAATGCCTTAGCTGCTGTACATAAAAAAATGGAAGCGGACTTAGCAGCATATGGTGCTAACATTGATGATATCGCCTATTGTCCACATAACCCAAAAGCAGGATGTGCCTGTCGTAAGCCAAAGCCACAAATGATTTTGGATTTAGCAAAAAAGCATGATATTGATGTTGCAAATAGCTATATGGTAGGTGATAGGGCGCCAGATATAGAAGCAGGGAGAGGAGCAGGTACACGAACGATTTTAGTTGGAGAGCCAAAGGAAGACCATGTTGATGCAGATATGTACTTTCCAGATCTTATTTCGGTTGCAAAATGGGTGGCTGATAGAAACTAACCCATAAAAAAACTGGCTGCATCAAGTGGTACAGCCAGAACAGGTTGATTGGTCATTCGTTTTATCTCTCGCTCTATCAATTTTTTCGTTTCCTTCATCAACTTAACCCTGACATTTCGCAGTTCCCTTATCAGAAGTATATTAATCACATATACTTTTATCCGCTAACAATATATGCATCAGCTATTCCCGCATTTTTCACTTCATTCAAACGTACGTCTGCATTCGTTCGGTTAGAGAATGCGCCGGCTTGTATGCGGTACCACCGCTCACCAGAAATAGTCACTTGATCAACAAAAGATTCAATCCCCTTTGAATGTAGGAAATCTCTTCGTTTGTCTGCGTTAGCTTTTGATTTGAAGGAGCCGGCAATAATTTTATAAAGTGTTACAGAGCCATTTTGCTTGCTCTGAAGATTAAAGGCTTTGGCTAGTCCATTTGCATGACCTTGTGCTACTCTCTGACGCCATGTGGAACTTTTCATGAGTGCTGCATCATTAGCGTTATCGATAAATCCATTCTCTGACAAAAAAGCAGCCATGGATGATTCACGTAATACATGGAAATTTGCCTTTTTATGCCCGCGGTTTCTAAGCTGGTTTACTTTGGTAATTTCAGCATGTAATGTGTCCTGATAGTTAGCAGTTTGTGAGGAGTCAGATAAGCTATTGTGGATAAAGTCTTCATACCCTTGAGCAGATCCATTGAAAGCATTGCAATGAATGGATAAATAATAATCGGCTCCCCAGGAATTAGCCTCATTGGTTCGCTGCTGTAAATTCTTCGTACTGTCACCGATGCGGCTCATCCTAATTTCAACATTTTCATATCCATCCATCAAAATTGTCCGTATTCTACGAGCAATATCCAACACGATATCCTTTTCTTTTATCCCGTTTCCGCTGGCACCTGGATCTGATCCACCATGCCCAGGATCTAAATAAAGTTTCATTTAAATGCCTCCATTCTTAAATAATTTTTACATTAATAGCATATGTTAGGAAGAAATGCGGAGTTGGACAGACATCATTATATTTTAAAAATCCATCATTATCACCAACCTTTGTAGATGTTTAACTATAAATTCAGTTCTATAATTACTATCGAAGGAACTATGCATTTTGGGGCATGATAGAATCAAATAAAGTGATAATTTTTACATTTTAATGAATATCATATATACTGGTAACTAATTAAATCATTATTAAGAGTGATCGAGAGAATTGGCTCAAGGACGTCACAGCAACCTACATCATGTAAGGTGCTACTACCAACAAAGCAACTGCTTTGAATGATAAAATTGGTGAAACTCCTTTTTGCAGATCAAAGCAGAAGGTTTTTTTTGTGATCTGGGTTATTGCAACAGCGAATTAACATAATATTCAAGGGATAATATATTGTCTGATAAAACGAAAAGGAGAGACGCATAAAATGCCAATAAATATACCAAAAAAATTGCCGGTAGGAGAAATTCTAAAACAGGAGAAGATTTTTGTGATGGATGAGGATAGGGCTAGGACCCAGGATATTCGCCCACTTAATATATTGATTTTAAATTTAATGCCGGAAAAAGAACGAACGGAATTACAGCTGTTAAGACTGTTGGGGAATACCCCGCTCCAAACTAATATTACTTTTCTGCGGATGGCAACACATCAATCGAAAAATGTTAGTGAATACCATTTGGATACATTTTACACCACATTTGAAAAGGTGAAAGATCGCCGTTTTGATGGAATGATCATTACAGGGGCACCGATTGAGCATTTGGAATTTGAAGAGGTGAATTATTGGGAAGAACTAACGAAAATTATGGATTGGACAAAACGCAACGTGACCTCTGTTTTACATATTTGTTGGGGAGCCCAAGCTGCGCTGCACTATCATTATGGGATAAATAAATATGATCTGCCGAAGAAATGCTTTGGTATTTTCAAGCATCAACTATCAGATCCAACGATTAAGCTCGTTCGTGGTTTTGATGAAGTATTTCATGCACCACACTCACGCTATACCACGGTATTGGCTGAAGAAATAGAAAACAGTGAAGCTTTATCATTACTTTCGAAATCGGAGGAAGCTGCGCCATTTATCATCATGTCCAATGACGCAAAAAACATCATGATTACTGGTCATTTGGAATATGATGCAACGACACTTGCAGAGGAATATAAGCGTGATCTCAGCAAGGGGTTGAATATTAATATACCAAAGAACTATTTTCCTAATGACGATCCGAGCGAACAGCCGCCCAATACATGGCGTTCACATACCTATTTGTTATTCTCTAACTGGCTAAATTATTATGTATATCAGCAAACCCCTTATGTGTGGAACTAGCGGCATTTTTTGTTCACATTTTTGTAATATATTATATATTAATTCTTATTTTCAGTAGTAAATCCACCATTTTTATTTAATTTTGTGATAAGATGAAAATAAGATAATATTTAGATAAATGCAAAATAATATTACAGCATATGGAGTGATATATTGTGAATGGAAGCAAATTAAGAGAATTAAGAGAGTCGAAAGGTCTGACAGCAGCAGAATTTGCTAAGCAAGCCAACTTTACAAAAAGCATTATATGGAGTTACGAACTTGGGAAAAAAGAACCAAGTCCAGATCATATCAAGAGGATTGCAGACTTTTATAATATCCCTGAGGATGAATTGCTTGCTTAACGAGGATAAACCTTTTATATAATCACGCATGAAAGAAACTGAAGTTGGAAAACAGAAGTGAAAAGAGAGTGATTCGGTTAGAAGAGTCACTCTCTTTTTAATTAATTTTAGGCGTTTCTTTATATCCAAAAGGTAACTAAAAAAGCTAATAAACTCTTATCTTTCAATGGTTTAATTAGCTTTCCTCGTTACAGATTCCCTGGTATGCGGGTTGTGTTTTTAATACGATACCGGGTATTCTGCCACTTCACAATCTAAAGTAATAACTTCCTTTTTTCTTAATATGCTCAAGGTAATGATCCCACCAACTACACTATTATTAATTATTCTTTCTAATGATTCATAGCTTTGTACAGGCTGTCCATCTACCTCTGTAATTATATCTTTCGGTTTAACCCCTGCGGCATCAGCCGGGGATTCACTTGCAGCATGTACTACTTTACTGCCGTCAACAAGTGACTCTGCTCCTGCTGGATTATTCGTTGTATGAATAAGACCAATCCATGCCTTCCACATGTTTGAACGATTATCCTGATTATCTTCGTAAACACTTTTTAAATTTTCCAGGAATTGTAGGGTGGCAAAGGCCATGTTTTCCTTTGCTGCCTCACCTTCTTCTCCAATAAAAGGTGTTTGATATTCAATGGTAACCCGAACGCCATTCGTCTCCTGCTTTAACATAGTGATTGTTTTAAAGTATCCATCTTCGCTTTCAAGTACAATCTTTTTATTTTTAACGATGTCTGTAAAGGTACCGGATGTTTCTGCGCCCCAACCATGAACCATCTTACAATGCCCACCAACACGAAAGTCCAGATTGGCTTCTTTGGTGTACCAGCGATTTAAATCTTCAGGTTTGGTTAAAGCGTCCCAAATTTTATCAATCGATGCATTCACAATAATATCTCGTTTAATGGATTCTCTGATTCCAGTCATACTATTTCTCCTTTTTTATATAGCTTCATGGCTATAATATAGTAAGTATAGATAAAATTAAACAAATACGCAAAGTCCACAGGTTCTTTGAGTAAAACATGTGAATTTCCGATTATCATCTAGGCAAATTTCACACGTTCCAGTCAATCGTTTTTCGAAATTCCTTGTCTCTTAATTTCTTTCGTACCTGTTTGCCCCAGCTTTTTACTGCCTCCAGTGTCTTATTTTCCTGGATGGCTATATCCTTTAAGGTCATTCCATCAATAATGTGGTAGTATACCCATTTCCATTGATTTTGTGTAAGCTGTGCTCTCAGTTGCTGCCACATTTCCTGATTCTCTAGTAATGTATTGGAGGCGCTTTTGATGGAAGTGCTTGTATTTGACCCCCGAATGTAATTTCCGTCATCAAAAGCCGCTTTATTTTTAGTAATAAAGGCTTCATGTACTTCATTTCTTCGGTTATCTTTACGGATCATATCTATTAAGCGATTACGGATGGTGTAGTTAAAATAAGTAGCCATTGGCCCTTTGTCAGGCTTGTATGTCTCGTAGGCATTCCACAGAGCAAATATCCCTTCACGGTAAAAGTCTTGATTTGAATCCTGGATATTCAGCCGATTTATATGAAAATGAATTCGCCGTTCATTTTGTTTAAAAATTTCTTCGAACGTAAACTTCTTTTTATCGTCTCCCATTTTTAATCCCCCCTGGTATTTACTTTGAAAAAATAAATACTCTTTCTATAACTACTATCGAAACATAAACGGTTTAGGGGGCATTTTTTTAAATTTTATTCGAGAAAATTCTTAGAAGATGTCATCAAAACCTGTTATTATGGTAGTATCAAAAATCCGACAAGAAAGGAATGCTGCAGATGAAACAGATATATTCAGGAAAGACTAAAGATGTATACGAGTTGAATGACGGTAATTATATGTTGAAATTTAAGGATGATGTTACAGGAGAAGATGGTGTATTTGATCCTGGTGCCAACACGGTAGGATTAACGATTGAAGGTGCAGGCGCAGCTGGATTAAGACTGACCAAGCTCTTTTTTGAAAAGTTAAGAGAAAAAAACATTCCCACCCATTACATTGATGCCAATCTAGAGGAAGCGACAATGACGGTTGCCCCGGCAATGGTATTCGGTGAGGGACTTGAAGTGATTTGCAGATATCGGGCGGTTGGGAGTTTTTTAAGACGTTATGGAAAATATGTGGAAGAAGGCCAAAGCCTGGATGCATTTGTTGAGGTGACCCTGAAAGATGATGAGCGTCAGGATCCCCCAATTAATGAAGACGCACTGGACATGCTTGGAATTTTAACCAAAGAAGAATACGGTGTTCTAAAGGAATATACGAAAGAAATTTCCCGTGTTGTAAAAGAAGAGTTAGCAAAAAAGGATGTGGAGCTTTATGATATCAAGCTGGAATTTGGTAGGGATAAGAATAATCAGATCATCCTTATTGACGAAATCTCTGGTGGGAATATGAGAGCTTACAAAGACGGGAAATATATTGCGCCATTGGATTTGGAAAAAATAATTGTATCATAAGGTAAAACTTCAATCTGCGGAAAGCCTTTTTCGTGGATTTTTTTTGAATGTGCTTTTTCTGCTTTTTAATAAAATAAAGCTATTTAGGCGTTCTAATGGACAGTTTGCGCTTGGAATTGAGCAGTTTTGTCCATGAGAGATGCTCTCATGGACAGCTTGGGTTTGAAATTGAGAAGTTTTGTCCATGAGAGACGCCCTCATGGACAGTTTGGGTTTGGAATTGAGCAGTTTTGTCCATGAGAGACGCCCTCATGGACAGTTTGGGTTTGGAATTGAGCAGTTTTGTCCATGAGAGATGCTCTCATGGACAGTTTGGGTTTGGAATTGAGCAGTTTTGTCCGTGAGAGATGCTCTCATGGACAGTTTGGGCTTGAATTACGTTGGTTTTATCTTATAGAAGCCTTCTGCCTTCTATTCATGCAACTGTTTTAAAAAGCAAAATTCATAAGCATTGATCAAAATACATCTATTTTTCTAGAATGGACAGTCCCAATGTTACTACTGTATAATAGCTTTTTGGAATGTTTGTTAAAAGAGGAGTAAACACTATTGAAATCAAATTCACTACCATTTACCGTAGCAAAAACCGAAAATTTCTTTGACCGTTTAGGGGATTATGTCGGGGATGTGTTTTATGATATTTTACCTGAAAAAGGATACGAATTACGTGATGAACAAATATATATGGCCTTCCAGCTGGAACAGGCTTTTAGAAATAAACACACGATATTTGCCGAGGCCGGAGTAGGAACGGGTAAGACATTAGTCTATCTATTGTATGCCATCTGTTATGCAAGACATCGAGGAAAACCGGCAATTATAACTTGTGCGGATGAGACATTGATTGAACAGCTTGTAAAAAAAGGCGGGGACATTGGAAAACTGGAAGAAGCATTGGGTCTTACGGTTGATGTCAGGCTGGCTAAAGCAAGAGAAAATTATGTCTGTATCAAAAAACTGGATCCATTTGCCAACCGGACAAATGATGAGGATATTTTACGTGTGCATGAAGCGATACCTGATTTTGTTTTTGACACAGGCGCTGCCATGAAGTCATTTGAACGTTATGGCGATCGCAAGGAATATCCTTGGGTGTCAAATGAAATCTGGAAAAAAATTTCCTGGGATCCACTGCAACAGTGTTCGACCTGTGAATGGCGCCATCGTAGTGGACAAACGTTGAACAGGGATTATTATCGCCATGCATCAGATATTATAATTTGTTCTCATGATTTTTATATGGAGCATGTCTGGACAAAAGAGTCACGCAAGCGTGAGGGGCAAATGCCATTGCTCCCTGAAGCGAGTTGTGTTGTTTTTGATGAAGGCCATCTGTTGGAGTTTGCTGCCCAAAAAGGGTTAACATATCGCTACAATTTCGAAGTATTGACTAACGTACTGACAGGCTATATGGGTCAGGATGTCAGGGAGGAATCTCTTTATTTGGTAGAGGATATTTTGACCTTGAATGATGAGTGGTTTGAAATGCTTGGAAATAATGCTTCTGCTGTGGAAGGATCCAATCGTCGGGAGATTCTCCTCTCCAAAGAAATAATTACCATGGGAAAAAACTTAAATGACAAGGTCGAGCAGTTGCTGGAACAGCTGGTATTTGATTCGGAGTTGTTTACGATGGAAGACTATCATATTAAAATAATCGAGGAATACTTGGAGTTTTTCTCCTATGGATTATCTATTTTGCTGAAAGATGATGAAGGTATTTTTTGGCTGGAGGAAAATGATCGTACGACAAGCTTGGTTATCATGCCACGTTTGGTTGAAGATGTTTTAAAAAAAGAAGTGTTTTCGCAAGTTATTCCATTTGTGTTTTCATCAGCTACATTATCACAAAACGGAGATTTTTCCTATTTGGCTGGCAGTTTAGGTATTGGAAAATACGATTCTTTTTCAGTGGAATCACCGTTTGATTATGAGAAGCAAATAAAGATAAATGGCGATATAGAAATAGATGAGACCAATAAATGGATGAAAATTGGCGAACAAATGCTGGAAAACGGTGGGGGATCACTGGTTTTATTTGCCACTGCTGAAGAGATGAATGCGTTTCGCAGGTGGTCAGCTAATCAGGAATTTCCTTTTACTATCCTCTATGAGGGTGATCGGGAAATTAGCGAGACGGTAAAGGATTTCCAAATGGACGAATCATCTGTAATCTGTGCATATCATCTGTGGGAAGGCTTGGATGTTCCAGGAAAGGCTTTAACACAAGTGATTATAGCTTCACTTCCATTTCCACCAAATGACCCTGTTTTTAAGGCGAAAAGAAAGCATACGAATAATCCGGTTCGGGAAATTGATGCACCTTATATGCTACTGCGGTTAAGGCAGGGAGTTGGAAGGTTAATACGAACAAGCGGGGATTTTGGTCAGATTCATATTTGGATGAAAAAAGATGAACAGTCTATGTATCAGCAGGCAATTGAGGAGGTTTTGCCTGTTTGGATGGAATGGTAAAGTAAAAAGGTGACTAACATGTTAGTTGCCTTTTTTAATACTCGAATTATCATTAAGGAAATAACCACCAGTTCTCTTGTGTTATTTGCTATACTAGGTTCATAACTAGATTATTGGAGTGTTAGATTGTGGTGAGGATTAGCAAGATCATTATTCATATTGCTTTTTTATATTGTATTTATTTAATTGGAAATTGGATTCAGGTAACGCTTGACTTGTTTGTGCCGGGGAGTGTTATTGGAATGATTATCCTGTTTATTTTGCTTTCGACAAAAATACTAAAAATAACATGGGTAGCGGATGGTGCAAGGTTCATTGTCAATAATCTTGCCCTGTTTTTTATTCCCGCAACAGTAGGTGTCATTAATTATTTTGACCTCTTTGCTGGTAAGGGATTTTTACTTGTGTTGATTGTCTTATTTAGTACCTTTCTTGTTATGGCTGGTTCTGGTCTGACGAGTCAATGGATGATACGCAGAAGGGAACTGAAACATGACTAATTTTTTAATTGGATTGATCGTAATCATTGGCACGTATTTGATTTATTTGTTTGCAAAAATGATTCATAAAAGACTGGGATATTCATTCACTGCACCTGTTATTATATCGACCATTATTATCATTATTATTTTACTGAGCTTTCAGATTCCCTATGAAACCTACATGATCGGTGGCGATTGGATAAATGAGTTGCTTGGACCTGCAGTTGTTGCGCTTGCTTACCCACTTTACCAGCAACGTGATATATTAAAAAAACTTACAGCTCCGATCCTTGTTGGAACTTCTATTGGAGCAATAGTCGGTGTATCTACAGGTATATTACTTGCAAAATCAGTTGGTTTTGAAGATGTCATTATCTACTCACTTACACCAAAATCTGTGACAACACCTGTTGCAATGGCTGTCACAGAAACAATCGGTGGTGTGACACCGTTGGCAGCAGTTTTTGTTATGATTGCTGGAATTGGTGGTGTACTTTTCAGCTCAATAGTTTTTAAAGTTTTCAAGATTAATCATTATATAGGAAAAGGGGTTGGTATAGGAAGTGCTTCACATGCGATTGGAACCTCCAAAGCATTGGAAAGCAGCTTGCTTGAAGGATCGATAAGCACAATCGCAATGGTTGTCAGTGCGGTAGTGGTTTCTGTGATAACTCCAGGATTGGTTGCAATTTTATTGTAGTTGCGGTACTTAATTAAACAGTAGGATTTAATCCTACTGTTTTTTTACTCCAATTCATCCCCCAACAGTTCTATAAAATGAGTCAATATCTTTGCTGTTAATCCCCAGATAACTCTCCCATCATACGTATAAAAAAGCTCATCAATGTGACGCAACTGCCAGTTGTAATTTTCCCCTCCAATAATCGAATCAAAAGGAAAGTCAGATTCCGGAATGACCTTAAAATTAACCTTGTATTTTTCAGGTATGCTGCTAAGGAAAAACGACAATGGTACCGTAAATATCTCTTCCACTTCAGCTTCATTCGGGACAATTTGCTCAGGTGTTGTGACTCTCCCAATAAAGGGATATATCATTCTGCCTAAATCAGAAACCATGTAATCAAGGGGAATTACATCTTTGATAGCAGCAGCACTAATCCCGAGTTCCTCTGTTGTTTCTCGAATTGCCGCATGTTTTGGGCTTAAGTCATCCCTATCTATTCTTCCACCTGGAAAACAAATATCACCAGGCTGGCTGCGCATTTTTATTGATCTGACTTCAAACAAAATATGCAGTTCATCGTTTTTTTCTATAAGCGGCAGTAGTACAGCAGATTTTTGAAATTGTTCATGCCCAAGTATAGATGGCTTTCGATCCTTTAATTTAGTGATAATCCCCGATAAGTTCATCTCATTCCCCCCATAACTATAAACATATGCATGTCATTTTATATTTATTATACAGGCTTCTGTTTTGGGAAAACCAATAATTGAATCGTTGATAAAAGTAAACCAAAATCAAATACATGACATTTGTCACATACGATCATTGACGTTTATGACTTATAATTATCCTAATCTTCCCCTAGTATAAAATTATAATTTATGTTCGCCGTAATAAATGAAGATAATTAGGAGGCAAATTATGAGTAAACAAAAACAAGCACAATTAAAAAAGAGTGTTTCAGCCTTTGCTAATGCAGATACAAAAGCTAGTATCATACAGCTAATCAATACAATACTTCCGTTTTTCCTGCTGTGGTTTCTTGCATATCAAAGTATAGCCATTTCCATTTGGCTAAGTATTGCACTATCGATTGCAGCAGCAGGATTTGTCGTTCGTATCTTTATTATTTTCCATGACTGTACACATAGTTCTTTTTTCAAAAACAATAAAGCAAATAAGATTGTTGGAACAATTACTGGCATCATCACCCATTTTGCGTTTGCGAAATGGAAACGGGATCATGCAATTCATCATGCGACAAGCAGTAATTTAGATAAACGAGGTACTGGTGATGTTTGGGTCATGACGGTTGAAGAATATGTTACTGTATCTTTTTGGGGCAGATTAGCATACCGGCTTTATCGTAATCCAATTGTTATGTTTGGGCTTGGACCAATCTATCTTTTCCTAATATCTAACCGTTTTAACAGAAAAGGTGCTAAGCGAAAAGAACGTATGAATACGTATTTAATTAATGCTTCCCTTGTCGTCATATATGCGTTATTGATATGGGCAATCGGCTGGCAGGCACTCCTGATCGTACAGATTCCTATTCTTTTTGTGGCTGGTTCGCTGGGTATTTGGTTGTTTTATGTACAGCATCAATTTGAAGATTCCTATTTTGAAAATGAAGAGGAGTGGGATTTCGTAAAGGCTGCTGTCGATGGAAGCTCTTATTACAAGCTTCCGAAAATAATGCAATGGATGACAGGTAGTATTGGCTTCCACCATGTGCATCATTTAAGCCCAAAAGTACCTAATTATCATTTGGAAAAAGCACATGAATCCACACCGCCATTACAAAAAGCAACAACGATAACATTGGCTTCCAGTTTACAGTCCATTCGTTTTCGATTGTTTGACGAGGCAAGCAAGTCATTTGTCACCTTTAGAGAGGTGAAAGATCTTTTAAATAAGAAAAAGATAAATGTACAGCTTGCTCCTAGAAGGTCAAGCTTTCAGGAAAAATAATAGATAATTAATAAGGATGACTCTCCATACTATATTGGAGGGTTGTTTTTTTGCTATACTTATGGGGAATAACAGAAGGGAATGACAGTGATGCAGAATTGGTTTCATATATTTCCAAGGAATACCGGGCTCAGTTTATATGCTTGGATTATCTTTTGTCTGCTTCCATTCTATTTTATCTTTAGATCTATTTCATTATTGGAAATTATTTTTGGTATTGTCATGATTATTTTATTTTTTACTACATATCGCCTGTCATTTATAAAAAAAGGCTGGACGGTTTATGTGTCAGTTGGTATACAAATCGTAATCAGCATTGGAATGACATTGTTTTATGGTTATGTATATTTTTCTCTTTTCCTGGCCTTTTTTATCGGAAATATTCAAAATAGAATCGGTTTTATTACCTTATACGTCGTACACCTTGTTACAACCGTTGCTGCAGTTAGTATTGGATTTTTCATTCAGAGTCAAATATTTTTTACCCAGTATCCATTTATTATTCTTAGTGTGATTGGTGTCATCCTTCTGCCGTTTAACATGTACAATAGAAATAAAAGGGAAAAATTAGAAAGCCAATTAGAACATGCAAATAAAAAAATTTCACAGCTGCTTGTTTTTGAAGAACGTCAACGGATTGCCCGTGACCTACATGATACATTGGGGCAAAAGCTCTCTCTTATTGGATTGAAAAGTGATTTGGCAGAAAAGTTAATCGATGTAAAACCGGATTCGGCAAAAGATGAGCTAAATGATATTAATCAAACGGCGAGAACAGCTTTGAAGGAAGTAAGAGAGCTAGTCTCCGATATGAAAGGGACAAAGTTGAAGGATGAAATGTTGCGTGTTAGACAAATGCTAAAAGCTGCAGAGATGAATTTTCATATAGAGGGAGATCCAAATCTTATTAATACCCCGTTATTAGTTGAGAATGTACTGAGTATGTGCTTGAAAGAGGCTGTAAATAATATTGTTAAGCATAGTCAAGCAACCTCTTGCCATGTTAGGATAACGCAATCATCGGATGAATGGCTTGTAGAAGTACAGGATAATGGCATTGGTATTCCTGAAAAAGTAGATGCTTTGAAAGAGCATGGACTACAGGGGATGCGTGAACGTTTGGAATTTGTTAACGGAACTTTAAAAATTGAATCATTCAATGGAACAAAACTAACAATTCAAGTGCCACACGTCATTCAGCAAACGAAACAGGGGGGATTTTAATGATTCGAATTGTGATTGCTGAAGATCAACGAATGTTGCTTGGTGCTCTGGGATCCTTACTTGATTTGGAGGAAGATATGAAGGTAGTTGGCAAGGCGAGAAATGGAGAGGAAGCACTTACTCTTGTGAAGCAGCACCAGCCTGATATTTGTATTATGGATATTGAAATGCCATTAAAAAGCGGTCTTGATGTTGCTGAAGAATTAAAGGATGACACATGTAAAGTAATTGTTCTAACTACATTTGCTCGAGCGGGTTATTTTGAACGAGCGCGAAAAGCGGAGGTAAGTGGCTATTTGTTAAAGGACAGTCCAAGTGAGGACTTAGCGAATTCTATTCGTACGATAATGGCGGGAAGAAGGGTTTATGCTCCAGAACTGGTGGATTTGGCATTTGAAAATGATAATCCACTTACTGAGCGTGAAGAGCAGGTGCTCAAACTAATTGCTGAAGGAAAAACGACGAAGGAAATCGCAAAACAGCTTTTTCTTACCAATGGAACCGTCCGCAATTATGTTTCAGTGATTCTCGATAAGCTTGATGTGGGCAACCGAATTGAAGCTATCTCACGGTTTAAGGAGCAGGGCTGGTTTAAGTGAGTGGATGGTTTCATGAATAAAAATGGCCGTATTACCAAAAGCTAATCCCTAATCTTATTTAAAAGGAAGGGGCAGTAAAAAATGGTTAACAAAGAAAAGGAATTTAATAATATGTTTAAAGAAAATGAAAACAGTGGAGAGCAGCGGAATGGACGCAAAAGCCAGTTTAAAAATCATAATTCAAAGCTTGGAGAAGCACCGAACGAGTATATAAGTAAGAAGGATGAATAGTAGTTGATTACTATAATAGAAAGAAAAGAGTCTAATTGCGTTGATTATGCGAGTTGGACTCTTTATTTTTGTGTATAGGCCGTCTCTCAACACCCGAGCGGAATGAAAGTTGGTGCAACCGGTCGCATAGCATGCTTCTCACGGACAAATCATCTCAAATGTAGGCGTAAACTGTCCATGAGAGCGTCTCTCACGGACAAATCATCACTAAATCAGGTTCAAACTGTCTATGAGAACGTCCCTCACGGACAAATCTTCATGAAATCAGGTTCAAACTGTCCATGAGAGCGTCTCTCACGGACAAATCATCTCAAATCCTAGCCAGAACTGTCCAATATGCGTCTCTCTAGCTAAAATGCCCCTAACCCTATTTTCGGTTCCAAGACTAATAACTCTAAATAGCAACATTTCGATTTTTATTTGCTACAGCTTTTTGCCGAAAAACTAGTTAAGCAAAGTTGCTTTATAAACCTTCTACAAAAAGTCTATTCATTTATTCACTATAATTGGAAATGCTATGAAATGAACTATATTCCACAACAGAAAGGATGTTAACTCAGGTGAAAAAGGGATTATTAATAGCATTTGTTATGGTGGTTTCGCTGGGGATTGTCTGGCAGTTTTCCACAGCATCAGCAGCTTTTTCAGATCATGAAGTTTGGAAGTCTGAAAAAATGCATGGAAAGAAAGGTCTTTATCAAAGCAAGGCATTATTAAAGCTGAAGGCAGAGGAACTCGGAATTGAAATAAAAGGAAAAGATGCCAAAGTCTTAGCTAAGGAAATTGCTGAAGCGAAAACTAAACAGGCTGCAGAGGAAATGGGAATTAAGACAGATGGGAAGGATTTTGAAGAACTGGCAAAGGAAGTTCATCATCAAAAGGTAATGAAGAAGGCAACGGAGCTCGATATCGAAACAGATGGGAAAGACCCTAACGAGCTGGCCAAAGAAGTTCATGAAGCCATGGTGAAACAAAAGGCTGAGGAATTAGGAATTTCCATAGAAGGTAAAGATATAAAAAAGGTAAAAAAAGAAGTTATGGAAACTTATATCCAAACTAAAGCAGCTGCATTAGGAATTGAAACAGAAGGAAAAGGTCCCCGTGAAATAATGAAAGAAGTTCATGAACAGAAGGTTTTCCAGTCTGCAATAAACTTAGGAATAGATACGAAGGATAAAGATGCAGAGCAGCTTTTGGAGGAAATAATTGCTGATCATGCAGAGGAAGCGAAGAAGCTTAAAGTCTATCCATTTGAAGAACGAAAAAATAAGTATCATTAATAGTAAAGGCTATCCTAATCATTTTTGGGATAGCCTTTGACATTGGGTTTAAAAGGAAAGTCAAAATTATTCATTTAAAGGAAATCGGCTATTTCGTCGAATTCTACCAATCCGAATATTGACCGCTGGCATCTAAATAGACAAGGCGATGACGAGT
The DNA here is from genome assembly GCF_059698015.1 of Oceanobacillus sp. NCCP-135. Lineage (NCBI taxonomy): Bacteria > Bacillati > Bacillota > Bacilli > Caryophanales > Bacillaceae > Oceanobacillus > Oceanobacillus sp. NCCP-135. The sequence goes on along the minus strand of NZ_BAAKSZ010000011.1, from coordinate 96,836 downwards.
TTTTCTCAAGAAGTAAGAAAGTATGTACGAAATCGACTCTTTTACCGGGTTCTTTCCATCTTACTCCTGACCACTGATCGCTAGAAAGACGCTTTAGCCTTTTCTCAATGCCGTTTATTCAACCATAATACTCCTGATTTTGCTAGTCTCGGCAAGTATCCAGTGACCGCTCGTTCCATCATATTACCAAATCCATCCGATTTTCCGAGGGAGCCAAGTGTTCCTTTCAGCTTTATTTCCTTGGGTTTTTTTGGTTCCTTTCCATTTAATACAGCTAATAATACATCGGCAACCTGTTCTCCCTGTTGTCCGGCAAGTTGAGCACTTGGAGAGTGAACTGATGATGCACAATCGCCAACCACATATACATTTGGCTGTGATGGTACCTGGTAATAGTCATTTACGATGATTTTTTCATGGATATCTTTTTCAAAAGGTAATTCTCTTGCAAGAAAACTTGGCCTTACACCTGCGGTCCAGATTGTGACGTCATTAACAAAGCAAATGCCATTGTTACACACACCATCCTTTTCTACATACTCCACATTAGAGTTATGGAGAACGTCGACATCATTTTTTATAAACCATTCGTGTACATGTTCTTGAATCTTAGTATCAAACGCTTTTAATACAGATGTCCCCCGATCCAGTAATCTTATGTTCAGGTCGGATCTGCTTTCTCTAATTTCTGAAGCTACTTCAATTCCGCTAAGTCCAGCACCAACAATAGTTACTTTTCCATAAGCCTTTAGATTGCCGATAGCTAGTCCAGTGTGTCTTGCTTTTGAGAAGGTTTGTACACTTTCTGTAAATTCTTCTGCACCTTCTACACCGTGATAATTGTCTTCACAGCCGAGTCCGATCACCAGATAATCGTATGGTACATGTTCCGTTTTTCCTTTTATTAAAATTTCCTGCACTGATACGTCAATTTTTGTAATTTCTCCATATACATAATGAACACGTTTATCGTCCGGAAAGTTTATTCGCACATCTTTTTCTGCGACAGTCCCTGCAGCAATTGTATAAAATTCGGTCTTTACGGAATGATACGGATTTCGATCAATTATTGTAATATGTACATCTTCCGGCAAATGATGTTCCAATAAGCCCAATACCGTTTTTAGCCCACCATAGCCCCCACCTAATACGACAAGTCTTTTCATGATACTACCCCTTCTTTAATTAATCTCTATATAAACACTTGTTATGAAACTCCTCATCCTAAAGAGTACCAAAAAATTGTACCTTTCTCCACCAGAATTATAAAATTGTTGTAAATCAGGTATATTCCCTATTATTTTAAGTTGAATGAAGTGTTCTTGATAGGATAAGAGGGTTAAAATATTGGCCCTACTTAGCTAATGATAAAGCAGCTCACGGTGTGCTTCGGTGACCAGCGGCTAATTGAATGCCTTCACCTCCTTACAGTAAGTCAACTTCGCTTCCCCAGGGATCATAGTGAATCTTTTGCTTTGGGGTGCCTCTCCTTCTGCTCAGATTCTTACGCATAAAACGATGTGAAGCTAATGTGATTCTAATTACATTTAAACGATATTAATCTTTGGAAAATGATGTAGAAGCCATATATCGTACAATGCGCAAGAGTCTCTGCTCAATCCAGTTTATCCTTCGCTTAACGGGCTTCTGCGCCTCAGTTCGTGTTATACTAAACAAAAAAGGGAGGAATCTATGATGACTGAAAAAATTAGCAATGCAATCCAAGATGATTATGCAGATGATTACGCTTGGTGCTATGGTTGCGGAAGATTAAATGAGGAAGGCCTTCATTTGCGCACAGGGTGGGAGGATGAAAAAACAGTAACCGTTTATACCCCTCGTCCTGAGCATACGGCAATTCCTGGGTTTGTATATGGAGGATTAATTGCATCATTGGTGGATTGTCATGGGACAGGTTCTGCATCACTTGCGCTTCATCGTAAAAATGAACATGAGCCGGGAGATGGCGTGGAACCACCTCGGTTTGTAACTGCATCATTAACAGTCAATTTTATGAAACCTACTCCTCACGGTGTCCCTTTAAAAGCGGTAGGGACGATGGAAGAAATTCATCCAAAGAAATGGAAAATACATACAGAAGTATTTGCAGCTGATGTGCTCTGTGCAAAAGGAGAAGTTGTAGCTGCGGTCATGCCGGATACATTTCTGCAGAAATAAAATTAACCTTACCTATCTGTTTTACCAGTTTGTTTGTAAAGAGAAAGGCAACAAGGAGTCGTAACATGTAAAAGTTTACAAATACATCTCTTCTGGTTGTAATAGGAAAACGGTTTTCTGATGAATTATGCGGTTTCGAATACAAATGAATAGATTTAAAGATATTTTCCCGTCTAAGTAAAAGATAGCGAATGGAGAAGTTGCCCAAAGCACAGTCTTGATACAAGAGGTGAAATTATTCATCACAAAGTTAACAAAACCGGGTGAAAATTAATTTTCATCCGGTTTTGTTTTTGCTTAGGAAAATTACTTCACATTCGGTTGTTCCTTCATTTTCCCTGTTACAATATCCTCAGTAACATGGACCTGACAGGTTTTACCGTCGTTATTAACAAATTTAAATACACCATTATTAAAATCGGTTCCAATTTCTTTATAGAAAATCCCTTCATAGAGATTGCTTTTTGATCTTGCAAAGCTGAGTCTATATTCATCCTCATTCTTTTGCAAGTAGCCGCGTACACCCTTTTCATAGGATGTATCTTCAACACTTTTAAGTGTCCGGTCAATCGCAACAAGATGAATATCAATAAATGTCATGGCACGTAAGAGGACATTTACAAACGAGCCTTTTGTTATTTCCTCCCACCTGTTTTGCGGGCTTTGTCCGACAACTATCTGTGTAATATTATAATTATGAGCAACTTCTGAAATAGCACTGACAGAAGACTTTTTCTCATTGTCACGGAGAATAAATTCATCAACTTCTAACTCGTCACACAGTTCTTTCCAACGTTCTACATAACCAGATTTATCAGCATCGAATTCATCATATGGCAGTGGGTCCACAGTTAATACATACATGGGGCAATCAAGCATATTAGCTAATTTATGCCCTCGTTTTATTAAACGTTCACCATTGGGCCCATAGTAGACACAAACTAGAATACTTTCATCCATGCGACCTTTTACCTTCTTCATGACGGAAGTCACCTCTTCAATTGATCAAATTATATCCTGTTTTTTCATGGATTTTCAAAACTAAATTAGTTTAACATATCACTGACAGTTTCCACAAGGTTTTTTGAATTATCTCTAACGCTTTTATATAGCATAAGTGAAATATCGAAATTTTACCAGTCATTTTAGATGATTTACACCAATTTATCAATACTTGAAAAATAAGTAAATGTAGATACTTCATATGTGCAGTGAAAAGATCTTTCATGTATAATAAAAAGTGATGATTTTTTAAGTTCCTTATAATATTTCAGTTAAATTGCTTTTGGACAGGTTTCCAACTATTCTCCGTTTCCCTAAGCCACTACATTCAAAATAAATTTTCTGCTAAAAAGTAAAATAAACTACCTCACTTTTTAGATCCCTTGCACCTTATTTTCACTAGTGCAGTTTTATTAGGAAATATGGATGAATAATCTAGGGTGTTTGCAGTAAATAGGTTACTTTATCGTATTTTAATATGCTGAGATGCTTTCTTATTAAAAAGGGGAATATAGGACTTGAGAGTAATTTTTCCATGGATTACCTTGGAGCTTGAATGTTTATGAAATGGAGGTTTGACTTTGCTGACTGTGAACATTGCAATCATTATCCCTTTTTTAACAGCCATACTTATTCCATTCCTGAATAAAAAATTTCCAAATATACATATAGGTTGGTTCGTACTTATGGTGCCTACTGCTTTATTCATTGCGCTCGCACGCTATATCCCTCAGGTAGCTGATGGAGAGAAGTATGTTTATACCATACAATGGATTCCAACATATGGTATAAACTTCACCACATACCTTGATGGGTTAAGTATGATATTTGCACTGCTGATCACAGGTATTGGCAGTCTGGTAATTCTTTATTCTATTCATTATTTATCTGCAAAAGAGTCATTGAATCATTTTTATATTTATTTGCTGTTATTTATGGGCGCCATGCTTGGTGTGGTATTCTCTGATAATTTAATGGTTTTATACGTTTTTTGGGAATTAACAAGTATTTCATCCTTCCTATTAATTGCTTTTTGGTATCATCGAAAAAGATCAAGGCAGGGTGCGCAGAAATCCTTACTAATCACAGTAAGTGGTGGAATAGCAATGCTTGTTGGTTTTATCATGCTATCCACTCTTGCGGATACTTTAAGCATTCGTGAGATAGTCTATACAATTACAGATTATTCAGATCACCCATTGTTTTATCCCGCAATGGTATTGATTCTTCTCGGTGCATTTACAAAATCGGTACAATTTCCGTTTCATATTTGGTTGCCTGATGCGATGGAAGCTCCTACACCTGTCAGTGCTTATTTACACTCGGCAACAATGGTTAAGGCTGGGATTTATATTGTTGCACGTTTTACCCCGGTTTTCGGTGGTGAAGAGCTCTGGTTCTGGCTCGTTTCCGGAATAGGACTCTTAACATTATTTTGGGGATCCTTTAATGCTGTTCGACAAACAGATCTTAAAGCATTACTTGCCTATTCCACTATTAGCCAACTTGGTATGATTATGAGTATGTTCGGTATTGGGTCTGCAGCACTTCACTTTGGATATTTCACTGAATCTATTGTCTATACACAGGCAACATTTGCTGCGCTTTTTCATCTTATTAATCACTCTACCTTTAAAGGAGCACTATTTATGGTTGTCGGAATTGTCGACCATGAAGTAGGAACACGAGATATTCGGAGACTGGGTGGTTTGATAACATTAATGCCTGCTACTTTCACTATTGCTTTAATTGGCAGCTTCTCAATGGCTGGTTTACCTCCATTTAATGGTTTTCTGAGTAAGGAAATGTTTTTTACTGCTGTCTTAAATGTTAGTCAACTCGATATATTTGCATTAAGCACATGGGGAGTACTTTTCCCGGTTATAGCCTGGATAGGGAGTGTTTTTACATTTGTTTATTGCATGATCATTGTTTTTAAAACATTTCTTGGCACTTACCACGAAGAAAAGCTGGATCCTCCAGCACATGGAGCAGCCACGGGGATCTTGATCTCCCCTGTAATTCTAGCTGTGCTTGTGATTGGGATCTTCTTCTTCCCTAATATAGTCGGGTATTATTTAGTTTCTCCAGCAATGTCGACGATTTTTCCAAGCCTTGCTAACGAAGTAGATTTGGGACAGACCATTTCTGCTTGGCACGGCTTTCAGCCAGAATTGTATATGACCATTGGCGTAGTGGCTGCTGGTGTATTATTATTTCTGTTTTATCGGTACTGGAAAGGGATTTACAGATTATTCCCTCAAAAATGGAGTTTTAATGAGCTATATGACTTTTCTCTTACGCAATTGGAAAATAGCTCAGCAAGTGTGACGAGGTTTTATATGACAGGCTATCTTCGGGATTATATGGCTTATATTTACCTTTTCTTTATTGTGTTAGTGGGGGGAATGCTCTTCTTAACCGATGCGTTTTCATTCGACTTGTCTCATGGCGAGTCGATCAGCAAGTTCGAATGGGCTATAACGATTGTAATGATTATAGCAGGGATAACCATCCTTTTTGCGAAGTCAAGGCTGACTGCAATCTTGCTTAACGGTGTGCTTGGCTATTCAGTTGCGGTTTTCTTTGTTGTGTTTCGTGCACCGGATTTAGCGCTTACCCAGATTATTGTAGAAACAGTGACAACCGTATTATTTCTGGTTTGTTATTATCACATGCCCGAATGGAAAAAAGAACGTACACCTAGACGAATAAAGAATCTAAATTTAATTATATCCATCTCTGTTGGTGTTGTTTTTGTACTTGTTGCGCTTTCAGTTAAGAGTGGCAAGTTGTTTGAAACGATTTCGGGTTATTTCGAGAATGCGTATGAGCTTGCCGGTGGAAGAAATATTGTTAATGCTATTTTAGGTGATTTCCGTGCATTTGATACAATGCTTGAAGTTGTAGTACTCCTTATAGCTGGAATTGGTGTATATACATTAATTAAACTGAAGGCTGGAAAGGAAGACGAGAACCTTGAAGATCAATAATGTTATTTTGCAGGCTGTTACCAAAATTGTCGTATTCATTATCTTGACATTGGCCGTGTATTTGTTTCTGTCAGGACATAATAGTCCTGGAGGAGGGTTTATTGGGGGTCTTGTCTTAGCTTCAGCTTTTGTTTTGCTCTTTATTGTCTTTGATATAGAAACAGTTCATAAAGCAATACCATTTGATTATAAACGGGTTGCAGCTTTGGGAGCATTCATTGCTGTGGGAACCGGGTTTGGTTCATTATTTTTTAATGAAGCTTTTCTAAGCCAGTCATTTGGCTACTTTGATCTTCCCATTTTCGGAAAGACGGAACTTGCAACAGTAACGATATTTGAGGCGGGTGTTGCGCTTGTTGTAGTAGGAGTCGTCGTGACAATTATTTTAAGTATTAGTGAGGATGTATAAATTATGGAAACGTTAATAATCATCCTATCAGGTGTCTTAGTATCTGTGGCAACCTATTTACTCCTCTCAAGGAGCTTAATCAGAGTGGTTTTAGGATCCGCTATTCTTTCCCATGCGGCCCATTTACTGATTATGGTAATGGGGGGATTAAAGCAGGGAAACGTACCTATTTTGCAAGAAGAGACAACGAGCTACACAGATGCACTTCCTCAAGCACTTATTTTAACTTCAATCGTGATCAGTTTTGCTGTTACCGCTTTATTTCTTGTATTGGCATTTCGTACGTACAGGGAAACAGGCACAGATAATCTTCATGCACTGAGAGGTTTTAAAGATGAATAATGTTTTAGTATTACCAATGGTTATTCCTGTTCTAGCTGGTATTTTCCTAATTTTCCTACGCCCATATATTCGGGTGCAAAGATGGATAAGTCTTGGCGTAATGATTGGAAATATAGGTATAAGCGTTTATATTTTAAAGCAAATTCAGACAGAAGGGATATTGCGACTTGATATCGGTGGATGGGAACCTCCATTTGGGATTTTGTTTGTGGCAGATTCTTTCGCTGCAATTCTTGTCCTTACAACGAGTATTGTAGCTGCCATTTGTTTACTGTATTCATTTTCTTCGATTGGAAAAGCCCATGAAAATATGTTCTTTTACTCGTTTGTGAATTTTCTGGTAGCTGGTGTGAACGGTTCGTTTCTAACGGGAGATTTATTTAATCTATACGTTTGTTTTGAAATAATGTTACTCGCATCCTATGTGCTTATTGCCCTTGGAGGAAAAAAGATTCAATTAAAAGAGTCGATTAAATATGTTGCGATTAATGTCCTTTCTTCATGGTTCTTTTTGATAGCAATTGCTTATTTATATGGGACTGTCGGTACATTGAATTTGGCACATTTATCGGAGCGTATTGCTGACTCTGGACAGACACCATTACTAACGGTTATTAGTATTTTATTCCTGGTTGTATTTAGTTTGAAGTCAGGATTACTGCTTTATTATTGGCTTCCGGGCTCTTATAGTGCGCCTCCAACTGCTGTAGCTGCTTTATTTGGAGCGCTACTTACCAAGGTCGGAATCTATGCGATGTTCCGCATCTTTACACTAATATTCTATCATGAACCTGGTGTTACCCATACTATTATTGGTGTGCTTGCTGGGTTAACATTAATTGGCGGGAGTATTGGTGCAATTGCATATAAGGATATACGACAGATTGTTTCGTATAATGTTGTTATTGCCGTTGGATTCATTCTCGTGGGACTTGCTGCAGCAACGCCTGATGCGATCGAAGGAGCTATTTATTATTTGATGCATGATATGCTTGTTAAGGGATTACTGTTCTTAATTGCAGGAACCATGATTACATTAACAGGTATGACTTATATAAACAATATAAGTGGACTAATTCGTAATTATCCGTTGCTTGGCTGGATGTTCTTCATTGTCATGCTATCCTTAACAGGTATCCCTCCTTTTAGTGGTTTTATCGGAAAAATATTAGTTGGTCAAGGTGCGGTAGATGCAGGCTCATATATTCTGCTTGCCCTTGCTTTTCTATCCAGTATATTCGTCTTGTATTCTTTATTACGTGTTTTTCTGAGCTGCTTTTGGGGAGAAACTATTATTAGTAAAGAAGATGAAGTTCCAATGAAAAAAGGCTGGCTGATCCCATGTGTACTGCTAACTGTAGCGACAATTGGGTTTGGCCTGGGTGCAGAGTCATTAGCAATCTACGTCAGTGACGCAGCAAATACGTTATTAAATCCTGACATATATATTGATGCAGTCTTACATGATTAATTCTGAGCAGTGTGTACATAAAGAGGAGGTGGATGTAGATGCCAGCCCAATTTCTAATCAACTTATTTATTGCATTTCTATGGATGCTGTTCAATGATGAAGATGAATTAAAATTTACTACCTTTTTTACAGGTTACCTTGTTGGGATTGTAATTGTGTTTTTAATGCATCGTTTCTTCGGTGAACGCTTTTATTTAATGAGGTTCTATGCATTAGTTAAGTTAATCGTCATGTTTATTTCAGAACTCATGCAGTCGAGTGTGATTGTTCTTAAGCAAATATTGAGCCCGAAAATAACCTTTAAACCAGGCATTTTCAAATATGAAACCGAATTGAAGGGGGAGTGGGAGGTTCCTGCTCTTGCATTACTATTAACGCTGACTCCAGGGTCTGTTGTTATGGAAGTAACACCCGAGGGAGACGTATTCTACATTCATGCGATGGATGTGGAACAGTCTAAAGAGACCTTGCTCAAATCCCTGGCTAAATTCGAAAAGGCCATCATGGAGGTGACACGTTTATGATTGAAATAATGCTGGTAACTTCCATTGCGCTATTTGGAGTAGCAATTGCGATAGCACTTTTTCGTATTGCCTTTGGTCCGAGTCTCCCTGATCGTGTTATTGCCCTTGATATGATAGGAGTTAATCTTGTTTCAGGCATAGCCATTATTTCAGTGATGCTTCGAACCAAAGCATTTCTTGAGGTTATATTGATTTTGGCAATTTTAGCATTTGTTAGTACAATTGCCTTCTCCAAATACATTGAGAGGGGCGTTATTATTGAACGAAAGAGAGATTCTTGAATTTATAGCAGCATTATTTATCTTGGTAGGGAGTATCATGAGTGTGATCAGTGCCTTTGGAATTATCCGTTTTCCCGATGTTTATACCCGTTCGCATGCTGCCACGAAAAGCTCAACTTTATCCGTGTTATTAACACTATTAGGAGCATTTCTTTACTTCTGGGTAAGCGAGTCTTTTGTCAGTGTGCGGATATTATTGGGGATTATATTTGTATTTATAACGGCCCCGGTTGCCGGTCATCTCATTATCCGGGCAGCGTACCGATCCAAGGTGAAGCTATCGGAAATCACGATAGAAGATCAACTTCATGAAGTATTGCATAAAGAGGATAAGGAATTGATTCATAAAGATGTTTTGGGAAAGGAAGATAGGGAGAAGTTATTTCAAAATGAAGATAAGCACAAATAAAGGGGCTTCTCAGGGAGATCCTACAGATAAGGAATTGACAAACAGCATTAGAATGTAATTGAATTGTCTAGATTATCACGTATTAACGGGCTGTAATACCCCCACTGAGTGAAGTTTCACTTTAGGATAGGGTGATTATCTATTCAAAATTTAGATAATCACCAACGGCTTGGATAAAATATTTCTATCCAAGCCGTTGGTGTTCAATAAGTATTCAACTTGTGATACAAATTACTACTAGACCAGATATTCCAAGATTGGTACTAGCTTAAACTAATCTCCTAATCCGCTCATCTATATCCGGATGTGTTGAAAAGATACTTGATTTCTTTTTACCATTTATTTTTAATGTAGAAATTGCGGTCTGTTCTTCGCCACGGATCCGATTGGAATATGCTTTTAGCATTTCCAGTGCATGTTTCATTTTATCCTTGCCAGCAAGATCTGCTCCGCCTCGGTCTGCATGATATTCACGATGTCTTGAGTAAGCAAAGACGACGAGACTTCCTAACATTGAAAATACAATTTGGAATACAATGATCGCAATGAAGTGAACAATTGGTGCCATTTCCTCTTTCACAAAACGAGAAGCAATAAATGCTGCAATCCGAGCAAGGAAAACGACAAATGTGTTAACTACCCCTTGCAAAAGTGTCATTGTTACCATATCACCATTTGCCACGTGGGCAATCTCATGGGCAATAACACCTTCAACGGCATCATCATCCATTTCATTCAATAATCCTGTTGAAACAGCGACCAAGGAACGCTTTTTGGTTGGCCCGGTTGCAAAAGCATTTACTTCCGGGGAATCGTAAATCCCTACCTCTGGCATATGCGCCAGTCCGGCCGCTCGTGAAAGTCGATGTACTTTTTCCACAACTTCTCTTTCATGAGAAGACATAGCTCCCTCAGGATTGATGACACGTACATTCATCATTTTCTTTGCCATCCAGCGTGACATGGCTAAAGAAATGAAGGCACCCGTAAAACCAATTACAGCACTTACAATTAATAGCGTGCCAAATGCGATCGTACCATCTGAATTAATATAATTCATTCCACCTGGTATCAGAGAGAAAATAATACTAATCGTCAGTAAAACTAGAACGTTTGTTAATAGAAAATAAAATATGCGCTTTCCCACATTCTCACCCTTTATATATTTTTAATATAATGTGAATATTTCACATATAATTATTATATATCGTGAATCTAATGTTTACAATAGATTCACGTTGGAAAAATAATGTATACTAGATTTTACTCAGTGATTTTAGGAGGCTTCGTATGTTTATCGAGTATGCATTAGTGTTTGTCGGAGCTGCGATACCATGGCTGGAAATTGCATTAGTAATTCCAGTGGGGATACTTGGAGGACTTTCCCCATTTTGGGTCATACTGCTCGCATTTGTTGGTAATCTAATTACAATTTTGCCTGTCGTTATCGGATTTGAAAAAGTAAAAACCTGGTATGTCAATCGCAAAAGGAAAAAAGAAATGTTGCCTTCAAAAAGAACGAATCGTGGCAAAAAAATCTGGAACAGCTACGGACTTCCTGGCCTTGCATTTCTGGCACCAATTTTGACAGGAACTCATATTGCTGCATTTATTGGTATGTCTTTAGGTGCCAAAAAGCAATGGGTTATGCTATGGATGACTGTTAGTATAGGTCTTTGGTCGATTATCATTGGTGTAGCAACGATCATGGGCTTGGATATGTTTAATATATAGCGAAAGTATAATTTTTTTGACTTTATTAATTTAACAACAAGATGAGCCACGTCCAGCTCCAACGCTAAAGCCATAGTGGACTTCCCTCACCTCCGTACGATAAAGAAGACTTGCCGATTGGGAACCAGAGGCTTAGTCGCACTTATACCCTTGAGGTGAAAGTCAACATCGGTTCGTTTTCAGCTCTCCGTGTTTCCTTTATCTCCTACGGCTCAGTCCAGTCCATACGTCGCTACACGGGCGCCCTGCGCTTTTGTTCTTTTCAATAAGGATGAGGTACCTCAACATGGTGGCAGAAGGTACCGCTATTTCACTTAAATTCATCTCTTAGACTATTGTTTAAAGCATGGTTGATCCCCACGGTTTGATCTACCTCCAAAACAAATGCAATCCCTTTTCCAGCTGTTTTTAAATTGGCATCCTCTTCAATAGCTCTAAGAACTTTTCTGGTTTTATCTTTGCTGATAAGTGTTAGAACAACTTCTTTTTCTGGCTCAATTAAAATATTGAATAATTTTGCCTGTTCGTGAATCCCTGTTCCACGTCCATTTAGTATGGTACCACCTTCTGCACCTGCATTTCTTGTGGCATCTATCACTTTTTCGGAGTCCCCTTTATTTACAATGGTAACTATCAGGTCATACATGATCTTTTCTTCCATTTTGAGATCCACATCCTCTTCATTGGTCTCTTCATCTTCATCATCTGCCCCTAATAAATGATGGATACCAGTAACCTTTTTCGTATCAATAACAAATCCAATGCCTTGTCTAGGGCGGTCTAATTTTACAGAATGGATAATGGCATTCATTACTTCTGGATAAATGTCATCGGGAACAAGTGTTAATATTATTTCCCTTTCTCGTTCCAATGGTATCCCAAGGAATCTGCTTTTTTCGTTCAGTCTGATTCCTGTGCCATAAAAGGTAGTACCACCACGTGCACCTGCATTTTTAGAAGCACTCACAACTTTTTTTGCCTTTTCTTTTTTAACGATCGTGATGATTAATTTTTGTCCCAGCTTTGCCTCTGGCATCTTGACCCTTCTCCTTCCTACCGTATAAAATACCGAGTGTTAATACAGATAATATGGGAGCTAATGCTACGAGTGCAACCATACCAAATCCGTCAAGAAGCGGATCACGCCCTTCTGTTACGGAAGCTATACCAACAAACATTGCCAGAAGAAATGTAGCAGTCATTGGTCCTGTTGCAACTCCGCCTGAATCAAAAGCGATGGATGTAAATGTTTTCGATGAATATTTTACCATGATTAGAGCTATTATATAACCTGGTAAAATGAAATACCAGAGGGAAAATCCATAAATTATCCGAACCATGGAGAGTGCGATGGATATACCAACTCCGATGGATAGGGTATAGAGCAATATTTTTTGTGGAATATATCCACCAGAAACTTTATCTACTTGATGAATCAAAACGCTTACAGCCGGTTCAGCATAAATAGCAACAAAACCAAGAACAAAACCGATTGGTAGTAGAATCCATTTATAGGAAATAGTGCCAAGACTTTGTCCCATTAATTCGCCAACGGGTAGAAACCCGATATGTACACCTTGGAGAAAAAATGTCAACCCCAAAAAAGCCAGGATGAAACCGACACCAATATCTTTCAGTTTTCTTAGAGGTAATCTTAGAAATATAAATTGAAAGATTAAAAACAAAATAAATAACGGCAGCAATGCTATTGCAACTTCTGATGCGACATCGCTAAAGCCACCAAATATATGTAGGTTCATCCGTAAATCACTCCTAAAATTAGCACTGACAATATCGGCCCGATGGAAGCAAGTGCTACCAGACCAAAGCTATCACTTGAGGCAGACTTCCCTCTTAGAATAGTGGCTACACCGAGTCCTAAGGCTAATATGAACGGCACAGTTAATGGACCAGTCGTAACGCCACCTGAATCAAAGGAGATGGGAACATAACTGGGTGGTGTAAACCCAGCTAGCACAAATATGATTCCGTAGCCGATTGCTAACAGGTATACAATACTAAAATTGAAAATGATTCGAACCATAGCCAATGCAACAAAAGTACCAACACCAAGAGCAACCGCTAAAATTAAAATGCTCTTTGGAATTGCACCATCAGAAACGGTGTCTACTTGTGTGGAAAGCACTCTCACATCAGGCTCAGCCACTGTTACAACAATCCCTAATAAAAATCCGAAGAATATAATAAGCCAAAGTTTATTTGTTTTTGATAATGCAGAGCCAATCATTTCCCCTACTGGCAATAAACCAACATTAACCCCTAATAAGAAGAGGATGAGACCAACACCAACCATAACGACCCCTATTAAAAATTGTACAAATGTTTCCATTGGAAGCCCAATTATCGTAAACTGTAAAATCGTAATAACGATTGTAATAGGTAAAATAGAATAAATGACTTCGACTACCGTTTCTTTTATATTATCCATCTAAAACCACCTTTACTTTTGATAACGTAATAAAAAATGAGTAATAATTCACTGATGCAGCTTCAACGATAAGTATATGAATTATTTTGTCGAACGTAAGTAGAATAAGAAAAAATTTTACTAGATAGGGCGTTGAAATGTTTTCTATTAAGGGGTTTAGAATCAAACTTATACAGAAATTATATCACTATTTTCAAATATTCTAAAATATATTGAAGCTTTGTTTATTACTATGTTAATCAAATTTACATCTTAAACTAGTTTTGCTGCTCCAGAATAATTTTATCAAACAAGGTAAAATTAATAGATATGGATTTGTTGTAAAACACATGGAGAAAATGAAAATCACAGACGAAACTGAATAAATCAGGAATCATGCATAATATAAAACGCAAATTAGGCCGAATAAAGCAGGAATTCAGCTGAATGGATCCTGAAATAAGTTGCATTCATCACCAAATATTTTGCGCTGATAAGGTTTGAGCATGAATTCCTGGCTATGTAACAATGATTCTGATCCACGAAAGGAATAGACTGCTAATTGTTTGATCTCCTCAGGTCTTGGGAAAATCAATTAGGAGTTTAAGTTGTAAAAAGGAGCTGGAACCAAATGACCTCAACTAGTAAAATCCCACGAGAGAAAGGCTTGGACCATAGTCTTTCGTTATTGTTAGAGGGTTATCGTTTTATCCCGAATAGATTACAGCGATTTAATGCAGATATTATCCAAACCAGGTTGATGGGGCAGAAAGTGATCTGTATAAGTGGTGAGGAAGCAGCGAAGGTTTTTTATGATACGGAGCGATTCGAGCGAAAAGGGGCGGCTCCAAACAGAATTCGTGAATCATTGTTTGGAGAAGGTGGTGTACAGGGACTGGATGGAAGTGCACACCAGCGTCGCAAGGATCTGTTCATGTCGCTCATGACATCGGAGCGTCTGAAAGTATTAAATGATTTGACCATTAACCAATGGGAGATGACGGTTGATAAATGGATGAAGATGGACAGGGTTATCCTTTTTAAGGAAGCGGAGTTGATCATGTGCCAGGTAGCGTGTCACTTTGCAGGAGTTCCATTATGGGCGAAGGAGTTAACACAGCGTACAAATGACCTTTCGGCGATGATTGATGCATTTGGAGCAACTGGTCCGAGGCATTGGCGGGGAAGACTGGCACGTAACCGATCTGAAAAATGGGTTGAATATATCATTACAAAGTTTCGCACAGGAAAACTGCCTGTAGATGAAGATACAGCTTTATATCAAATTGCATGGCATGAGGATTCAAACGGAAAATTACTAAGCGTCAAAACTGCTGCTGTTGAGCTTCTTAATATTCTACGGCCAATAGTTGCGATTGCTAGGTATATTACATATGGAGCGCTTGCTTTGCATCAGCATCCTGAAACCTATGATAAGCTGCAAACTAATACGAATAATTATGCCCAAATGTTTGTTCAGGAAATTCGGCGATTTTACCCGTTTGCGCCATTTTTAGGTGCAAGGGTGCGGCATGATTTTACATGGAATGAACATCGTTTTAAACAAGGTACACTGGTACTGCTTGATATTTACGGAACGAATCATAGCCCAAAATTATGGGAAATCCCAGACACGTTTTGGCCTGAGCGGTTTCGTGATTGGCAGGGAAGTCCATTTGATTTTATTCCACAGGGTGGCGGCGATTACCATAAAGGACATCGTTGTGCAGGTGAATGGATAACGATTGAAGTGATGAAAACCAGCCTTGATTATTTTATTAAACGGATAGATTATGATGTGCCTGAACAGAATTTGAGCTATAGCATGGTGAGAATGCCATCCATACCAAAAAGCAGATTTGTTATAAACAATGTACGAAGGAAATCCACAATCTAAATTGATTGTGGATTTTTTAAAACCAATAGACGTTACCATTTGCTTAAAAACCTCTAGATGACAGTCGCCATAAAAACAGGTAAAATAATTAAGGAAGGAGGAAAACACAATTAATGAACAGGTTTAGAAAAAAGTGTGCTAGATTTTCCGAACATCCATCATTTATGAATGTGATCATCGGTTTAATTATAATCAATGCGATATTAGTAGGGTTAGAAACCTATTCTTTTTTTGCTGAAAATTTTGCTGATTGGATATACATAGCTGACCAGATGTTACTTTGGATATTTACATTAGAAATTCTTATTCGACTAATGGGAAGTAAATCGATAGGAACATTTTTTAAGGATCCTTGGAATATATTTGATTTTATAATTGTTGCAAGTGGCCATCTGTTAGTCGGATCTTATTATGTAACTGTCTTGAGGATTTTGAGAGTTCTTCGTGTGCTACGTGCGATTTCTATTATTCCATCACTAAAGAAAATGGTAAATGCCCTATTATTAACGATTCCGTCGATGGGAACCATCCTATTATTACTTGGATTATTTTTTTATGTGTATGGGGTAATAGGAACCATGATGTTCCAATCGATTGCACCTGAATATTTTGGAACCCTGCATGATTCGTTGTTATCTCTATTTCAAGTAATTACTTTGGAGTCTTGGGCAAGTGGGGTAATGAGACCGATTTTAGCAGAGGATCCTGCTTCTTGGTGGTACTTTGTCACCTTCATCCTAATTGGGTCATTTGTTATTGTTAACTTATTTGTCGGTGTAATTGTTAACAATGTAGAAGAGGCGAATCGAGAAGAAACACCATCACCGACAGATCTTAAATTAGCAGAAGTACAGAAGGAATTGCAGGATATTAAAAGGTTACTGGAAAATAAATCTGAATAAAGCTATTGAAACTGCCTCAAGAAGTTAATGACTTATTGAGGCAGTAATTATGTGAAGGCTGATAAGACATGTTCACCTGTGCATCCATATTAAACTCTTTAGTTCATTAGCTCTGAAATAATCTCATAGGATCGCAGGCGAGCTTCCTGATCAAAAATCTGTGCACTTATAATCATTTCATCTGCCTGTGTTTCAGCTAAGAAATTCTCAAGTCCCTGTTTAACCGTTTCCTTGCTACCGATAATGGTTGTACGCGGGTCAAGTGTATCCTTTAGTGCCGCAAGTTCCATCTCAGACCAAAGTGCATTGATGTTATCTACAGGTGGCTGGAGCTTTGTTGCATTGCCTCTGCGTATGTTTAAAAACTGCTGTTTTAAAGATGTCGCTAAATACTGCGCTTGTTCATCAGTATCTGCTGCTATTACGTTTATTCCAACCATGGCATATGGCTTACCAAGTGATTCTGAGGCTTTAAAGTTCTCTTTGTACAGCTTTAAGGCTGGAACCGTATATGCAGGTGCAAAATGACTGGCAAAAGAGAAGTTCAACCCTTTTTGTGCCGCAAGCCTTGCACTGAAATCACTGGACCCAAGCAGCCAAATTGGGATATTAAGTCCTTGTCCGGGAACTGCCTTTACACGTGATGTCGGTTCATCTGAAAAATAATCCTGCAGTTCATTTACCTGCATTGGAAAATCCTCTACACTCATATTTAGTGTTCTGCGCAGGGCGTAAGCGGTTGCCTGATCAGTTCCTGGTGCCCTTCCCAGGCCAAGATCTATTCTTCCGGGAAAAAGGGATTCCAGTGTACCAAATTGCTCGGCAATCACAAGTGTCGCATGGTTTGGCAGCATAACCCCACCTGCACCAATTCGCATATGATTCGTCTGACTTGCAATATGCCCCATAATCACTGAAGTTGCTGAGCTGGCAATTCCCGGCATATTATGATGTTCAGCCAGCCAGTAGCGATGAAATCCTAATCTTTCAACATGCTGGGCAAGCTCCACACTTCTTTTAAAAGATGCACTTGGGTTGCTTCCTTCGTTTACAGGAGCCAGGTCAAGTACTGATAGTGGAATATGATTGAATTTTTTTATTTGATTGGATATCAAAATGATTCACTCCTTATAAGTGGTTGCTTAGTAAGAAATGATACGTTTTTTACGTAGGCTCGTCCAATGATTAGCTTGGACGAATATAAAAGGACTTCGAAAAATAAACACAGCATGATAAAATAATCCTTGATATATTCCAACTAGCAGTGTACTATATAAATGTGTTCTTTATAAGAAACATTCATCACCTGACATGAATGGACAGGAATTTTTACCGAATACTTAAAATCTGGGTTCTGCTGTGAACAAAAAGATAAATTACTTATTGGATCTGCTACAGCACTCATTCCAACCGGTTTAAATACAGGGAAATTAATAGAAGATGATGATACAACAAAAAAACTTTTAGAAGAATACGAAATTTCCTCTTGACATGTTCTTTATAAAGAACTAAACTAATAAGAAATAGTACAAAGTTCATCCATTCTGGAAATTTTTGAATGATCAATATCACCGGAAATGGGGAATTATTTTGGGGTTAACGTTCTCTATAGAGAATAAAATAGGGCTGCTTGAATAGAATTCATTATATCCCTATATAAAAAGGTGGTTCATATGAGTAAAGGAAACCAGCAACAGTATTTTAATATAAATCAGGTGAAAGAAATAAATTTGAAGGATTTTTTTGATGTCATTAAAAGACGCTTGTGGATCATTGCTCTTATTACAATCATCGCAACACTAGGAGCTTATGTCTATAATAATCAAACTTATAGCCCGGTATATCAGGCATCCACTAGGATTGTTGTAGGTACGGAAGGGGAGTCGATGAGTACATTGATGGTCATGATTAAAGACCCCATTGTAATGAATGGGGTAACCGAGGAATTGCAATTATCAAAATCAGCGGATGGAATCGCTAGCCAAATAGAAGTTGAGCGGTTGGAAGAGTCACAGGTGATAAAAATCTCCGTGTCGGACGCTGATCCTATATTGGCGGCTGCAATTGCCAATACAACAGCAAGTGTATACAAAACTGAGATTGCAAACATATTAGATTTTCGAGAAGTTCAGTTACTCTCAGCGGCCGTGGAAAATCCATATCCAATCAACGGAAACAATCAGAATAAACTGCTGATTATTGGAGCGGTTTTTGGACTTATTACTGGGATTGGCCTTGTCTTTCTGCTGGATTCCTTGGATGGAAAGGTTAGAAAGGAACACGAGCTGGAAGAAATTCTAGGGGTTCCTGTGCTTGGAGTGGTTTCAAATATGAATAAGAAAAAACTAGTTTATAAAAAAAGTAAACAAAAAAAGCAGGTGGAAATAAGGAGGGAAGCCATTGATATCTAGTAAAAGAAGTCAAGGATCTAATCTGAAAAGGCAGCATCTTGTTACACATTCCAATCCTGACTCGGCAATATCTGATCAATTTAGAACCATTCGATCCAATATAAAATTTTTGACAGAAAAGAAACATAAAAAGGTATTTTTGATCACGTCTGCAGGTAAGGGTGAAGGTAAATCAACAACGACGGCAAATTTAGCTGTATCCATGGCAGGGCAAAAGGAGAGGATACTTGTTATTGATGCTAGCATAAGGAAACCAGTGATTCACCAAATTTTTAAATTTCAAAATGAAGTTGGTCTTACTGATGTACTTACACATAAGGCAAAAATCGATCAAGCAATTTGCAAAACAGGTATGGGTAAATTGGAAATTTTAACGAGTGGCTCAACCTTATTAAATCCAGCAGAGCTTTTAGACAGTGAGGCGATGAAGGATTTACTAATGGAAGTAACCAGTTTATATGATGTGGTATTAATCGATTCGCCAACAGTATTAGAATCTACCGAAACCCGGTTACTGGCAAACCTGTGTGATAGTGTGATTCTGGTCATCAACCGAGGTAAAACAATGATTGGAAATGCTATTGAAGCAAGAAAAATACTAGAGCTTTCTCAAGGAGATTTAATGGGAACCATTATGATTGACAGATAAGGGGTTTTTTAAAACGCGATTGTTCGTTATTGAGAATTAATATTCTTCGGTGATGCCTACTTGCCGTTATTCAAGCAGGCACTCGGTTATGCTGTGGGTTGAAGTCAACCTTAGACGCCAGTCGTCGATAGTGTGATGTGAGGATGGGTTAGATGCCCAGATTACATACATAAGCAATAAAACCTTGTACAAGGAGGAAGTATATGACATATAAACAAAGGCTGTCCCTATTTTTTATTGCTGATTCCATCATTGTGTTAACCGCCATTTTCATCAGCAGTTTCCTTGTTCATGCAACGATTTATGTTATTAATCTATCGCTAATATTAAGCTCCATAACCATCCTTCTCTGCCATCATTTTTTTGCAGTCAGATTTAAACTTTATAAGAAGGTGTGGGAGTATGCAAGTATAAGGGAACTGTTAATTATTTTTAAGGTGGTTACTTTTTCCATTATTGGAGCGGTGCTTTTTCAGGGAATGGTCTTACAGGAGATCTTCTTCAGGCTGCTTGCTGTAACTTGGTTGCTTCATCTATTTTTAATTGGCAGTTCCAGGTTCACTTGGAGAATGTATCGTGATCTGATTATGAATCAATCAGACAATAAAAAAAGAACATTAATTGTTGGTGCCGGGTCTGCTGGAACAATGGTTGCAAGGCAATTACTAAAGAAAAATGAGGGGGATTTATTACCAGTCGCTTTTATTGATGACGATGAAAGAAAACACCAGCTTGATATTTTGGGGCTCCCTGTTCGGGGTGGTGTAAAGGATATAGAAAAAATAGTAACAGAGCTGAATATTAATAATATCATTATTTCCATCCCATCTCTCAGTAAAAAAGAATTAAACATTATTTTTCAGGAATGTGCAAAAACAAAAGCTGAAACAAAAATAATGCCATTACTAGAAGATCTGCTGACAGGGAAAATTTCAGTTAATCAATTTCGTGAAGTACAGGTAGAGGATCTGCTGGGAAGAGATCCGGTTGATATGGATATAGAAAGTATTTCAGACTATATTAGCCATCAAACGGTACTGGTTACCGGTGCAGGTGGATCTATTGGATCGGAAATAACACGTCAGATTTCCCGTTTTAATCCTGGAAAACTGATTCTGCTTGGGCATGGTGAAAATAGCATTTATACCATTGAAATGGAGTTAAGGGAAAGTTTTATCACGAATTCAATGGATGTTATTACAGAAATAGCAGACGTCAAAGATGAAGAGAAAATAATGGACGTCATGTCCAGACACCATCCTGATGTTGTCTACCATGCAGCGGCCCATAAGCATGTGCCATTAATGGAACGTAATCCAGAAGAAGCGGTGAAGAACAATATTATTGGGACAATGAATGTTGCAAAGGCAGCAAGCTCGAGCGATGTAAAGACGTTCGTCATGGTTTCAACGGATAAAGCGGTAAACCCAACCAGTGTGATGGGAGCTTCAAAAAGACTGGCTGAAATGGTTGTTCAGGAGATGGATAAACGCAGTAAGACAAAGTTTGTTGCGGTGCGATTTGGCAATGTGCTGGGAAGTCGTGGGAGTGTAATTCCATTATTCAAAAGACAAATAGCAAGAGGCGGTCCGGTGACAGTAACTCATCCTGATATGGTTCGCTATTTTATGACCATCCCTGAAGCTTCAAGACTGGTAATCCAGGCAGGGGCATTAGCAAAAGGCGGGGAGATATTTGTTTTGGATATGGGCGATCCGGTGAAAATTATAGATCTTGCAAAAAATCTAATCAAATTGTCTGGCTACTCACTTGATGAAATTGAACTTGAATTTACTGGTATAAGACCTGGAGAGAAGCTTTTTGAGGAATTACTTAAGGAAAATGAAGTCCATGAACAGCAAGTATATCCAAAAATATATGTTGGAAAAACAACAGCAAATCTTTATATAGAGGACATTAATAGAATCATCAGCAGCTATAACCATGTTGATAGGGAAACCCTTAGACGGGAATTATTAAATTTGGCTAATTTTGAAGCTGTCAGTCAACCGAAGTCAGTTATATCCATATAAGGAAAAGAGGTCTATATAAATGAAAGTAAGAAAAGCAATTATCCCTGCTGCAGGGCTAGGAACAAGGTTTTTGCCGGCAACAAAGGCAATGCCAAAAGAGATGCTTCCGATTGTTGATAAACCAACGATTCAATATATCGTCGAAGAGGCAATCGCTTCAGGCATTGAAGATATTATTATTGTGACAGGCAAAGGAAAGAGAGCCATTGAGGATCACTTTGATAATTCCTTTGAATTGGAACAGAATCTGATTGAAAAGCGCAAATTTGACTTGTTAACCGAAGTCCAGAAGTCTTCCAACATGGTAGATATCCATTATATTCGCCAAAAGGAACCAAAAGGACTGGGGCATGCCATTTGGTGTGCACGCAAATTCATAGGGGATGAACCTTTTGCAGTACTTTTAGGAGATGATATTGTAAAAGCTGAAACCCCATGCCTCAAGCAGATGATTAATCAGTATAATCGATACAATGCTTCCATACTGGCAGTAAAGACAGTGAAAAGGAAGGACGTTTCAAGGTATGGAATTGTTGATGGCAGTATGATCAAGAATCATTTCTACAATGTCCATCATTTAATCGAAAAACCAAAGCAGGAAGAGGCTCCTTCCAACTTAGCTATTGTAGGTAGATATATTTTAAGTCCAAAAATCTTTGCAATTTTAAGTACACAAAAACCAGGTGCTGGAAATGAAATTCAACTGACAGATGCGATAGCTGAACTTAACAAGCTTGAAGCAGTCTATGCTTATGAATTTGCAGGAGAACGTTATGATGTTGGGGAAAAAATGGGCTTTATCCAAACAACGATTGAATTCGCAATTCAGCGAGAGGATTTGCGAAAGGATTTATTGGATTATCTTTCAACGGTCGTGGAGGCTGAATTGACTAAGTAATACGTTAAGGGGGGAGTTAGAGTGTCAAAGAAAATATTGTATTGTGCAACCGTGGACTACCACTTCAAGGCTTTTCACTTGTCTTACATGAAGTGGTTTAAAGAACAAGGATGGGAAGTTGATGTTGCTGCAGCAGGGACTATTCATTTAGCCTATACGGATACCAAGTACAACATTGCCATCGAGCGATCCCCTTTTCATCGAACAAACATAAAAGCATATAAACAATTAAAGGGAATCATAGATCAAAATAACTATTCGATCATTCATTGCCACACCCCCTTAGGAGGCGTGCTTGCCCGGCTTGCTGCGAGGCAGGCAAGAAAACGAGGAACAAAGATCATTTATACAGCACATGGTTTTCATTTCTGTAAGGGAGCTCCATTTTTTAATTGGCTTATATATTATCCAATTGAAAAGTATTTAGCCAGACATACGGATAGTTTAATAACCATTAATCAGGAAGATTATCAATTAGCAACGAAACACCGGTTTAAAGCAGGGACGATTGAACATGTACATGGTGTAGGGGTGGATACAGAACGATTTAAACCAATCAGTGAAAATCAAAAATCGGCGGCGAAAAAGTCATTCGGCTATCAAGCGGATGATTTTTTGTTGTTTTATGCGGCTGAGTTTAATAAAAATAAAAATCAGCAATTTCTGCTCCATTCTCTGGCTTTAATGAAGGAAGAAGTCCCTAATGTCAAACTTCTGCTTGCGGGCGAAGGACATATGATGGAAAGCTGTCAGGAATTAGCCAGTCGTCTTGGGATAAGACATATGGTGAATTTCCTTGGCTTCAGGAAGGATATTGACAAGCTTCTGCCGATGTGTGATGTAGCGGTAGGGTCAAGCTTTCGAGAGGGATTGCCAGTCAATATTATGGAAGCAATGGCATGTGGATTGCCTGTCGTGGTTGTTGATAATAGGGGGCATAGAGAACTTGTTCACAATAACAAAAATGGTTGGATCTTACCAGAATGGAATCCGGTGGAATTCGCCAATAAAGTTATTTCCCTTGCTAAGTTAGAAGATGTAAAGCAGACACTTGGCGGGAAGGGACGAAGTGAGATTCTGGCAAAGTATAGTGTAAACAAAATATTAGCTGAAAAAAGTAAAATTTATCATGCATTAACGGGCTGTAACACCCCCACCTCCAAGCGTGAGAAATCTCAAACGTGAAGGTGGGGAGGAACGGAAACCCATATTGAATGAAGTCTCACTTTATAAAACCCATAGAGAACAAATTGAGGAACAGGAGGAGTCGGTTTGGGCAATCCATTAAGAATCTTGCATGTGGTAGTGAATATGAATCGTGGTGGAGCAGAAACCTTAATTATGAACTTGTATCGACATGTCGATCGTTCAAAGGTGCAATTCGATTTTCTTACTTGTAACGAAGGTGTTTTTGATTCGGAAATCGAAAGCATGGGTGGCATCATTCATCGAATACCATACGTCACACAGGGTGGCCACTTTCGTTATAATCGTAGACTAATGCAATTTTTTCAACAACATGGAGAATATAAAATCATCCATTCACACATGGATAAGATGAGTGGCTTTATCCTCCGTGCTGCTAAACGTGCAAATATCCCGATAAGAATTGCCCATAGCCATAACACGGAAAGTGAGGGTGGATTTGCCGAGAAGACGTATAAATGGTATGCAGGAAGTTATGTTTTGACAAACGCAACACACTTCTATGCTTGTTCACAATATGCTGCAAGATGGTTATTTAAGGATAACTTTCAAGAGGCTTTCATATTAAAAAATGGAATTGAATTAGAAAAATTTCAATTTTCCGATGGAACTCGAAATGAGATTAGAAATGAATTAAACATCGATCAGGATACATTTGTGCTTGGGCATGTGGGTAGATTTTACTCTCAAAAGAACCATCAATTTTTAATCGATGCATTTGCTGGGGTGAGTGAAAAGAATCCTAATTCTGTTCTTTTATTAGCGGGGGATGGGCCATTAAAACCAATGGTTAAGGAAAAAGTAAAAGCCTTGCATTTGGAAGAAAAGGTGAAGTTTCTCGGTGTTAGAAATGATATCGACCGAATGCTTCAAGCATTTGACTTATTTAATTTACCTTCTATTCATGAGGGTCTGCCTGTAACGTTAATCGAGGCTCAAGCTGCTGGGCTGCCATGTTTGATTTCCGATGTGATAACGCGGGAAGTCGATATGGGATGTAATCTCATACAACATTTACCTTTGACTAATACAGATAAATGGGTGGAGGCGATTCTCAATCTGAAAAAAAATAAGCAACCTAGATTAATAACCCAAGAGATCTTCCAAGAGAAAGGCTATGATATTAGAAAAACAGCTGCAGAGACACAAGACGCTTATTTATCATTAGGAGAGAGAGCCATATGAAAAGCTTAACGATATTCACTCCAACATTTAATCGGGCCTATTGTCTTCATCAATGCTATGAAAGTTTGAAAAGGCAGTCCTGTAACGATTTCATCTGGTTAATTATTGATGATGGATCAACAGACAACACGAAGGAATTAGTGGAAGGTTGGATAAATGAAGCGAGTATCCAGATAAATTATCATCAGCAGCAAAATCAAGGGATGCATGGGGCACATAATACAGCATATGAATGGATTGATACAGAACTCAATGTTTGCATCGATTCTGATGATTATATGCCAGATGATGCAGTTGAGTTGATTTTATCATTTTGGAACAAATACGGCAGTGATCAAGTTAGTGGCATGATCGGGCTTAATACGGATCAAACAAATCAGCTTATTGGAACAAGCCTACCTGAGCATATCCAACGGTCAACCTTGTTTGATTTGTATTATAAGCATGGGGTCAAGGGTGATAAAAAACTGGTTTATCGTACAGAATTAACAAGGAAATATGCCTATCCACGCTTTAAAAGTGAAAAATATGTAGGACTCGCATACAAGTATTATATGCTGGATAAGGATTATGAACTGTTATTAATGAATAAGACCCTATGCTGTGTTGAATATCTGCCAGATGGTTCAACAAGTAATATGCTCTATCAGTATCGCAGGAATCCAAAAGGCTTCTCCTTTTACCGGAAAGAACTCATGAAATTACCATTTGCTAATGCTTCGTTTAAGTTTAGGCAAGCGATCCATTATGTTTCCAGTAGCTTCTTCGATAAAAATCGGAACTTTTTACAGGAAACACCTAGAAAAATGCTTACGATTCTAGCTTTGCCGTTTGGGTTTTTATTATATTTATACGTCACATTGAAAACAAGGGAAATCAATGTGTGAGTTACCCACACTGCTAGAGAAGCATCCCTGTCTTCATAAGTGCAGGCCACTAAATCACTATAAGCTTGGTGAACCCTTTGTTTTCTACTATCTGAAAGGAAAGTTCAAATGACGTTACTTTGGATAAATCTTGCTATTGTATTCAGTCTTGCTCTATCTGCTCGTTATTTTGCAACTCCTGCTTTAGCAGGCGGACTTCCGGTTTCCTTCAGACCGAATAGGCTTTTAATCTTTGGAACGATAGCAACGCTTGTAATCATATCTGGACTTCGGGCAAATATTGGAGATACATTTAATTATCGAAATATCTTTGAAGAGAATGACTTTACGTGGGAGTATGTACTATCTGAAAAGGATATTGGGTTTGGGATATTCCAAATGATTTTAAAGAATTATCTATCACAAGATCCGCAAATCCTAATTTTCTCATCGGCGCTGATAACCAACCTGTTAATTATTCTTGTCCTGTATAAGTATTCCAGATTGATTGAACTTAGTATCTATGTATATATAACAGGTGGTTTATTTTTAGTTTCTATGAATGGTATCAGACAGATGTTTGCAGCAGCAATTGCGTTTACAGCATTAAAATTTTTAATCGAAGGTAGTTTCTTCAAGTATGCTATCATCATCATTTGTGCATCATTCATTCATCAAAGTGCACTTATCTTACTGCCAATTTATTTTTTAGTGCGGTTTAAAGCATGGTCAAAGGCAACGATTGCGTTAATCATCCTTTCTGTCATCATTGTCATTGGATATGAACAATTTTCTAACCTATTATTTTCTGCTTTAGAGGATACCCAATACAAGGGTTATGCTAGTTTTGATGAAGGTGGCGCAAATATTATTCGCGTTGCTGTTGGTGCGGCACCACTTTTAATTACCTATCTAGGGAGGGAAAAGTTAAAAGCAATCTTCCCTAAGAGTGATTTTATCGTGAATTTGTCCGTACTTGGATTTGTCTTTATGGTAATTTCTACAGAGCAATGGATATTTGCAAGGATTGCTATCTATTTTCAGCTTTATCAATTAATTCTTATTTCTTGGCTTGTGAAACTCTTTAGAGAAAAGGATCAAAAATTTATCTACTTTGGAATTATTGTTTGTTACTTCGTCTTTTACTATTACGAAAATGTAATTAGTTTAAACATACAATACCGAAGTGACTTCTTAATTTGGTGAAAAATTTGCTTAGAAGGAGGGAAGGAAATGGCTGTTCTTGTAACAGGTGGGGCCGGGTATATTGGTAGTCATACCTGTGTCGAGCTTTTAAATGAAGGGTATGAAGTTATTGTGCTGGATAACTTTTCAAATAGTAATCCAGAGGCGCTGAAACGAGTATCTGAGATTACTAAAAAACCATTAAAGACATATCATGTTGACTTACTCGATAAGGAAAAGGTCGCTGGAGTTTTCTCAGAGAATAAGATTGATGCCGTCATCCATTTTGCTGGTCTTAAGGCAGTTGGTGAGTCTATATCGGTACCGCTTAAGTATTATCAGAACAATATAGCAAGTACGATTATTTTATGTGAGGTGATGCAGCAGTATCGAGTGAACAAATTGGTGTTTAGTTCCTCGGCAACTGTGTATGGCAGCACAGATAAAGTCCCTATTGATGAGGAAGCAGCATTGAATGCAGTGAATCCATATGGGCGAACAAAACAAATGATTGAAGAAATATTACGAGATGTCGCTTTTTCCGATCAGAGCTGGAGTGTTGCGTTACTACGCTATTTTAACCCAATTGGCGCACATCCAAGTGGACATATTGGTGAAGCTCCTAATGGAATACCGAACAATCTGTTGCCATATATTTCCCAGGTGGCAGTTGGGAAAAGAGAGCGGCTTACTGTATTTGGGGATGACTATTCGACGAAAGATGGAACAGGTGTAAGGGATTATATTCATGTCGTCGATTTGGCTTTAGGTCATCTAAAGGCATTGGAAAGTGTTTTGTCCAGTTCGGGAATCGATGCATATAATTTAGGAACGGGCAAAGGTTATAGTGTATTGGAAATGGTAGCAGCATTTGAAAAGGCTTCAGGAAAACCAATTCCGTATACGATTGCTAAGCGGCGCCCAGGGGATGCAAGTATTTGCTATGCTAATCCGCATAAAGCTAAAGAAAAGCTCGGCTGGCAGGCAAAGAGAGGGATTGAAGCAATGTGTGAGGACATATGGCGATGGCAGCGAAACAATCCGAATGGATATGAGAAAATATCCAGAATAATAGCTTTTAACAATCAACCGGTGCATGACGCAGCGGGTTTTTTATTTCCTTAAAGGAGTGGGATATGGATGAAACGAGTAATGGATCTTTTCATTTCCTTTATTTTAATGACATTATTTTCCCCATTAATTGTTTTTACAGCGGTGGCTGTGAGGATAAGAATGGGATCACCCGTATTGTTTAAACAACAGCGTCCAGGACGACTCGGCAAGCCATTTTATCTTTATAAATTCCGGACAATGCTAAATCAGACAGATAAAGTAGGAGAGGTGTTAGCAGATGAAGACCGTCTAACCTCTTTAGGTGCATTTCTAAGAAAGTACAGCATAGATGAATTACCCCAGCTAATCAATGTCTTAAAAGGTGAAATGAGCCTGGTTGGACCAAGGCCATTATTAATGGAATATCTCCCGCTTTATAATCGAAAACAGCGAAGACGTCAAAATGTAAAACCTGGAATTACAGGCTGGGCACAGGTCAATGGCAGAAATACGCTAACCTGGAATGAAAAATTTGAACGGGATACATGGTATGTAGATAACCAGAATTTATTACTAGATTGCAAAATCCTGTGGCTAACGATTGTAAAGGTTTTGAAAAAAGAAGGAATCAGTCAGCAAGGCTCTGTAACGATGGAAAAATTCAATGGCAACCAAGAGGTGCTGTAAGATGAATGTCATCATCCTTGGAGATGGCGGCCATAGCAGGGTCATCCAGGAAATGGTTTTCTGTGGTGAGGAATATAAGGTTACGGCAATTTTGGATGATAAATATAATCAAAGATTTCAGGAAAGAGGAATGGTTCATGCCCCTATTTCCTACCTTGTGAAGCTGTTTCGTCATGATAGCAAAGTCGTGGTAGCAATCGGTTCCAATGAAATCAGAAGAAAGATTGTTCAAAGCTTACGACTGCTACCTAAGCACTACTTAACGGTTATTCACCCAACAGCTGTCGTTAGTAAATCAGCTAGGGTCGGAAACGGTACGGTAATTATGCCAAATGCTGTTGTCAATGCAAATACAACTATTGGCATGCATTCGATTATCAATACAGGTGCTGTGGTAGAACATGATAATTCGATAGGAGACTTCTCCCATATTTCACCAAATGGGACACTAGCAGGAAATGTAACTGCCGGTGAAGGGGTACATGTTGGCTCATCTGCCACGGTTATTCCCGGAAAGCATCTTGGCAGCTGGTCGGTAATTGGCGCAGGCTCTACTGTTATCGAGCATATACCTGCGTATAGCAAGGCTGTGGGTAGTCCTACAAGAATAATAGAAAGAATTCTGGTGAAAAAAGAATAGAGAGGCGGTGTTTTGTTGACAAAACCGAGAATTAACCTATCATTGGCACACATGACTGGAAGAGAGCAGCACTATATAAATGAAGCATTTGAAACAAATTGGATTGCACCACTGGGACCGAATGTAGATGCATTTGAAAAGGAATTTGCCAAAGCAGTAGACGTAAAAGCCGCTGTGGCTGTGAGCTCGGGAACAGCAGCGATTCATTTGGCTCTTTGCTTATTGGATGTATCAAAAGGAGATAGAGTGTTTTGTTCGACACTTACATTTGTTGCAAGTGCTAATCCCATTTTATATCAGGGTGCAGAGCCGGTCTTTATCGACTCGGAGCCAGATTCATGGAATATGTCACCAATAGCATTAAACAGAGCAATGGAGGAAGCTGCCATCAAGGATGAGCTGCCCAAGGCTGTTATTGTGGTAAATCTATATGGGCAAAGCTCAAAAATGGATGAAATCAAAAGAATTTGCGACCTTTATGACGTATCGATTATTGAGGATGCAGCAGAATCGCTCGGAACGACTTACAAAGGAAAGGCAAGTGGTACATTAGGCGAGTTTGGGATCTACTCCTTTAATGGCAATAAAATTATTACAACCTCTGGTGGTGGAATGCTTGTATCTGATCATGTAGAGGCAATCAATAGAGCACGCTTTTTAGCTAGCCAGGCACGTGACCCAGCTCTCCACTACCAGCATAGTGTCACAGGCTATAATTATCGGTTGAGTAACCTTTTGGCAGGGGTTGGCAGAACACAATTACAAGTACTTGATGACCGGGTACATGCGAGAAGAGGATTATTTGAACTTTATACCCATGGATTAGCAGACTTGCCTGGGGTTAGGTTTATGCCGGAATTAAAAGAGACAAAATCGAATCGCTGGCTCACAACATTAACCATTGATGAGGCAAAAGCAGGGGTTTCTGTAAACCAATTGTTGAAAGCATTTCAAAAAGAAAATATAGAAGTGCGTCCCGTATGGAAACCCCTTCATATGCAGCCGCTTTTCCAGGGAGCGAGCTATTATCCCCACGAAAAGAATGATCATGTAGCGGAGTCGTTATTTGCTACAGGGATATGTCTTCCATCCGGATCAGGTCTAACTGGAGAAGAACAGCTGCGTGTAATCAAATGCTTTAGGGATGCGCTAAATAAAACCATCAGTAATTGGCGTTATATGATATTAGGAAAACAAGAGGTATAACAAATGATAGGATACAATATCCAGAAGCTAAGAAAAAGGAAAGGATTCACATTATCTGAATGTGCGGAACGGGCAAATATATCAAAGTCTTATTTAAGTAATATCGAACGAAATGTCAATCAGAACCCGTCCATTCAAATCATGGAAAAGATTGCGATCGTACTGGATGTGGATATGCGTACACTGATTGGCTCAAATCCATCAAACCAGCTATATCTTGAAAATGAATGGATGGATTTTGTGAAAGCGTTGAAGCAATCAGGAGTTGAAAAAGGTCAACTACATGAGTATAAGACAGTAATTGAATTTGCTAGATGGCAGAAGGAGAGGGACAATTCAGGGTAATACTGCAAAGGGGAAAAGAAATGAAAAGTTCAATGCCGATAAAGATCCTGCATGTAGTTGGTGCAATGAACATGGCGGGAACAGAGACAATGCTGATGAACATTTACCGGAATATGGATCGCAAAAAAGTTCAATTTCACTTTGTTTCCTATAGTGAGAAGGAAGCAGCCTATGATCAGGAAATAACGAACCTAGGTGGAAAAATCATCAGGCTGTCCAACACCATATCCGTTAAAGCACTTTACGATGTAATGAAAAAACATGGCCCGTATAAAGCGGTTCATTCACATACTTTATTTCACACAGGAATTGCAAATGCAGCCGCTTTTCTGGCTGGTGTCAAAATTAGAATCGCACATGCCCACACTACCTCAGACATAGATAATGGTTTTAGAAGGAAAGCTTATATTTCATTCATGCGCTTAATAACCAACCACTTTTCCACAAAGTTATTAGCATGCAGCAATAAGGCAGGAAGCTATCTGTTTGGCGAAACGGGATTGAAAAAGGGAAAATATTCGTACTTTCCCAATGCCATTGATTATAAGAAGTTCCTGATCCCAGCAAAAAAGGATTTAAGAAAGTTTAAAGTCGAAGAAGGGCTTGGAAGTAGTATCGTGCTTGGTCATGTCGGCAGGTTTATTGAAGCAAAGAATCATTCTTTTTTGTTAGAGGTAATGAAAAGAATCATTACCAAGGATCCTTCGGTAAAACTGCTGCTGGTCGGTGATGGAGATTTAAGAGTAAAGCTTGAAAAAATGGCAAAAAAAGAAGGACTCGATGAAACTATCAGATTTGCCGGAATTAAAAAGGATATCGTCTCAGCGATGCACAGTATGGATGTGTTTGTTTTTCCATCTTTGTATGAGGGGCTTGGATTAGTCTTATTAGAAGCACAGGCAAGCGGAGTGCCCTGTGTCGTGTCTGAAGCGATACAGCCTGAAGCGGATTTAGATCTTGGTTTGATTACAACGCTATCGCTCGCGGATGGGGCTGCTGCTTGGGCAGATAAAATAATGAAGCTTGTATCTGTCAGAGAAAGAAATATAAATAAGATCATCACGGCTTTTGAATACAGTGGATATTCTTTGAATGATGCCATTTCAACATTAATGGGTATCTATCAATCGAACACAGGAGGAGCATATGAAGGAAATATTAATCGCTTCCTATGACATGGAGGTTGGCGGGGTCGAGAGAAGTTTGGTTAGCATGCTTGACCATTTCGATTATAAGCATCACAACGTTGAGTTAATGCTGTATAGGCATGAAGGGGATTTTATGGAACAGCTGACAACCAACATAACTTTGCTAAAGGAAATCGCCCAATATGCGACCTTCAGAAAGTCCATTGGCGAAATTATCAAGGCTAAAAACTATTCCATTGCTTTGTCAAGAATTTTATCTAAGCTAATTGCTGAATTGAATGGCAGATGGAAGCGAATTGATGAACCAGGCTATTACCAGCTGCAATTGATGTGGAAATATGCCCTGCCTTTTCTACCCAAAGTAGAAAAGGCATATGATATGGCGATCAGTTACCTTTGGCCACATTATTTTGTTGCGGAAAAAGTATGTGCGAAGAGAAAGGTTGCTTGGATTCATACCGATTATTCAACCGTCTATACAGATATAAGTATGGACCTAAAAATGTGGCGAAAATTTGATACCATTATCGCAGTTTCGGATGCATGCAAGGAGTCATTTATAGAGAAATACAGTGAACTAGAAAATAAGGTTATCGTGATGGAAAATGTAACTGCACCAGATCTTGTAAAGAATTTGGCAGATGAAAAAATAGAAAATCCGATGATCAAGGATTCCCGCTTTAAAATAATCACTGTAGCGAGGCTTTCCCATGCAAAAGGCATGGATAATGCTGTAAGGGCATTAAGCTTATTAAAGGATAGAGGCTATACAAATATTTCCTGGTATGTAGTCGGATATGGCGGCGAGGAAGAGACGCTAAGCAGGCTAATAGCTAACAACGATCTAACAGCAGATTTTATCTTACTGGGTAAAAGGACGAATCCCTATCCATTTATGAAAGCAGCAGATTTATATGTTCAGCCTTCAAGATATGAGGGAAAGGCTGTGACGGTTGGGGAAGCACAGATTCTTGCTAAGCCTGTTTTGATTACAAATTATCCAACTGCTCAGAGTCAGGTGGAGGACGGGGTGGATGGGATGATATGTGATCTATCCATTGAAGGGATTGCTGCTGGGATCGAAACACTTTATAAGAATTCGGAAATACGAAGGGAGCTAGCGGACAACTGCAGAAATACAGACTATCGAAATGATCAGGAGCTTGAGAAATTATACAAATTGGCATTGGTCTAGGAGGGACAATAGATGTTAAATAAGGGAAAAGTTAGCGTTGTTGTTCCTATCTACAAGGTAGAGAAATATCTTCATCGTTGTATCGAAAGTATTGTAAATCAAACCTATAAAAACCTCGAAATAATTCTTGTGGATGACGGTTCGCCGGATCATTGCGGGGAAATCGCAGAAGGTTATCGAAAAGAGGACCCCCGGATAACCGTTATTCATAAAGAAAATGGTGGGCTGTCAGATGCAAGAAATCACGGAGTAAAACAGGTAACAGGGGAATATACCATGTTTGTTGATAGTGATGATTGGCTAGAAAAAAATATGATAGAATGGCTGGTGAATTATTGTCTGAAGTTTAGTGCTGATATCGTCCAATCAGCTTTTTATTATGCACATGAAGAAAAGCTGCTCATTGACAACCGATTTCATCGTAGGGGTGATGCACCAATACAATTGGATAATCAATTGTTGATGCAGGAATTAGTTGAAAATAAAAAAGTGAAGAACTTTGCTTGGGGGAAGCTTTATAAAACCGAATTAATTAAGGATATTCCGTTTAAAAAAGGAGTACTATTTGAAGACGTTTTTTGGGCACATCAGGTAATGCATAACGTAAATACCTTTATACTCCTGCATCAGCCGTTGTACTACTATTACCAGAGGGATGACAGCATCGTTGCTGCATATACCCCGAGAAATCTGGATATCATCAAGGGTCTAAAAGCAAGGCATCAGTTTATTGATGAGCATTATAAAGAGTTGAAGAATGCATCTTATAAAGAGATTTTAAAGGCATGTCTGATCCATTATAACTTACTTATCAGGAATAGAAAAAAAGATAAGACTGGGGTACACAGAAGAGAAATTCAGTCTTACATACAAGATAACTACAAGCGATTTAAAAGAGCTGCAGCGAATGATCGTCAGCTAAGAAAGCAATTATATTTATTTTCTATCCATCCTTATCTCAATATTATCTTCCTTGGCTTAAGAAAAGGTCTTAGGTCAATGAAAATACTACCAATGCCACCACCAACATTCCAACAGGTGGATGGAAAGATGGGAAAGGAGAGTTGTAAAAAATGGAAATGGCACGCATAAAGAAGCTAACGGCTTTGATTATCATTTATCTCTGTAATCTCCTGCCATTGAAAAAGAATAAAGTTTTTCTGTTTAGTTATTATGGCAGTAATTATGGATGCAATCCGAAATATATCACTGATTACCTGCAAAAGGAATATCCAAAAGATCAGTTTGATATCGTTTGGGCATTTAACGAGCCCAAATCTGAGAATTTCCCGGATTCCATTAGACAGGTGAGAACGATGTCTTTCAGATACTTCTATGAAATATGTACTGCAAAGGTTGTCATCACAAACTTTCGAACAACGGACTTATTTGTGAAAAGGAAAAACCAGTATTATATCCAGACCTGGCATAGTTCACTAAGGCTAAAGCAAATTGAGCAGGATGCAGAGAATGTGCTTCCTAAGAGCTATGTGCAAATGGCGAAATTAGATTCTTTAAAGTGTGATTTATTATTATCAGGTTGTAAGTACAGTACAGCTATTTTCAAGAAATCCTTCTGGTATGATGGGGAAATTTTTGAGCATGGGACCCCTCGAAATGATTTACTTTTTAGAAACGATTCCGATCGAAAGAAAGCGATTAAAAAGAGTGCGGAAATCCCAACTGGTTCCAAGGTGCTGCTGTATGCTCCAACATTCAGAAAGGATAATAATTTATCGGTGTATGATTTGAACTATTCTTTTCTCTCCGAAAAGCTGGCAAGCAAATATGGAGGTGAATGGGTCATCCTGATTAAATTGCACCCACACCTAATGAATAAATCACATCCGTTAACCGATGGATGCAATGTTATTGACGTAACTGGTTATGATGATATCCAGGAGCTGCTGCTCATAGCAGATGTACTAATTTCCGATTACTCATCCTTGATGTTTGATTTCACCATAACGAAGCGACCGTGCTTCCTTTATACGCCAGACATCAAGGAATATACAAGCCAGGATCGCAAGCTATATTTTGATCTAAATGCGTTGCCGTTTAGTAGTGCGATAAGCAATGAAGACCTGTTCGATAAACTGGAGCAATTTGATTATGAGCGCTATAAAGAAAAGCTGAATGCGTTTTTAGCGAATGTTGGATCATTTGAAGAAGGCAAAGCAGCTGAACATGTAACAAGACGATTACAGGAGATTTGTTTCAGCAAAAAAAGGAGTGAAAGGCATGAAGCGGTATAAAGTGGGCTATACAACAGGAGTTTTCGATTTATTTCATGTTGGCCACTTGAATATTCTAAAAAGGGCAAAGGAACAATGTGAATACCTCATTGTAGGTGTCAGCACAGATGAATTGGTGATGGAATATAAACAGAAAAAGCCAGTCATTGCCTATGAGGATAGAAAAGCAATTGTAGAGGGAATAAAGTACGTTGACCAAGTAGTTCCACAACTAAATAGAGAAAAATTTGTTGCATGGGAGCATTTACTTTTTGATGTCATGTTTGTCGGTGATGATTGGAAGGGAAGTGCTCTTTTTGCTTCGGTTGAGAAAAGGTTTAAGCAGGTCGGTGTGGATGTTGTTTATTTCCCGTATACGAAAGGTGTCTCGTCGACGGTGGTGAAGGAAAAGATAAGGTTGTAAGGGAGTGTTGAAGTTGAATCCTGCAATAAGTATCATTGTTCCTGTTTACAATATTGAAGCTTATATTGGCAAGTGCTTGGATAGTATTCTTGCACAAACGTTTACTGACTTTGAAGTTATTGTTGTGAATGATGGGTCGACGGATGGGAGTGGTTTGATATGTGAGCAATATGGCAAAAAGGATTCGAGAATTAAAGTCATATACAAGGAATATGGCGGGGTTAGTGCTGCAAGGAACGCTGGGGTTCGGGCGGCGAATGGCGAGTATATTGGGTTCGTTGATGGAGATGATTATATACAAGAATCCATGTATGAACGTTTATATCAAATGTGTCGAAAAACAAACAGTGATATTGCTATTTGTAAATTGGGCAGGGTAATTGATCGGGATATACTAAATCCTCAGGCTGAAAGTATCTATCTAAAAGAAATGAATAATAAGGAAGCTTTGCATGAGCTTTTTAAAGGGAAATTATTTCGCTTTTCCCTTTGCAATAAACTTTTTAAGAAATGCTGCTTTAAGGATATTCAATTTCCGGAAGGCCGCATTCATGAGGATTTATCAACGACCTACAGGCTTTTCGCGAATGCTGAAAAGATTACCTACTCTAACTTTATTGGATATGTATATGTGAAACGAAGCAATAGCATTTTAACCTCGAAGTTTCATCAAGGCAGGCTGGATGCTTTCATTGGCTGGAATGAAATATTGGAATTTATGGAAAAATATTATCCGCAAGTGTTGGCAGATG
Source organism: Oceanobacillus sp. NCCP-135 (assembly GCF_059698015.1). Classification (NCBI taxonomy): domain Bacteria; kingdom Bacillati; phylum Bacillota; class Bacilli; order Caryophanales; family Bacillaceae; genus Oceanobacillus; species Oceanobacillus sp. NCCP-135. The sequence continues at coordinate 60,149 of NZ_BAAKSZ010000011.1, read as the reverse complement.
TATATGCCTGCTACGGATATTGGTGTGTAGATAATGTTTATTATGTGTTGGATCAAATAACGGATCGAATTGACAGGCGGAAGTACTTAACCCAAATCCAGAAAAGCGTAAATAGGTATTATAAGGACTTAATGAAAAATAAATTATTGTCTGTTAAGTATAAATATATTATTTCTACGATTAATTACAATCTACGTTTACTACTTTTTTCAAATCAAGTGAAAAAAGTATTTAGGAATTAGATTGCTTAGCTGGATGTTCTGCCAGGAGGTGTATCGTGAATATAGAAATAAGTATAATTGTTCCTGTTTTTAATCTTGAAGACTTATTGCCGAGGTGTGTCAATTCTATATTAAATCAAACCTTCACTAATTTTGAATTAATCCTTGTGAATGATGGCTCTACAGATCAAAGTGGGGAATTTTGTGAGGAATATGCTAAAAAGGATAGTAGAGTAAAAGTGATTCATCAAGCGAATGGTGGGGTGGCTTCATCGAGAAATGCTGGCTTAGAAGTAGCAAAAGGTAACTATATTGGATTTGTTGACAATGATGATTTTATAAATGAATTTATGTTTGAAATCTTATATAAGACGGCAAATCTTTATCAATCAGATATTGTTGTTTGTGACTTCGCCAAAGTTGCAGAAGACAGTCGTATTGGTACAAGGAAATATAATCAAGATTATAGTGTGCAGCATTTTGATAATATAAACTCTTTACACCAATTGTATACGAATCATGGTGTTACGTTTGTTTGCCCCTGGAATAAATTATATAAAAAAACCTTATTTAAAGATATTAGATATGAAGTTGGAAGTATCAATGACGATGAAACTGTTGCCCACAAGCTCTATTATATTAGTAAAAAAACAACTTATATTCAAACAGTACTATATTACTATGTTCAAAGAAAGGGAAGTCAAACCAGTTCCTTTTCAATTAAAAGATTGGATGCGGTATATGCTTTAAAGGCCAGGGAGGTATTTTTTAGAAGGATAAAAGAGCGGGATTTACATCAAAAAGCACTCATCCATTATATGGAAAAGTTTTTTTGGTACTATTATTTAGCTAAGTCAAGTTTAAGCGGTGTAGATAAGGAGTTAAAACAATTAAAACGCACATTTGACAGGACTCTAATTTTTTTATTAAGACATAAGAAAATAGGCTTCAAACAGAAATTAATGTTTGTGCTATTTAGTGTAAGTCCTTCATTATTTGACTTAATCAAAAATGTCCAATCAAAACATCATGAAAATCAGCAATCAATATAAAGGACTTAATAGTGCTTGTTCAAAAAGGAGGATAAAAAGGACCGAGAAGTTCGAGGCGGCGTAGCTTTGAGTACTGGAACGTATGCAATTAATACGTGAGAAACGGGCTTGCACAGGATGTGCTGACTTCTACGTTGCCCACAGGACGTGGACGGTCTTAGTAGAAGATCCACTATCGCCAACTAGAAACATCGATGTGTCATTTTTACCGGACTTTTTGAACGTCCTCTAATAGCTAAATGTTTTTACTATAAGTGAGGTGATTATCAAACTATGAAAAGGAGTTTATTATTTGTAATAGATTCATTGGATTGCGCAGGTGCAGAAAAAAGTTTAGTAACACTATTAGGGCTATTAGATTACTCCCGGTTCACTGTTGACTTATTGCTATTTGCCCATGGGAAGGAATTGGAGCAGTTAGTTCCGAAAGAAGTGAAGATACTAAAACCTTTGAGCTACACAAACTTTTCAAATTTGCGTTTGAATGATGCGATCAGAGCATCCTTTAAAGGTTCGCAGTATCAAATGCTGCTATCCAGACTAAAATATTCATCAGCTTTACGTAAGAAAAAATATAGTAACGCACAAAAGGCGAGGTTGTTTTGGCAGAGCACTTCAAAAGTGATAGAAAACAATACAAAAGATTACGATGTAGCTATTAGTTATGCTCAAGGAGTACCAACTTTCTATGTAGCTGAAAAAGTGAAGGCAAAGAGGAAAATTGCATGGGTGAATGTTAGCTACAGATTGGATCTTAACGAAAAACATTTTCAAGCAAAATATTATGACCAATACGATAAGGTTGTTGCTGTATCTGAATCAACAAAAGAGATTTTCTTAGAAACGTTTTCAAAGTACTCCCAAAAAATTGATGTTGTATACGATATTAATAATCCTCAATTTATCACTAACATGGCTGCAATTGGAAAAAGCTTTGAAGATAACTTTGATGGGATAAGGATATTAACGATCGGAAGACTTGCTCATCAAAAAGGATACTATTATGCTTTGGATGCTTGTAAAAAGTTAAGGGATGCGGGCATTAACTTTAGATGGTATGCACTGGGTAAAGGTCCTTTAAAGGAAGAAGTAGAAACATACATAAAGGATAATAATTTGTCAGATTACTTTATTCTTCTTGGGGTAAAAGCGAATCCATACCCATTTATTAAAAATGCCGATATTTATGTTCAAACATCAAAGTTTGAAGGATTTGGTCTCGCAATAGCCGAAGCGCGAATGCTCAATATTCCAGTTGTCACAACAAGATTTGATGCAGTTTATAGCCAAATGGTTGATGGTAAAAATGGGCTTGTTGTGGATATGAATGCAGATGCAGTTTATAAAGGTATCTTAAAGCTCATTGACAATCGACCTTTAAGAGAAAGTATTATACAGTATCAAAAAACGGAGAAAAAGGGCAATCTTGAGGAGGTGGAGAAGATCTATCAGCTAATTGGGTAAATCGAAAAAGAAAGCGTGATTATTGATGAAAGAAAAAATAGTATTCATGGTAATTGATATGAACGTCGGTGGAACCGAAAAGGCCTTGCTGAACTTGATAGCAACACTTCCGCGAGAGCATTATGATATAACTATTTTATTATTATTAAAAAGGGGTGGATTTTTACATGATATCCCAAATGATGTGGAGGTAATTTGTTTTGAAGGATTTAAAGAAATTGAAAGCAATTTAAATTATCCACCGAAAGAAACTATATTACGATTGTTCAAGAATAGGAAAATCATTAATGGACTTCGTTTATTAAGCCTACACATTATTTTAAAAGCAACAAAAGATAGAAGAATCTTTTTTAAAAGCCTTCTTAAAAAATATCCTGAATTGAATAAAGAATTCGATATTGCCGTAGCTTATGCTGGTCCAATGGACTTCATAAGCTATTTTGTTATAAATAAAATAAAAGCTAAACAGAAAATACAATGGATACATTTTGATGTAACAAAAGTAGGGTTTGATAAAAGGTTTGTCAACAGAATTTATCAATGCTTTGATAAGATTTTCGTAGTTTCTAAAGAAGGCAAAATGAAGATTGAAAAATTGTTACCTGAATTAAGAGAAAAAGTAGCTGTTTTTCCAAATATAATTCGAACAGAAGAGATCCATGCACTGGCAACAAAAGGCACTGGTTTTAAAGACAATTTCGAAGGAGTGAGAATACTAACTGTAGGTAGGCTGGCAATAGAAAAAGGGCAGGATCTTGCTATAAAAGTATTAGCCAAGTTAGTGGAAGATGGCTATAAGGTCAAGTGGTATTGTGTGGGGGAAGGTGAAGCAAGGAATTTTTATGAAAAATTAATTGATGAATATAATCTACATGATACATTTATCTTATTGGGAGCTGATTCTAATCCATATCCTTATATCAAACAATGCGACGTGTATGTTCAGCCTTCTAGGCATGAAGGTTACTGTATAACTTTAGCTGAAGCAAGGTTATTACGAAAGCCTTTAGTTACAACTGACTTCACTGGAGCAAAGGAACAAATAAAGGATGGAAATACTGGGTTGATAGTAAATGTTGATGAGAATTCAATTTATAACGGTGTGAAAAGGCTATTGGATGATAGGAACTTATGTGAAAGATTTTCGAATAACCTAAAAACAGAAGCTATTCATTGTCCTGTTGAATTTAATTATTTTACCCCGAACAGCAAAGGAATGACCAAGAAAGCAATTATTTACTAAGGAAAAGACCTCTCGGTAGAAAACATTAACAAAAGGTGTGAGCTATTTGCAGGATAAAATGAAAAAACTACTTCTCCTTTTTAATCGCAAGGAAAAGAAGAAGCTGTTTATCTTATTTCTAATGATGATATTTGCTGCAATACTGGAAACGTTAGGAATCGGTTTAATTGTACCCTTAGTAGGCATAGTAACGAACCCTCAGATGATCCAAGAACAGGCGATGCTTGCCTATATATATAATATGTTCGACTTTCAATCATCAAGTGCGTTTATCATTTTTTCAGTCATCATCTTATTAGCCGTTTTCGTTATTAAAAATATGTATTTATTATTTTTTTTCTATGCACAGAATAGAGTGATTTTAAATCAACAAGTTAAATTGTCCAGTGCCATGTTAAGGGAATATTTGACAAAGCCTTATACGTTCCATTTACAAAAGAATTCATCCGACTTGCTCAGGAATATTAATATAGAAGTACCTAAAGTGTTTCAAGGGATCATCATGTCTGTTTTTCAGTTGATTACAGAAACACTTATTATTGCTTGTATATTATTATTACTTATCTTTACAGAGCCATTAGCAACTTTGACTGCAGCAGCTATATTGACAAGTAGTATTTTGATTTTCTTTAAAATTTTTCGAAAAAAAATCACTCAACTTGGCGAGGAACAGCAAAAAGTAGGTGGGACAATGATTAAATGGGTTAATCAGGCCTTAGGAGCAGTTAAAGAAGTTAAAGTTTCGGGTAAAGAGAAATTCTTTGTGAATGCTTATACGGCGCAAAGTCAAATTAGAGCAAATAATGGACGATACTTAAAAATGCTGGAGCAATCACCAAGACTATTTATTGAAACAATATTGGTCTCAACGGTCCTAATCACCATGCTTGTGATTGTATTTCAAGGTTCCAATTCTCAAGAGTTAGTTTCCATTATGGCATTATTCGCCATGGCCGCTTTTAGGCTTATGCCTTCCATTACTCGTCTAATTGCATTAATTACAGCTATACGGGTAAATCAACCTGCTTTAACTGTAGTGATTGAAGATTTGTTTGAAAATAATAAAAAAGATGAATGTATGAAAGACGTTTCAAAAAGAATAAAAAAATCGACTAATAAATCCTTCTTTGACTCGATAAAGTTGAAGGAAGTATTTTACCAGTATCCAAATCAAAAAGAGTACGCAATCCAAAATGCTTCTTTAAATATTCCGATTGGCAAATCTGTTGCATTTGTTGGGGAATCAGGTGCTGGAAAAAGTACCATAGTTGATATCATCCTGGGATTATTGACTCCCAAAACGGGCTATTTGTTGGTGGATAACCGGAAATTATTAGAACAAAAACAGGAATGGCAGCAAAAAATCGGATATATACCTCAATTTATATTCTTATCTGATGATACCATTCGTGGGAATGTAGCTTTTGGTATAGAAAGTCAAGATATTAATGATAAAGAAGTATGGAGAGCGCTGGAACAGGCACAGCTTAAAGAATTTGTGGAACAACTACCCGAGAAATTGGAAACGAGTGTTGGAGAAAGAGGTGTTCGCTTATCCGGTGGACAACGTCAGCGGATTGGAATTGCAAGGGCACTATATCATAATCCGGAAATCCTATTTATGGATGAAGCAACGTCGGCTTTAGATAATAAAACGGAAAAAGAAATTATGAAAGCTATCGATGGATTGAAAGGAGAAAAAACGCTAATTATTATTGCACATAGATTAACTACCATAGAAAATTGTGACATCGTCTATAAAATCAGTAAAGGAAAAATAGTTGATGTTGAAAATAGATTGGACCAATCAGTAATGGAAGCTCTCACGCTTGGAGGTGGGGGTATTACAGCCCGTTAATGCGTGATAAATGAAAGCTATTACGAGGAGGTTAGTTGATGCCAAAGTTAAGTATTATAGTTCCAATCTATAATGTAGAGCAATATTTAGCAAAATGTATCGATTCCATATTGGCTCAAACATTTTCTGACTTCGAGTTACTCCTTGTGAATGATGGTTCTTCAGATGGAAGTCTTAAAATTTGCGAGAGCTATGCCTGTAAGGATAAACGTGTTACTGTAATTAATAAAAGTAATGGTGGTGTATCGGATGCCAGAAACACAGGAATAACAGCAGCTAAGGGGGATTTTATTGGATTTGTAGATGGGGATGATTGGATAGAATCTAATATGTATAACCATTTGATTCATTTATGTGAAACATACCATTCAGCCATTAGCACCTGTTTAATAAATACTATCAGAAATAATAAATTCCAAAAAAGAATGGAGTTGAGTGAACAAATTAATCTCTATGATCGTAAGCTTGCAATAAAATCATTATACGAGGGGAATTTAATAGGTTTTTCTGTCTGTAATAAGGTATTCAGCAAGCATATATTTGAAAATATACGCTTTCCTAGTGGGAGAATATATGAAGATGCTGCAATAATGTATCGTGCTTTTGAACAGGCCAATAGGATTGTTTCAACACAGTTAGCGCTGTACAACTATAACCATAGCGATTCCAGCATTACCCGGGATAACTTTACCGAGAAGCGGTTTCACATTGTACAAAATTACTATGAAACAATCCAATTTATGAAAAGTAGATATCCAGAAATGTGTGAGATACTAACAGCTGATTATTATAATTCCTTGCGAGGTATTTTTGTAGATTGTGTAAATGCAAAGGATGTACCCCAAAAAGCAATGCATATTAAAAGAGTCTGTGAGGAAATTAAAGAAATCAAGAGCACACTTACCAATAATCAATTCCTTAGTAGAAAACAATTATTGCTGGCAAGGTTATTATCTACATGGCCATTAACAGGTTTCTTTTATTATAAACTAAGAAATGTACTGCATTGAATAATTTAATGAAAAGGAGGTGTGACATGCCTGAGATAAGTATTATAGTGGCAGTTTATAATCAGGAAAATCTTTTACAAAAATGTATAGAGTCCATTTTGAGCCAAACATTTACGGATTTTGAATTATTGTTAATCAATGATGGTTCCACGGATAATTCAGGAAGCTTCATTGATTATTTTGCAAAAGAGGATCGAAGGGTAAAAGTGATTCATCAAAGCAATAAGGGATTAGCAGAAGTGCGGAATATCGGAATTAAAGAATCAACTGGGAAATATATTGGTTTCGTTGATGGGGATGACTGGATTGAACAAGATATGCTTGAGATACTGTATAATCTATGCGAAGAAAATGGCGCAGATATAAGTGCATGCTTATTTAATATCTATAATGAGAACTATAAACTTGTGAAAGAAAAACCTAACACCAAAAGGGTTAAGGTATATGATAGTAATGAGGCTATCAAATTAACATACGAACATAATTTTACAAGCTTTAATGTATGGAACAAGTTATTTAAAAGACATATTTTCAGTGAAATTAAATTTCCGGCTAACAGGGCATATGAAGATGAAGCGGTTTTATCCAAAACCTATTCCTTGGCGAATAAAATCGCTGTAATTGAGTCTCCGTTATACCATCATTATTTACGGAAATCCGGGATTACGCAGAGTATTTTAAATAAGTTCACAGTGAAGAAGTTAGATATATTGACGAACTATGAAGATACCTACTCTTATATAGAGAAATATCATCCGGATGTATGTGAGTTGGTGACATTGAAACATTATCTTTCCTGTATAGATATATTGATGTATATAATTAATGATAAAACTAGTCTTAAAGAAAATTATAAATACATCAGGATATTACGTGATCATATGAAAATGGTGGTAAACAGATTCAAATCAAATCAATACTTAACAAATAAACAGAAGGTAATGGCAAGGATACTGGCAAATGTCCCTTTATTAGCAATCGTCTATTATAAACTTAATTCAATCTTACGGTTAAAGAAGGTTAAAGCAAAAATAGCTTAATAAAAAACAACATATCTGCAGTAATCACATTCTTTTAAAAAAGGAGTGTGTTTTTTTATGGGAAAAATTAAATATAAGGAGTGTGGCTCTATGAAAGGTATCATCCTAGCTGGAGGAAGCGGAACACGGCTATACCCATTGACAAGATCTATTTCTAAGCAGCTGCTGCCAGTCTATGACAAACCAATGATTTATTATCCGATTTCGGTGCTAATGCTGGCTGGTATTAAGGATATCCTCATTATTTCGACCCCGGAGGATACGCCCCGATTTGAACAGTTGTTAGGGGACGGTTCAGAGTTGGGGATTAATTTATCCTATACCATTCAGGGAAAGCCAAATGGACTAGCGGAAGCTTTTATCATTGGCGAAGACTTTATTGGCAAGGACGATGTTTCTTTAATTTTAGGTGACAATATCTTTTATGGACATGAATTTACTTCACATTTAGAAAGGGTAGCCAAACAATTAAATGGGGCTACAATCTTTGGCTATAATGTCAAAGATCCTGAACGATTTGGTGTTGTGGAATTTGCTGGAAGTGGAAAGGTAATATCGATTGAAGAAAAACCGGATTTTCCAAAGTCCAATTATGCGATAACAGGCTTATATTTCTTTGATAACCAAGTGGTGGACATTGCAAAAGGTGTAAAGCCATCAGCCAGAGGCGAGCTGGAAATAACCGACATTCTAAAAGAATACGTAGTAGGGGATCAATTAAATGTGGAATTGCTGGGACGTGGATTTGCCTGGTTGGATACAGGCACACATGAATCATTGTTGGAGGCTTCTCAGTTTATTGAAATAATTGAAAAACGGCAACGCTTGAAAGTGGCTTGTTTGGAGGAAATTTCTTATAACAAAGGGTATATTTCGGCGTCACAGTTACTGGAATTGGCAGAGCCTCTAAAAAAGAGTGAATATGGGCAGTATTTAATTCGAATTGTGGAGATGAGTAGAGAAAAAGAGAAAGAAGGAATCTTAGTAAAGTAATTCATAACATCTAATGGATCGTGATTAGTAAATAGGTGGAGGAAAATACAATGAATATATTAGTAACCGGTGGCATGGGGTTTATTGGAAGTAATTTTATCAGATATATGTTAGGAAAATATCCAAATTATAATGTTATAAATGTAGATAAATTAACATATGCAGCAAAGACCGATAATTTAATAGATATAGAGGATTGGACTCAATATCATTTTGTCAGAGGAGATATTACAGATGATCAATTAGTGAATGCTGTTATAAAAAGATTTGAGGTTTCTGTTGTGATAAATTTTGCCGCTGAATCACATGTGGATCGAAGTATCGAGAATCCAGGTGTTTTTGTCAAAACCAATGTGTTAGGTACACAAACGCTTCTTGATGCTGCCTGTAAAAATAATATAGATAAGTATATCCAAATTTCCACGGATGAAGTATATGGAAGCCTTGGTGATGAAGGGTATTTCACAGAAGATACCCCATTAGCACCAAGTAGTCCTTATTCAGCAAGTAAGGCGGCTGCAGATCTTTTAGTAAAAGCATATTATGAAACCTACAAAATGAATAGTAACATTACAAGATGTTCAAATAATTATGGTCCCTATCAATTTCCGGAAAAGTTAATTCCGTTAATGATTCTAAACGCAATCGAGGATAAAGAGCTGCCTGTCTACGGAAGTGGCTTAAATGTTAGAGATTGGTTACATGTAGATGATCACTGTAGTGCAATTGATTTGGTTCTTCATAAAGGAATGCCTGGAGAAATCTATAATATTGGCGGTCATAACGAAAAGCAAAACATTGAAATTATTAGAGAAATAATAAACCAATTAGGTAAATCCGAGAATTTAATAAGATATATTAAAGATAGGAAAGGGCATGATTGGCGATATGCAATTGCACCTAATAAAATTATGGATGATCTTGGCTGGAAGCCCAATTACAGCTTGGAACAGGGACTAGAAGAAACGATAAAATGGTACGTAAATAATCAATGGTGGTGGGAGAGTATAAAAGGTAGAGAATATATAAACCAGTGATAAATATAATTCCTGTCATAAATTTTAGAGATGGAAGGTGTTTATTTTGAAAATTGATAAAACCGTATTTGATGAGGTAAAAGTTATCACCCCAAAGGTTTTTAGTGATCATAGGGGTTTTTTTATGGAATCTTATCATTATGAAAAGTTAAAAGCCAACGGTATTAATGAAAAGTTTATTCAGGATAACCATTCTATGTCAGTAGAAAAAGGAACGATAAGAGGGCTTCACTATCAATTAAACCCAAAAGCCCAAACAAAACTCGTTACGGTTATTACTGGAGCAATATATGATGTTGTGGTTGATATCCGTAAAGGTTCACCAACATACGGTAAATGGTTTGGTCTAACGTTAAGTGAAGCTAATCATCGAATGCTTTTCATTCCAAAAGGATTTGCACATGGATTTTGTACATTAACGGAAAATACAAATATTCAATATAAAGTGGATGAATATTACTCTCCAAAGAACGATAAAGGAATCCTATGGAATGATCCTAACATTTCTATTGATTGGCCAACGGTTAGGCCAATTTTATCAGAGAAAGATGCGAAACAACCGTTATTACAAGATGCAGAAATAAATTTTAAATATACAGAACCTGAAATAGTCATGATTAAGCAATAAATTAGAACTGGATTTCTATTTTTTTAATCCAAATGTTCTTTATAACAAACATATTCATTAGGAGGCAATTGAAATGCAAAATATTATGAGAGTCGGTATTGCTGGAACAGGTTTAATTGGTAAGGGAATAGCGATTGAAGTGGAGAAGCAAGCTGGGTTGAAACTATCAAAGGTTTTAACCAGACGAGATATCAATACAATGAATGACTACCCATTCCCTAAAGCACTTACGAATTCGGTTGAGGAATTCATTGAGAGCTGCGACTTAATAGTAGAATGTAGTGGAGATGTTATTTATGGTACGGATGTAATTGATATGGCCATTAAGGCATCGATTCCTGTTATCACGATGAATGCTGAGCTGCAGGTGACAACAGGCTCTTATTTTGCCAAAAGAGGGTTCATTACGGAAGCAGAGGGAGATCAGCCGGGATGTTTAGCTTCATTACATGAGAATGTAGTTCAGATGGGTTTTAAGCCGTTAGTTTATGGAAATATAAAAGGATTTCTTAAGCTTGATCCAAACATTGAAGATATGAAATATTTCTCCAAGAAAAATGGTGTACGTATTGACATGACAACATCTTTTACAGACGGAACAAAAGTTCAGGTAGAACAAGCACTTGTTGCAAATGGACTTGGTGCCGGGATTGCTGTTGATGGGTTACTAGCACCTAGTTCAGATGACCTGAATAAAACCGGAGAAGAATTAGCTGAAGAGGCAAAACGTTTAGGTTATCCCATCTCCGAGTTTGTCGTGGCACCGAAAGCTCCTCCAGGCGTATTTATCACAGCAGAACATGATAGCCGTCAAAAAGATGCACTTAGATACCTTAAGATGGGGGAAGGTCCATATTATACGATTCTTCAAAACCACCACCTTTGCCATTTAGAGGTTGTAAAAACGATTAAACGGGTGATAAGTGGTGGCGGGGTGCTATTGAATAATGGAGAAAATCCTACGGTGAGTGTGGCAGCGATTGCTAAAAGGACACTGAAGCCTGGTGAGAAAATCAAAAAAGGCATTGGCAGCTTTCAGGTTAGAGGAGAAGCGATTAAGATGACTCTGAATAAGGATCATGTTCCCATTGGGATACTAGTAAACACAGTTATGAAAAGAGAAGTGGCAGAAGGGGAAATGATCACCCTTGATGATGTTGAGTTACCCGGGAGTCTAGCATTAACAGCATGGCTTGAGACTGCTGGAAGAGCACCAATAAATATCTAGTTTTTAGTTTAACAGGATCTGGAGATGGTTCGTTTAGAGTCGTTGATGACCATCTCCCATCTTTTTGATATATATATTGTTAAAACGTCGACTGAATAGGGTAAGAAGTTTTGGAAGGGTAAAAATATATAAGGGAAGGTGATCGATATGAAACTGGCTTTTATTGCTGATATACATGGCAATGCCGCTGCACTGGAAGCAGTGCTGGAGGATATTAACAAAAAAGACATTCAAAAAATATTTATACTGGGTGATTTATGCTTTAGAGGATGTGAACCTAAACGATCCATCGAATTGGTAAAGCAACTAAATACCGATGTTATAAAAGGCAATGCAGATGAATGGGTAGTACGTGGTGTACGAGAGGGAGAGGTTCCAGAACAAGCATTATCAATGATGAATAAGGAACGTGACTGGATCTATTCAAAGTTAAGTTCAGAGGAAATAGAATATCTTAGGAATCTTCCTGAAGAACTGAATTTGGAATATGAAAATGCGAAAATCCATGCATTTCATGCGACACCAGATAGTTTGTTTGAAATAGTGCAGCCTTTTGAAAGTGATGAAGTTCTTAATGAAAAATTAATGACTAAAGATGGTGCAGATATTTATATTTATGCACATATTCACAAGCCTTATATAAGGTATATAGACGGCAAGAGTGTTGTAAATACAGGAAGTGTGGGCTTACCCTTTGATGGGGTGAAGAAGGCATCGTATGTGATTTTGGATATTGGTGAGAATAGTTATAACACTTCGATAGTTAGGGTGGATTATGATGTAGAAGGGGTTATAACGCAATTTGAGGAATCAGATTATCCCAACAAAGAATTGATGGCGAGTATAGTAGAGAAGGGCAATTTATAAAATTTCAAAAAAATATTGACAAAAAAGTATGTGGATGGTAATTTAAATATATAATGTTCTTTATAAAGAACATTATATAAATTTAAGTCTTCTGTGTATTTTTTTGAACGAAATGTTCTTAATAATGAACGAAATATATGTTATATGGGGGATATGATGAGTGCAATTGCTGGGATTTTTTACGAAAAAGACACTGTTCCTATAATTCTTGGACAACAAATGGTGCATGCACTAAGGAAATTTCCTGCAGATGACGTACAAATCTGGAACAAGGAAAATGTACTTTTAGGGTGCCATGCACAGTGGATTACGCCAGAATCGATCGGTGAACAACTTCCTTTGTATGATTATGAAAGACAGCTGGCAATTACGTCAGATGCAATGATTGATAATCGGGAAGAATTAATTGATAAATTAGGAGTTCATCGTGGGGAAGGAGAAATAATGCCAGATAGTCAATTGATTCTCCTTGCGTATTCTAAATGGGAAGATGAAGTTGTAAAACATTTGATTGGTGATTTTACCTTTATGATTTGGGATGGAAAAAGTCAAAAGCTATTTGGAGCAAGGGATTTTTCTGGGACGAGATCTCTCTATTATTACCATAATGATCAGCGATTTGCTTTTTGTACAGTGATGGAACCATTATTAAGGTTGCCTTTCGTAAAAAGGCAGTTAAATGAAGGATGGCTCGCTGAGTATTTGGCAATTTCGAATATGATTGATGCCGTTGATGTGTCAAAAACGGCCATAAAAGATATTCAACAAGTTCCACCTTCCCATACGATTTCTGTGATAAATGGCCAGGTTAAGCTTTCTAAATATCAATTACTATCATTTGACGAAAAAATAAGATTTAAAAGTGATGAAGAATATATTGAGGCTTTCCGTGATATTTTTCAAAAAGCAGTTGATTCAAGTTTACGTACATTTAAAGACGTTGGCTCACAATTGAGTGGTGGTCTCGATTCAGGTTCGGTTGTTAGTTTTGCAGTAAAAACGTTACAAAAGCAAAATAAAAAATTACATACCTACAGCTCTATTCCTGTAAAGGATTTTGAAGATTATACATCAAGAACCTATTTCCCCGACGAACGTCCCTATATTCGTGCAACCATTGATTATGTAAGGAATATTAAAGATCATTATTTGTGCCTTAACAACAAAAATTCTTATACAGATATCGATGACTGGCTGGATATTATCGAAACGCCCTATAAATTCTTTGAGAATTCGTTCTGGATGAAGGGAATTATTGAACAAGCAAGTAAAGATGGTATTGGAATTTTATTAACCGGAGCCAGGGGAAACTTTACGATATCTTGGGGGCCAGCGTTAGAATATTATGGTTATTTATTAAAGCGTATGAAATGGATTCGATTTGCATGTGAACTTAAGGCTTATAGCAGAAACATCGGTGTGGGAAGGAAAAAGTTGCTTCCACTTATAGGTAAACAGGCATTTCCCTTTTTGAACCATGAAGATGAATATCAATTTCCGATGCTCATAAATCCGAGTTTTGCTAAAAAAATGAACGTGTTTGATAAACTTCAAAAATATGGAATTGGAGTAGATGGATTCACCGATCTCACAATTTTTAATATAAGGAAACACATTATTAGTAACGAATTTATTTGGAATTCAAACGGAATAGCTTTTTCTAAATTATCCTTGCAGTATGGATTATTGATGCGTGATCCAACCAATGATATCCGGGTGATTAATTATTGCATGTCACTACCATTGGATCAATTTATTAATAACGGAATGGATCGGGCACTAATCAGAAATGCAACAAAGGGGTATTTGCCGGATAAAGTAAGGTTAAACCAAACAAAATTCGGTCTTCAAGCAGCTGATTGGCTTCATCGCATGATACCTTGCTGGACTGATTTTATTGAAGAAGTGAAACAGCTGTTAAGAGATAAAGATGTAGCACAATATATCAATATGGAATCGATCAGCAATGCCCTTTCAACAACAATAAAAGTGCCAAAGGGAGATTCAGCTTTTAACCCTGAACTAAGAATGCTCATGCGTGGCATTATAGTCTATCGATTTCTACAATCATTTGACCTTGAAGGAGGTGATACATATGAAAAAGGAATGGAAAGAGCCAAAACTGGAATTGTTGGATATTAAAGAGACAATGGCAAAGTGGAAAGGCGACTCGTGGGATGGGTTTTTTATTGGGAGGGAATATGCTCCTGAACCTGAACCAGAACCAACGGAAAGTTAATCTACCTAAATTAAGAATTATTTACTTTTACGTAAGTTAACTTTGTCTTCATTAAAGATATTGGGGAAATTCTATTATTTCCCCAACAAAACGATGTCTTACTTAGGTTGATTTCTGCTAGATGATTACCAGTAACCCTTATACCTATCAATTTGTATAAGGGTTATTCTTTAATTCAAGTGATTACTTAATGAAGCATGAATAGGAACTTTACGTCTCAATCTTGTAATATTTTGTTTACTATAAAAAGTAGGTGAGTAATCCATGTACAAAACTACTAAAATTGTATCCTATGCAGCATTTGGGTTAACAATTTCAAGTGACTTTCCATTACCTGAACTAAAGCAAATTAGTCATCAAGATTGTGAATCAGATTTAATAATGAAGAAAAAAGATTTATCCACTCTATGGTTGGAGTCTGCCGAACCGGACTCCTATTACTATATTAAAGAAAACCTTTGTATGGTTAGAGTTCCGGGTGTGGCCATTTATCAGATTGAAGACGGAAGGGTTATTTCATTCTCCCCTTTAGAAGGGTCAAACGATGATCAGATTCGACTGTATCTTCTTGGAACGTGTTTAGGCGTAGCACTCATGCAACGGAAAGTACTACCTATACACGGAAGTGCCATAGCGATTGATGGGAAAGCCTATGCATTTGTAGGAGATTCCGGTGTAGGAAAGTCAACACTAGCTTCCGCATTTTTAAACCGGGGTTTTCCATTACTTACAGATGATGTTATAGCGGTGACGTTATCTAAGGACAATATTCCGTTTGTCACACCTTCTTATCCACAGCAAAAATTATGGCAGAAAAGCTTAGATCAGTTTGGTATGGAATCTAATCAGTTTAGACCAATTTATGATCGGGAAACAAAATTTGCAATTCCTGTTACCAACCATTTTTCTGATAAACCCATGCCCTTAGCAGGGATGTTTGAGCTAATTAAAACAGATCAAAGTGAAATTGAAATAGTTCCTATACAGAAATTAGAACGGTTTCCAATTCTTTACCATAATACATACCGAAATTTTATGTTACATCGTTCTGGTCTATTGGATTGGCACTTTAAATTTTCAGCTAATATGGTGAATAGGTTTAGCTTTCATCGAATAATACGCCCAAGTTCACGGTTCACAGCCAATGAATTGGTTGATAGCATACTAAAATTAATGAATAAAGAGATAAATTAAATGATAATAACTCAACTTTCGCACCAATAAAATAAGCTCAAACAGTTAACTTTGATCAACCCAAAATGTTTCTAATTGTTGGCTTGACAACCTTGATAAACATAAAAGATCGTTGTACACAAGTATAAAATGTGCAATTACTGCCGCAGTTGATTTCCGCGGGCACGGCCTCAGCCTCCTCGGAAGAAAACCACTTCCTGCGGGGTCTTCAGACTCGTGCTTTTCCCGCAGGAGTCAACTGCCCTCCGCTCCAATCAAATGCGGGTACAGTGCAACATCGATTGTTAAGCATTGCATTACAGTGAATACGAAAGAAAAAATTAAAAATCAGCGGAGGAAATACATGGAGACTCCTGTGGGAGCAGAGGCCTGGATGAGACCCCACAGAGCGTTAGCTCGAGGAGGCTCATCAGACGCCCACGGAAAGCGACATGTATTTCCGCAGCGGCATTATAGCACATTTCTGCCTTCTAACTTGTTACACATCTTATAGCAAATACGAACCGGTAAACCAAAGTCAACTCGAGTAGTGTATTTTCAGCCTTCCTTATTCCTTCAAGACTTATGTGTTCATTTTACGCTGCGAAAGTTGAGATAATAATATCTAAATAATATCCGAAAGGAAGAGAAAGTTATATGAACAAAACGATTTCGATTACAGATAGTGTAAGTCAAGTAGAGGGCAATATTGTTAGCGATATGGATGGGGAAAAGGTCATGTTAAGTGTTCAGAACGGTAAATACTACAATCTTGGGGAAATCGGTGGAGAGATTTGGGAGTGTATGAAAGAACCAACTTTAATTAAAGATCTTATTTATTCATTGGTAGCGCAATATGATGTAGACGAAGGTAAATGCAGAGATCAGGTTATTGAATTCATCGATCAATTAGAAGCAGAAGGTTTAGTGAGGGTAAAGTCTGCATAAGAAGGAGTAAATAGTGAGATGAGAAAAGTAAAATTACTTTTGTCCTTAAATACGAAAACAAAGCGAACCTTATTGGAAGCATATCTGTATCTAGCCTGGGCTCGCATATTAAAAGAGATGCCCTTTTCGAAAATCGCTCCTTCACTAGGTGAAAAAATGAATGAAACATCGTCCAATTTGAATCCTGAATATAAAAAGACTTTGGGGGAAATATCCCAAGCAATTCATATCATGAGTAAATATACGTTTTGGGAAAGTGAATGTCTTGTAAAAGCAATTGCTGCTTTAAAAATGTTAGAGAAGCGGAATATAGAAAGTACGCTTTACTTAGGAACGGCAAAAGACGAGAATGGAAAGCTGATTGCGCATGCATGGCTGCGTAGTGGTCCTTATTATGTAACTGGTGCAGAAGGTATGAAACGTTTTACTATTATTAGTAAGTTTGCTAAAAAAGTTGGACATTAAATGCAGAGGGAGAAGTCAATGGACAATAGACCTAAAATTGATCTTAACAATATACCTAAGGAATTACTGGCGATAATTGAGTTATTAAAGAGTAATAGTGCTAATGATGCGCAGGCGACTGACCTAGAGCTTTTTAATGATGTAGATTGGGACCATTTCATAGATCTGACAATCCATCATCGTGTATATCCAATACTTTATACTAAACTGCAAAAGATAGATAACCAGATTATTCCTAAGTATATTATAGAAAAACTTAATTATCTATATAAAAGAAATACTTTTCAAATGCTTCAATTGAGTGCGGTGATGGAACAAGTGAGCAAATTGTTTTCAGATAGTCAAATCCCACTAATTTTCTTGAAAGGGCCTGCACTTGCACATGATCTCTATGGGGATATTTCCCTTCGAACATCAAGTGACTTGGATATGATCATACCGATAAATCTACTTAACAAGGCAGAAGCACTCCTTGTTGAACAAGGTTATGAGAAAGATGACTATTTCGAAACGGTGCTAAATGACTGGAAATGGCGACATCATCATGTTACCTATTTTCATCCACAAAGTAAAATAAAGCTGGAAATCCATTGGCAGCTAAATCCTGGTCCTGCGAAGGAGCCTGGATTTAACGAGTTATGGAAACGAAAGAGTATAAGCGAGCTTACTAATTTTCCAGTTTATTTACTCGGTAGGGAAGACTTGTTATTATTTCTCACTTCACATGGTTCACGTCATGGATGGTCTCGCCTGCGTTGGTTAATTGATATTCAGCAATTAATGAATCAGCAACTTAACTGGAAGAAGGTTAATAAAATTCTAAAGGGATATCACTATGAACGTGTTGGCGGTCAGGGACTTATTCTGGCTTCGGAGCTTTTAAAAGTGAAACTGAACAGTGAAATGAAGTTATTAACATCAAAAAAATGTGCAAGACAATTAGCGAAAGCAGCAATATTTTATCTTGAAAGAAAGGTTAATCTACATTCAGACCCTGTTCCAGAAGAAGTAGCCCGCTATCATAAACGTCATTTATTTTCTTTAATGAGTGCAAACCAGAAGTTTTTCTTTATTTTAAGTTTCTTATACCCATATCCAGATGATGCAAAAACCTTACCATTACCAAAAACCTTGCACTTTCTCTATTTTCCATTGCGACCATTTTTGTGGGCATACCGAAAGACTAGGAAAATCGCCTTTTCATAGGAGGAAGACTTATGGAATCCATTATTTACTTTCTTAAACAAATACACGCGTACTCCGGGAAAATTGTTTATATAAATCTTATTGCAATGTCAAGCATAGGGCTCTTAGAAGGGGTGGCCATTCTATTACTTGTACCATTAATCAGTATGAGCGGGTTAATCGATATGGGTGTAGAGGGAATTCCTATTTTAAGTATGTTTAGTTTTATTGATGATATTCCTCCGCTTGTTGGATTACCTATTATTTTAACTATTTATGTTTTAATTGTAGTTGGCCAAAATATCGTTCGCAGACAGTTGACGGTGAAGAATACAATGATTCAACAAGGGTTTCTAAGGTATATGCAGGTGGAGACCTATCAGCTATTGCTTCATTCCAACTGGCCGTTTTTTATCAAACAAAGGAAATCTGATTTGCTTAATATTCTAACAGCAGAAGTAGCCCGTTCGAGCATGGGTGCTTACTCTGTACTCCAGTTTATTGCATCCTTAGCATTTTCCGCTATCCAAATTGGACTTGCTTTCATACTTTCGCCGGGAATTACCGCTTTTGTCTTGCTTTGTGGTTTGGTTCTCATCTTTTTCAATCGCAAGTTTTTAAAACGGTCTCTTACCTTAGGGGGAAGAAATTACGAATTAGGGCGGGAATACGTCGGGGGCATCACGGACCAGCTGAACGGAATTAAAGATATTAAGAGTAATACATTGGAAGAATCAAGAATAGTTTGGTTTCACTCTATTACGAAAAGCATGGAGAAAGAACAGGTGGAATACTCAAGATTAAAGTCGACCTCTCAGTTATATTATAAAGTTGCTTCAGCGGTATTCATTGCGATTTTTATTTATTTTGCCTTAATGATGTTTAATGCGCAGGCAGCACAGCTTCTTCTAATTATTGCAGTTTTTGCCAGGTTATGGCCAAGGGTTGCTGGCATACAGGCGTCGATGGAACAAATTGCAACAACGATTCCGTCATTTAAAGCAGTTATAGCTTTACAAAATGAATGTAAGATTTCAAAAGAGTTTGAAGTAAATAAAGATGTTAACGTAAAACCTCTAGAGATACATTATAGCATCGAATGTCATCATATCTATTTCCGCTACAACCAAAATGAGAGCAATTATGCACTTAAAAATATTCATATTAGCATACCCGTAAACCAAATGACCGCTTTTGTAGGGCGTTCAGGTGCAGGCAAAAGTACATTGATCGATTTATTAATGGGACTAAATCAACCTGAAAAAGGGCAGGTATTGATTGATGGGACTCCATTAATGAAAAACAATCTCCAGTCATTAAGAAAGGCAATCAGTTATGTTCCCCAAGATCCTTTTCTATTTAATACGAGTATCAGGGAAAATCTATCATTAGTAAAAACGGATGCGACTGAAGAACAGATATGGGAAGCGTTGAATTTCTCCTCTGCCGCTGAATTTGTAAGTAAACTTCCTGATGGATTGGATACACCTATCGGGGATCGAGGGATTAAGCTTTCAGGTGGGGAGCGGCAACGGCTTGTATTAGCCCGTGCTATTTTAAGAAAACCATCCATCCTTATATTAGATGAAGCAACAAGTTCACTTGATACAGAAAATGAGGCAAAAATTCAGCAAGCACTGGATAGGTTAAAAGGGAAGATGACGATTATTGTTATTGCTCACCGATTATCAACAATTCAAAATGCAGATCAGGTTGTTGTACTTGAAGAAGGGGAAATTATTCAGCGGGGTGGATTTACGCAGCTTTCCAAGGAAAAGAAAAGCGTTTTTAGTAACTTACTGCACCATCAATTGGAGGCTATTAAGTAAGAAATGGAATTGGAGTGCGATAAGCCGTGAGAAAAGTAGTTGGCAAGATTATGGTAGTTATTCTAATCGGTGCTGTTGTCTTGTGTTTTTACACATTATGGGATAACCACCGTATAACTGTTGTAGAACAAGAAATACCAATTGATAATCTCGCACCCGAGCTAGAAAATTTTCGAATCCTGCAAATTACGGATTTGCATGAAAAGCAATTCGGGAAAAATCAGGAGAGATTAATAGAAACGATAAATGGTATCGATTATGATGCAATCGTTTTTACAGGGGATATGTTGAGTGGTGTTCAAAGCACGAACTATCGGCCGTTTTATTCCTTACTCGAAGGGATAGATAATAAAGAAAATGCCTGGTATGTGCCTGGAAATGCAGATCCGGATAGTTATCAGATTGAACCCGCATTTGGGAAAAGTGAATTTGTTAAAGGCATGGAAGAAAGAGGGGTTTCACTAGTAGAGGCGGTTGATACAGTTGAAGTAAATGGAGTCGCTATACATTTTCTTAATTTAGAGCTTGCTATCATCAGTAATCCGGATAGTATCGGGAAAATAAATGGGGTTGTTTATCCGAGCTATAGTTCTGATAAGCCATATCTTTCATATCAAAGACAATTATGGGAAGAGATGGATGTTGAGTATCTCCCTGATTCCGATATAGTTATTGCTCTCAACCATTACCCTGTTCCTGACCCGCGAATAGATTATATCGATTCAGATTTCAATACAGTATGGAGAGAATTTGATTTAATTATTGCAGGACATTATCATGGTGGACAGATTCGTCTACCTTTTATCGGTGCACTATTTATTCCGGATCCCTGGTATGAACCAAATGGTCTTTTTCCGCCGCAGAATAGAGTGAAAGGATTATGGGAATATAAAGGAACGAAGCAGTATGTGAGTGCTGGTCTTGGGAGCAGTGATGCTGTATCTTTGCTAAAGTTCCGGTTGTTTAATTCCCCAGAGATTAATCTGTTGAAGTTAAAGGGTGACTAATTTGCTCTTGAATAAGTGATTTTTGTTTTAGAAAAACGTTCTCTTGGCCCTTTCCCATTTACATTTAACGTCAAGATGCACTCTCTTTCATACATCCAGTCATCATCTTTAGTTTCGTCATACTTTACATCAATTACACAGATAAAAAATAATGGAGAAATGGCACTGTATTTCTTATTTGATTGATAATCAAGCAATAATATAGTAATATTATACATTGCAATGATATCGAATTATTTAGCATGAAATAATGGAATGATTCTCTGGAAATGAGGGTAATATAAATGAGTAAAAAATCCATTTATGGACTGACATATGATCAATTAACTGACTGGCTGATAGAGCATGGACAACAGCGTTTTCGTGTCGACCAGGTATGGAATTGGCTTTATAAAAAGCGGATATCAAGTTTTTCTGAAATGAAGAATGTAAATAAGCAAACTATTGCATTATTGGAGGAAAATTTTGTTCTGCATACTTTGGATGAGGAAATTAGACAGGAATCTAAAGACGGTACGATTAAATTTTTATATAAATTAGCTGATGGAAACTTAATTGAAACGGTGCTAATGCGTTTTAATTACGGATTATCTGTTTGCGTTACAACACAGGTTGGCTGTAATATCGGCTGTACATTTTGTGCGAGTGGCTTATTAAGAAAAAGTCGTGATCTATCTAGTGGTGAAATCGTAGAACAGATTATGAATGTACAAAAGCATCTTGATGCACAAGGACAAGACGAGCGTGTGAGTCACATTGTAGTCATGGGAATTGGAGAGCCATTCGATAACTTTGCCAATCTAATGGACTTCTTATATGTCGTGAATGATGATAGGGGACTTAATATTGGTGCAAGGCATATCACTGTATCAACAAGTGGCTTGGCACATAAGATTTATGAATTTGCGGATACAGGAATTCAGGTGAACCTAGCAATTTCTATCCATGCACCAACCAATGAGTTGCGTACACGGATTATGAAAATAAATAAAGCATTTCCGATAGAAAAGCTGATGAAATCTGTGGACTATTATTTGGAAAAAACTAATAGGCGAATTACTTATGAGTATATCATGCTCAGGGATGTAAATGATCATAAGAAAGAAGCCATTCAACTGGCTCAACTGTTAAAAGATCATCGGCATCTTGCATATGTGAATTTGATACCATATAACGCTGTTGATGAGCATAACCAGTACCAACGCAGCACTTCTGAAGATATTCAGGCATTTTTTGAAACATTAAAAGAGCACGGGATTAATTGTGGTGTACGTTGGGAAAACGGTGCAGATATTGATGCAGCGTGTGGCCAGTTAAGAAGTAAACAAATTAAAAAGAAAAATGCAGTGTAAATAAATAAGACTCTATTCACTTTAAATTAATGTGGATAGAGTCTTTTAAATAAAAATGAATTATATCTTTAGATTAGTTATTATACCGTAAGGAAAGTGGCATATCTAATGTTCCATTTTTTATCGATACCCCATTTTTTCCGTGGTCTTTAGAAGCAAGCAATAGGTGATCTGCATACACATACGCCTTTTTAATTTCTAAATGTTTGCCAGTTTTATAATAATACAGACCAAACGATGATGTATAGGGCAGCGTAATATTATTCGTTTTATATTCTGCGATAGCTGGATTTGTTTCGATCCCTTTTTGAATGGTTTGCAATAATTCTACACATGATTGGAAGTCTTTGTTTCTTAGGAATATCGTAAATTCATCACCACCGCTTCGGAAAAGATAATCCCCATCATCCAAATAACTTTGCAATGTAGCTGCATAATGCTGAATAACACGGTCGCCAACTGCGTGATCATAAGAGTCATTGATTTTTTTAAATGAATCGATATCGGAAACAATAATTCCAAGATATTCACCGGAATTATTTAGTTCATTCATTTTTTTGTCCATAAATGCTCTATTATAAACCTCTGTTAAGAAGTCAGTGTAGGCCATTTGTTTGAATTTATCCCGTTCTATTTTATGCTGCATGCTTTGTGACTTTGCTAGAAAGGAACGGCTGACTAGGTAATTTAGTATAAACAAAGCAATCAGCATTTCCCAATTTTGCTGTTGGAGGAAAACGAATAACAGACCATTGGAGAATACAATTTTTCCCATATCAAGTATGCTTCTGCTCTTAATAAAATCCCATGCATCTTGTCTTGAATGGATCTCTCCTGTGAAGAGAAATATGATAATTAAGTATGTGTCAGACAAGAGTGAGACCATAATGACTAGTAAAATGATTAGTATCCAAAAGCCAAATGGAATGGTTTGAAACGTTGGGAATAAAGTTATGAACATATAATAAGCAATGGAATGGTTTAGTGTAAAAGCTCCTATATTGTAAAATGTATGTAAAAATTCATCTGGATCAGCTGTTTTAGTCCATTTCCTGTTGAAGTAGACGGTAAAACGGTATACTGTTTCAAAAATGACCAGTCCCAGTGGCCCGGCAAATAATCCTAGTGAAAGACCATAGTTTATGCCGTAATCCATATTTACTTTCCCTTTTTTGATAATAACACTTAGATGTGAATAAAGAAATGAGAATACCCAAAATAATAATACAGACTTCACATATAATGATGTTTCTATTAGTAGTGGACCAGAAGTTACAGCGACAGTTATTGAGGCCAAAAATAGTAAAATTATAAAGACCTTTAGTCGAACCATGAGCGATTATCCCCTTTTCTATATAGGTAAAAACTCCCAGTTAGTTAATAATATCATAAAATTTAAATAATAGCTCTGTAATTTTGCCAATCTCTGTTTAATTCTTAACATTAGTCATATTATATTGTAGTAATGGAAGAGTTTCTATTTTTTGTCCAGGATGAATAGACATTGAAGTACGTTCCTTATTGATAACTGTAAAAAATGCTATTTTATACAGTTCTGGATTACGGTAAGTACAGTTGCAGTTGATATAAGTAATGGCATCGAGGTAATTCTATCCCTTATAACGGAATTTTTTCATATAAAATAAACTAAAACAAGAGACAAGAGTTTACAATCTTGTCTCTTGTTTGTTCATATACAAATAAGTTTACTTGCAAACAATTTGTATACAATTAAATTACAATAATGTTTGCAAGTATACAAATATGAATGCATACTTGTATAACAGCGTTTTCTAATTGTATACAAGTAAATAAAAAAGATTACATAAAAAGTCTGATTGATTATTTTCCTAAAAACTATTAATCTATTAATGATACATATTATTTAGAAGGGAGTTTTTGAGATATGATAAAAACAAGAATCGCAGCAGTGGATGTCGGAAATGATGCCTTAAAGGGAAACTTCG
This sequence comes from Oceanobacillus sp. NCCP-135, assembly GCF_059698015.1. NCBI lineage: Bacteria > Bacillati > Bacillota > Bacilli > Caryophanales > Bacillaceae > Oceanobacillus > Oceanobacillus sp. NCCP-135. The sequence continues at coordinate 35,343 of NZ_BAAKSZ010000011.1, read as the reverse complement.
GAAAACTGGAAAATGAATTATATATACCAAATGTAATTGCACAGGACATGGAGGATCGTCCAGTTATTGGCATAGAGGAATTGGATGAAAAGGAGGTACTGGATAATATTCACATCCGAGTACACTCCCCTGCCCTAGAAGAAAACAATGTTGTATATCGTGTTGGCAATCTAGCAACAAAGACGAATAATTCAACAGAGCTTGATCCGGGCAGCAGTAAATCAGAAGAGGATCAGACGTTAATCATGCTATTTGCTTCATTAGCATTAGATGCAGTAAGCAGTGGGGCATTCAAAGCGTCAAAGGATGATGTTATTGATGCCAACTTTACACTAGGAACGGGTCTACCATTAAGAGAAGTAAAAGAAGGAAAGGATGTTGGCTACAGATCACAGTTGTTAGGCTCTGTACACCAAGTAGAGTTCCTTGTTACACCGCAGCACCAAGGTAAAAAAGTAAATATTAAATTTGATGAAGTAAAAGTTTATCCTGAGGGATTTGCGGCATATGTAAATCTAATTATGGATAATGATTTGAAAGTAATTAATAAGGAACTGATTGATAAACAAATATTAATTCAGGATATTGGCGGATTGTCTACAGATATAGCTGTCATACGAAATCGTAATGTCGATGATGATAAAGCACAGGGATTTAACCTTGGTGTATCAGAATCGCTGGAGGAAATTCGGGAAGAAATCCGTTCAAAACATGGGGTTGAACTGGATAGCCGTCGCGATGTAGTTGATATAATAACGAGGAAAAATGATCGCCACCATATTATGGTAAAAGGGAGCAGAACGAATGTCCATGATATAACCGATCATATTTTACTGGAGCTTGCTAAGAAGGAATATCGTTTTCTGAGAAATGTATGGGCAAAAAACTCACAATCTGAAATCTGCTATTTCGTTGGTGGTGGTTCAGCAGTATTAAAGGATTATATCAAAGCTCTGAATAATAAGCTGGATGGCTACAACATTGAATTCTTTGAAGATGAGAATGAAAGTATCTGGATGATGGCAAATGCCTATTATAAATTAGTTACGGATTTTGTCAGAAAATCCGGAGTATATGTTGAAAGTAAGGAAGAAGATAAAAAGACCACAGAAGCAAAATAGGGTGAGACTATGTCTAAAAAAAGTATAGAAAGAGGGCAATCGATAACATTTCGAGTTCCTTCAGATACACCGGATTATCTTTTGAAGCAATTGTCGAAATTGAAAGAAACCCAAAGAAGAAACTTTTCCAGTGAGATTGCAGGATTTGTATTAAAAGGAGTAAATGAAACGTATGCAAAAGATAGAGAAACGATCACAATTCCGCTTCCCAAACAGCTTACGAAAGAACAAAAGAGCTGGTTAAAGCACGAGCATTCCGAGGCGCTGATTGGCACAATTTTGTATCAATTATTAAATGATCCGATGCGTGCAACAACATTGCTGGCAGCCTTAAACAGTAATACTAGTAATATTGATGAAGCCCTATACCTTCAGGAAGCAGCAGTTTCTAAGGAGAGCGAATATAAACCTGAGGTGAATGAGCAGGATCTGGATGATGTAAATATTCAGGGACTGGAAATGAATCATGAGAATGAGGAAGAACCTGAAGAGGATGAGGATCCATTAGGTGATTTCTTCTCTAGTATGAACAAATAAAGCCGATCCGGATGGTGCTAAACCATTTGGATCAGCTTTTTAATGCTGTTTTTTACATTGCAAAAACTGTGAAGGTTATAAAGCAACAATACTATTCGATGGAGCCAATAAGTGCAGTCCGAAAGTATATGAAAATAGTTATAATTTAACTTAGAAAAGCTACACTACCCCCCATTAACCTCAATAATACGATCTGGATGTGTATAAACATTCAGCTTATTTCCTCTTGTAAAACCAATCGTTGTTATTCCCAAGTCATCTGCTAATTTAAGCGCAAGATCAGTAGGTGCTGATTTGGAAACAAGTATACCTACCCCGATTTTTGACACTTTCAGTAAAACTTCTGATGAAATACGTCCACTAAAGACAATTAATTTATCGACCAGTGAAATTTTGTCCTTTAAAATTCCCCCGTAGATTTTATCCAATGCATTGTGCCTGCCAATATCTGTTCCAATATGAAGGATTTCATTAGGTGTACATAATGCTGCATTATGTACACCACCGGTTCTTAGAAATTGATCAGATTTCTCTTGGAGTTCTTTCATTAAAGTAGTGCATTGGATTACAGAAATTGCCAATCTACTGGTAATTGTTTTTGCAGTTTTTACATCGCTCTTAAAATAAAATTGTCTGCTCTTCCCACAGCATGACCCAATAAAACGTTTAGAATGGTCATGCTGATACATGTCTAGTGGTTTGTCGATTTCCACATAAGCAAAGCCACGCTTCTCATCAATCGATAGCTTCGTAATTTCATTATAAAAACGGATGATTCCTTCTGAAGCGAGAAAACCAACTAGAAGTTCATGCAGACTGGAAGGCGAACAGACCATTGTTGCGAATTCCTCGCCATTTAATACAATAGTCAGAGGGAATTCGGTTGCAATCTCTTCCTCTTGAAAAGATAAAGAGGTACCATCAAAACGAATAACATCCCATTCATTTTGCTTCATTTCGATCATAATTTCCCCCCCTTTAATTAGCTTCCATTTCCAATTCTTCCACACGTTTCTCTACATACTTGGTATCTTTATGGGCATAATATGTTTCCGCTTTTTCCATAATAATCGCCGTATTATACTCCGGAATCCCTGCGTGCTCCTCGTAGACACCTTTTGGAATAAGGGAATTCCCCTCAGGCCAATGTACTTCAATATTCCCTTCTTTTAGTGGAACAAACTTCGCTCGACCAGTAAATGTACCATGCTGATTGAAAACAACGATTGAGTCACCTTCAGTAATTTCATGCTTTTTGCCATCCGATGCATTCATTAAAACATCATAGCGATCTGCATCATTAAATGGGTCTCTTTCACTGTAGATCATCGAATTAAATTGCTTTCCTCGGCGTGTTGTAACATAGAAATGTCCTTCAGGTTTTCGGAGTTCTGGTAATTCTACGGAGATAAGGTTTCCCCTGCCATCAGGAGTTGGACATATGCCATCCTCACAAAGCCAGGCCCCACCCCATTGAAATAAATCGCCCCTGTTTTGAAGATGCTGAATCCCATCATAATTCGGTGCAGCTTTCGCAATTTCTTTACGTATGTGATGAGCATCCTTGAAGTCAATCAGATGTTTATCCTCAGGTTTTACTCGCTTTGCAAGGTCAACATAAATTTCCCATTCAGATCGAGCTTCCTCCATTCTCGGTCCTTTAATTTCCGGAGAGAAGTAAACCATTCTTTCTGTTGAGGTTGAAGTACCTCCGCCAGGCTGTTCATACCTAGTCATAGCCGGTAAAACAATAACCGCCTCCCGGGCATCGAGAAGGGTAGAAGTATTAAATATAATGTCTTGATGAACACGAATATCTACATTTTCAAGTGCCTTTGTGACAAAATCAGGATCTGGCATTGTTTCCCGGAAATTGCCACCTGACATATAGTATAAATTCAGTTTCCGTTCATGTTCCTCCGGTAGTAAAGCATTTTCGATGGAGACCCCAACAATGTCGCCCTGCCATACCGGGATATCAAATCCCCATATTTTCTCTATACGTTCTCTGTTCGAATCATCCATGCCCCCACCTGGGAGGACGAAGGGATCAGCACCCATTTCCCCAGATCCTTGAACACCAGAGTGACCACGTATGGGCATTAATCCACAGTGTTCCCTGCCTAAAAAGCCACGCAATAATGCAAGGTTAGCCACCTGCGATATATTATCCGACCCGAACCGATGCTGTGTCAGTCCCATTGACCAAACAAATACGGCTGATTGAGATTTAGCAAGTAGCTCTGCCAGTTCAATCATTTGTTCTTTTGATATACCGGAGGATTTTACAAGCTGATCCCACTCATAGGAGGTGGTCTTCTCCCTTAATTCTTCTAAACCATTAACGTGCTCATTTACAAATTCATGATCAATAGCAGAACCATGTTCACGCTCTTCCATTTCAAACCAATGCTTCATAATCCCGTGCATAAAGGCAATGTCTCCGCCGATATTAACCTGGTAAACGTCGTCAGCAATTTTAGTTCCGAATAAGGCTGATTCAGCAATAGATGGCACCCAGTAATGATCCATTGCAGGTTCATAATATGGATTAATAATGATGATTTTTGTACCTTTCTTTTTGGCTGCATACATATATTTTGTGGAAACAGGCTGATTATTGGCAGCAACAGATCCCCAGAAGACAAGTACATCTGTGCCAATCCAATCTTTGTAATTACAGCTGGATGCACCAATTCCTACAGAACGATTTAGTGCTGTTTTGGACGGAGAATGACAAATTCGTGATGCATTATCAATATTATTCGTTCCAAGATAGCGTGCTACTTTTCCAATCGTATAATAAACTTCATTTGTGATGCCTCGAGATGTGGTATAAAAGGCATATTGTTTCGGGTTAAGCGTTTTCATTTTATTGGCTATTTTATCCAGTGCTTCATCCCATGATATACGGTTAAATTTCCGTTCTCCAGGTTTACGTATAAGTGGGTATGGTATTCGACCTAATTTACGCAGTTCTGTACTGCTCATTTTCCGCAGATCATTGATATCTGCATGTAAACGGTCTTCTTTGATTGCAGACATCGTGTTTAAACGAAGAACATTTAAACGGGTTGTACAAATATGAGGTCCTGCTAATGTTTGATCTTTTAATCCCGATACTCCCAGTGCACAACCATCACAAACCCCTTGCGTTAAAATACGACTTGCATAGGGAAGATTATCTTTATTATCCCATGCTACTTTCATTGTATCTCGAATGTGATGTGGTTTAATTTTCCCCAAACCAAAAGGGATTTTACTAACCCATAAGTCAGGGCTTGGCTTCTTTGATAATTTAACTGGACCGGTATGCTTCGTCTTCCCCAACGGTCATCCCCCCATTTGAATTATATAATGATGTATAGGTGTCTAAGAAATAAAAAAATCTATATCCATTATACACTAAAATGATATATTAAAGAGTCTATAATGCGAATTTTTAAATAAGAACGACAATGAGTGTATATGTCATAAAAAATGAAGCATAATCGAAAGCTATTACGTGAAAATCAAACTAGTTAGTGTGTGTGAAATATGGTATAATTTATTAGTTTACTAAATACAACATATATACAAATGACGATTACTACATTTACTAGGGGAATCACTATCAAGGAGCGATTATATGAATAATAAAGCCGTGATTTTAGGGAATAATTATTATATAGGATTAAGCACGATCAGATGTCTTGGCATGTACGGAATTCATACGGTGGCTGCCGACTATTCTGAAGAGGAAAGATACGGAGCAAAGTCGAAGTATTGCTCGGAAAAGATAATTGTTCCTCATTATAAAAAGGACTCTGAAAACTTCATAGACGCATTAATAGACTATGCGAAAAAGCAGGACAGAAAGCCTGTGCTTATTCCATGTCATGATTCCTATGTTGAAGTGCTTGACGCCCACTTGGACAGAATCCGAGAATATTACTTGATTCCGCAAACAGAGCAGGGTTTATATACAAGGGTAATGAATAAAGAAACACTTGGAGCATTAGCAGTTGAAAAAGGGATGAAGGTGCCAGAAACCGTTCGTGTGGACGAAGATGACTTTTATAAAAAAATAGAAAATATCATTACATTCCCTTGCCTTGTTAAACCAACCGATTCACCGAGCTTTGTAGAGAAATTCAGAAGGAAGTTATTTAAAGTTCATTCAATGGAAGAATTAGAAGATGCATTAAAACAATCTGAGGATGCGGGTGAGGAAGTAATTGTACAACGCATTATTCCTGGTTTTGATGACCATATGCACACATTTGATGCCTATTTAAATCAGGACGCCAAAGTTACCCACTGGGTGACATGTCAAAAGCAGCGGCAATATCCGGTTAATTTTGGTGCATCTGTTTACACTGTACAAAAATATGTGCCTGAGCTTGTTGAACAAGGGTCTGCTTTCTTGGAAGCTATTAAGTTCAAAGGTTTTGCTGAAATAGAATTTAAAAAAGATGCAGAAACTGGCGATTTTTATCTGATTGAAATAAATGCGAGAATTACTAATCTAAATAACCTGCTTGCAAAGGTAGGCATGAATATCCCGTATATAACTTATATGGAATTGACAGGTACTCCGCTTGCTCCAACAGCCTTGAAAGAAACAACAAACCGCGCTTTTTGGTACGGGTATGAGGATATGTTGGCAGTACGGGATTATATAAAAACAGGGCAGCTTTCTGTTATGGATGTTATTAAGTCCTTGATTAGGCCAAAAGCCTATGCCATTTGGGATTGGAAAGACCCGAAACCGGCATATGCCTATACAGGAATTATTTTGAGTAAAATCTTTAAAAGAATTGGGAAACGCTAATCGAAATAGCAATGGTTGAGGAGTTGAAACAATGTTATTAACCTCAGTAGTACAGGATCTGGAGTTTACTAAAATGAAAGGGAATATGCAGATGGAGATCACTGAAGTCGCATATGACTCCAGAGAAGTTGTGGAAGGTAGTTTATTTGTAGCGATATCAGGCTTCAGTGTAGATGGGCATCGCTTTATTAATAAAGCGATTGAACAAGGTGCAGCTGCTATTATTGTGGAAAAAGATATAGAAGTATCTGAGGAAGTTACTGTATTAAAGGTGGCTAATTCTAGAAATGCACTTGCAAGGATATCAGCAAACTTTTATGATAGACCTACAGAGAAACTGAACGTTATCGGATTAACGGGCACGAATGGTAAGACATCAACAACCTATTTTATTAAGTCTATCTTTGAACAAGCGAATAAATCCGTTGGGTTAATCGGTACAATTGGAACAATGATTAATAATAAGCTCATGCAAAATAAAAACACGACACCAGAGTCACTGAATCTGCAGCAATTTTTCACCAAAATGAATGAGGCAAAAATTGACAACTGTATTATGGAAGTATCCTCACATGCGTTGAATTTGGATCGTGTTGCATATAGTAACTTCAATATTGGTATTTTCACTAACTTATCTCCAGATCACCTGGAGCTACACAAAAACATGGATGAATACTTTCGTGCAAAAGCAAAGTTGTTCAAGTTAACAAGTGATTTTAATGTGATAAATGTAGATGATGAATATGGTCGAAAACTAATCGATATCGTGAAAGATCGTCAACCAAAAGTAATTACATACGGAATCGAAAATAGTGCTGCTATTTTCCCGACTGATATTGAATATACATTTGAAGGCACAACCTATACTGTCCATACACCAGCGGGAAGTATTCGTTTGAAAGTGAATCTGCCTGGTGCTATTTACGTCTATAATAGTCTTGCGGCAATCGCATGTGCTTACTGTAATGATATTCCACTTTCGGTTATCCAAAAGGGTATCCAGGAAGTTGGCGGAATTGATGGTCGCATGGAAGTAGTCTATCGACAAAAGGACTATAAAATTATGGTTGATTTCTCACATACGGAGGATGCGTTGGAAAAAGCTTTAACAACGATCAAGCCATATGTTAAAGGTAGATTAATATTAGTGTTCGGGGTATATGCAGATACAAGTGATAGTGGAAGAGATAAACGATACGGAATGGCTCGGGTAGCATCCGAATATGCAGATTTATCAATTGTCACTTCCGACAATCCTAAACAGCATGATCCTAATTTAATTATCGAGGAAATAGCTGAAGCAATGGACAAGCATCAGGGAAATTATAGAACCTTCTTGGATCGAAAAGAAGCAATCGAGTATGCGGTTGATATAAGTAATGAAAATGACACCATATTTATAGCAGGAAAAGGGCATGAAAGAACACAAATTATTGGTGATAGAGAAATGCCTTTCAATGAATCTGAAATTATATTTGAAGCATTAAAAAGCAAAAAGCACTTTGCGAAAATAAAGTAGGTGGACGCAAGATGGAAGGTAAAAAACTGGGAGTGCTTGGTGGTATGGGGCCAATGGCAACCTCTGTTTTCTTTGAGAAGGTAATCGAAAATACAGTTGCAAAAAAGGACCAGGATCATATTGATATGATTATTCTTAACCATCCCACAATCCCTGACCGAACCGAAGCTATTTTGGAACGAAAGGAAAAGGTGTTTTTAGAAGCAGTGAAAAGGGATTTTGAACTTCTTGAGTATGCAGGTGTTTCTAATATAGCGATCCCCTGTAATACATCGCATTATTTTATCAAAGAAATGGAAGCAATGACGGATGTAAACATCATTAATATGATTGATGAAACGATAAAATACATTCATGGTAAATATGGAGCGAATGCAAAGGTTGGTATTTTAGCTACAGATGGTACGATTAATAGTGAAATCTATCAAAATAGCTGTTTGGAATATCATCTTAAACCAATTATTCCGAAAGATACAGAACAGGAACTGGTAATGAACACGATCTATAATTTTAAAGAAGATAAGCCTGTTGATATTACAGAAGTAGAAACGATTATCAATGATTTGATAAATAAGGAAGAATGCTCTTGCGTTATATTAGGCTGTACGGAATTATCCTGTCTGGAATTACGAAAAGAGGTTTCCGAACATTGCGTTGATGCTATGCAGGCGCTGGTTGATCAGTCGATTCTATTATCGGGGAAACGATTGAAGGATTTTGAAAAATGGTACTGATCACTTTGGATCAGTACCATTTTTTTGTCGTCTAGGAAATTATAAAATTTGTGGGCTGTGGATAACAAAACAACCGAATCAGCCACGTCGGTTCCAGCGCTAAAGCCATAGCAGACTTCCTTCACCTCTGTACGATAAAGAAGACTTGCCGATTGGGAACCAGAGGCTTAGTCGCACTTATACCCTTGTGGTGAAAGTCAACATCGCCTTCCTCCGGTCGCCTGCCTGAGTTTCCTTTATCTTCTGCGGCTCAGTCCGTTCCGTACGTTGCTAAATGGGCGACCTGCGCCTTTGTTCTGGCAGGATTTGGGAGAGTGCTTCTATTGCCCGAACAGGTCGAAAATAGGAGCAGCCGGTCACATAAAGTGTCTCTCAAGGACAAAACTGTTCATTTCCAAGCTTAAACTGTCCATGAGAACGCCTGTCACGGACAAACCAGCCCCAAATCCAAGCTTAAACTGTCCATGAGAACGCCAATCACGGACAAACCAGCCCCAAATCCAAGCTAAACTGTCCATGAGAACGCCTATCATGGACAAACCAGCCCCAAATCCAAGCCAAACTGTCCATGAGAACGCCTGTCACGGACAAACCAGCCCCAAATCCAAGCTAAACTGTCCATGAGAACGCCAATCACGGACAAACCAGCCCTAAATCCAAGCTAAACTGTCCATGAGAAGGCATCTCACGGACAAACCAGCCCCAAATCCAAGCTAAACTGTCCATGAGAAGGCATCTCACGGACAAACCAGCCCCAAATCCAAGCTAAACTGTCCATGAGAAGGCATCTCACGGACAAACCAGCCCCAAATCCAAGCTAAACTGTCCATGAGAACGCCAATCACGGACAAACCAGCCCAAATCCAAGCTAAACTGTCCATGAGAAGGCATCTCACGGACAAACCAGCCCCAAATCCAAGCCAAACTGTCCATGAGAACGCCTGTCACGGACAAACCAGCCCCAAATCCAAGCTAAACTGTCCATGAGAACGCCAATCACGGACAAACCAGCCCAAATCCAAGCTAAACTGTCCATGAGAACGCCAATCACGGACAAACCAGCCCCAAATCCAAGCCAAACTGTCCATGAGAACGCCTGTCACGGACAAACCAGCCCAAATCCAAGCTAAAACTGTCCATGAGAACGCCTGTCACGGACAAACCAGCCCCAAATCCAAGCTAAAACTGTCCATCAGAATGTCCTACACGCCCAAACTGCCAAAAACCCACCTAACTTTTACTCCATATTCTGCGATTCAATCGGAATTCTTCAACAATATCAAAATATGTCCGGAAATCTGTATAAATTTGTTTTAATGTTTCTTCATCGTTATTTTCGAACAGTTTACCTTCGAAATGATTTTTACGGGACTCGTGCATGATAAACATCTTTGAATTTTTAAAAGATAATTCAACTTCATGTTTAGATTGTCTCTCAAATTCCATTATTCTTTCCATTAGATTGGACGAAAGAACGTAACGAGCCTCAATATCATCAGTTGTCATTGTCCGGAAGGCTTTATTAAAGGCCATGTCCTCCATCTCAATTTCGAATGCCCCTTGAAATTTGAGGTGGAATCTTTCGCTATCAAAAAACTTTTTGTCAATTAAATATGTTTCCCCTTCAAAATCTTTATGGAAGTCAGCAACAAACATAATCCCTTTAAATACACGCTTTTCCACCTTTTTTCGATTGCCTTTACTGTCTTTTTTATACTGGATGTCAATAAGCTCAATCTCGGAGAACTCAAAGGTTGTTGCTCCCAGTCTTCCGCTTATATAATCTTCCCCTCTTACTTTATCAAACTGTGGAGCAATTCCACTTGTACTAACACGATTAATTCCTATTCGTTGATTTGGAATAAACTTTATAGCTGTTTCGTATTCTGGTTCATCCTTTGGCACCGCGATATTTTCAAACATTGCCGTTACCAATGCTCCGACAATTTTATGGGAATATATGGATCGAAATTCCTTTGCTTTCCTAAAGGATAAACCGATAAATAAAAATGTTCCCAGAAAAGAAATGAAGACCAATGTTCCCCCGATGGACGAATTACTAGTAATCAACAGTGCTCCTACAGAAACCGCCCACATGATTAGGACTATCATTATATAACGGAAAATTTTTTTCTTTGCCTCTGCACGTGCATCTTGCGCTATTTCCAGTACAGGTCCGAGACTAGGATAAATACTTTCAAAAGACGGAAACATTTACATTCCCCGCAATCTTGCTCGAAGGTCGACATCTTCTCTTTTTTCCTCAGTTGCCTTGAACATTTCAGCCTTCTTAAAATTCATCATCTTCCCAAATATGTTCGTTGGAAATGAATCCAGCATTGTATTGAGTTTGTATACATTTGCATTGTAGCTCCGTCTGCTGGCGGACAGCTTCTCTTCAATATCAGTAGTAGTTTTCATCATATTCAAATACAACCCATCAGCCTTTAGCTCTGGATAGTTCTCCACTTGTACATTTAGTCGTTGTTTTAGACCCTCAGCCTCATTTGACGCAGCAACCTTTTCATCATTTGTCATATTTTTATAATTTGACCGAATTTCTGCAAGTCTTGTATGTGTAGAGCGTTCATGCTCATTATGAGAAGCTACAGCATCCGCTAATTTCGACAATGCATCAAAACGTTGCTCCAGATATGTATCAATCGATCTGAAAGCTTGCTCCGTTCGGTTACGTAAAGCTATAAAACGATTGTAAATAATCATAAATATAATAATGATGATAACAATGCCAGCAAGAATTAAACCAGTTGGTGTTATTAAAAACGCTAATAAACTATCTATCTTAAACACTCTCCTTCTTCCTAAATTTGAATTAGTTAAAATATCTGTAGTTATTGTAACAAATTCGTCACCATGAAAATACTAAATATTTTAAAATGGTACTTTAGATCTATTTTATATTTATTATTATTATCCAATTGCTAAAGATGAACGAACAGTTAAGAATAATATCAATTTAAATTGTAAAACTAATGGTATAGATGTCATAGCAGAAAAGAGGAATTGTTATATGGAATTAGATTGGATTTGGAAAGCTATTCTCGTTGTAATTGGCGGAACCCTTTTACTCCGAATTGCTGGGAGAAAGTCGATTTCCCAAATGACCTTGGCTCAAACGGTTATTATGATTGGAATAGGCTCATTGCTTGTTCAGCCGGTGGCGGGGGAGAATATTTGGCTGACGCTAGCGGTTGGGGGGATTCTAATCATTACCTTAATCGTGATGGAATATGTGCAAATCAAAGGGGACTTTTTTGAAACATTAATTACTGGTAAATCAAAGGTTGTAATTGAAAATGGTGTCCTGCAGGAAAAGAATCTTAAAAAAATGAGGCTTACTGTTGATCAACTGGAAATGAATTTAAGGCAGCTAAATGTTATGAATGTAAATGATGTGCAGTGGGCAACGCTGGAGCCAAACGGACAAATAGGTTATGTATTAAAACAAGAGGCACAGCCTGTAACAAAAAAAGAATTTATGCAGCTGGCAAATAATATTCAGCAAACACTGGACCAGTCAACCCCATTAATGGAATTAACACAATTAAAGGAGCAGCTGAAACAGTTAACTTATCAGCTGAGTGAAAATAGTAATCAGGAAGGTTTATTTGCAGAAGTAAAAAAGAAAAGTCATGACATTAATCCACCCAAGCATTTGCAGTAGTTAAGAATACTCAAAAGGTGCTCCCGGTTAAGGAAGCATCTTTTCCATAGATAAACTAATTTCAGACAACACCCTGTGCCAGCATTGCATCGGCTACTTTTTTAAATCCGGCAATGTTCGCACCAACAATTAAATTTCCTTTTTTATCAAATTCCTCAGCAGCATCTATACAGTTTTGATAAATGGTCTTCATGATTTCTTGTAATTTAGCATCAACTTCTTCAAAGCTCCATGACATCCTCATGCTATTTTGTGCCATTTCTAATGATGAAACCGCTACGCCACCTGCATTTACAGCTTTTGCCGGACCGAATAAAATATTATTTTGCAAAAACACTTCAATCGCCTCGGTTGTAGAAGGCATGTTTGCTCCTTCTGCTACTGCCTTTACCCCATTAGCAACCAGTTGCCTTGCTGCCTTATCATCGAGTTCATTTTGTGTTGCACAAGGTAGCGCAATGTCACAGGGGATGGACCAAATACCGGTACATCCTTCAACATACTCTGCTGTTGGGTGTATATTCACATATTCACTAATTCGAGCATTTTCTACTTCTTTAAGTTGTTTTACAGTTTCAATATTAATTCCATTTTCATCAAAAATATAGCCGTTTGAATCACTGCATGCAACAACTGTAGCTCCTAATTTAATCGCCTTTTCCATGGCATAAATAGATACATTACCAGATCCGGAAACAACTACAGTAGCTCTGTTAATAGACCTCCCACTATCTTTTAACATTTCCTGTACGAAATAAACGGTGCCATATCCAGTCGCTTCTTTTCGTGCCAAACTCCCTCCATAGTCTAATCCTTTTCCAGTTAAAACTCCTGCCTCAAAGCTTCCGCGGATTTTTTTATATTGTCCAAACATATAACCTATTTCCTTCGCACTAACACCAATATCGCCGGCTGGAATATCTATATCTGGTCCAATATGTTTTGCTAGCTCTGTCATAAAGCTTTGGCAAAAACGCATGATTTCATTATCTGATTTTCCCTTTGGATCGAAATCAGAGCCACCTTTTCCCCCACCAATGGGTTGACCCGTCAATGAATTCTTGAAAATTTGCTGCAATCCGAGAAACTTAACAATGCTTAAATTAACGGATGGATGAAAGCGAAGCCCGCCCTTGTACGGACCAAGTGCGCTATTGAATTGAACACGAAAGCCGCGGTTAACTTGTACTTTCCCTTGGTCATCCACCCATGACACGCGAAAGGTGATTACTCGCTCAGGCTCTACCAGCTGTTCTAATATCCCTTTTTCCATATATGTGGGGTTTTTTATATAAATCGGGATGAGCGATTTAAGAATTAATTTAACTGCTTGGTGAAATTCTTTTTCATTGGGGTTGCGTTCTATTACCTTTTTATATAAAGTTTGCATATAATCTTGGATGAATACATTTTCCTTTACGATTTTACTTTCTTTCGTTAAATTCATAATGATCCTGAACCTCCTACTGTATTAATAAAATGTAAAATGAAAATCTACCGTAGATTAAAAGACAGCTCACTGTTAATCTGCGATAGATCTTTATCACGCATTAACGGGCTGTAATACCCCCACCTCCAAGCGTGAGAAAATCCCAGACGTGAAGGTGAAGGAGGACCTTGTGTCATACCTTTGCGGTAAAAACAGCCCGTAAATTTCCTGATTCTGTTCAAGAGCCTTTAGGTCATACCATGAGGTACTAACATTCAGTGGGAAGGAAGGGAACCCCCACTGAACTCTCATGGCTACGCTTCGCGTAACCACCAACTACCATGAAAATAATAATTATCACCCCGTACGATAGTATTACTTAGGTAGATTATGGACATATATTTAATAACAATACTACCAGACCGTCCTCATTCTGGTGGATCTGAACGTGAGATACCCTGGCACTGAAACTGGTTGTGAAAGTATAAAAGTACTAACTATTATGCCTCGAGCATGTATACAAAAATTTTGCAACATAGTTACTTTCATTTGTATTGTTAAATATAACAAAGATAAGGTGGTTTACCTAAATGGAAGCAATGATTGAACGATGTGCAGGCCTAGATGTGCATCAGAAAACTGTCGTAGCTTGTGTGTTATATGGCCCATTAGACAAAAGACCCAAAAAGGAAATTAAAACTTTTTCTACCTCAACAAATGGTTTGTTGAATTTGAATGATTGGCTCGCCCATATGGAAATAACCGATGCCGTAATGGAAAGTACCGGCGTTTATTGGAAACCAATATGGAATATGCTTGAGGAACAATTTCACCTGATACTCGCCAATGCTAAACACGTTAAAAATGTTCCCGGTCGTAAAACAGATGTAAAAGATGCAGAATGGCTCGCAAAATTATTACGAAGTGGCCTTATTGAGAGTAACTTTGTTCCACCAGAAGATATCCGTGATTTACGGGATCTTACACGCTATCGAACAAAATTAGTTCACAATTGTACGCAAGAAAAAAATCGTATCCATAAGATTCTACAAGACGCAAATATCAAGCTTACCTCCGTTTTTTCTGATATTTTTGGTGCATCTGGCCGACGTATTCTTGAAGCCATCATGAATGGCGAAAAAATAGAAGAAAAGTCACTTCGAGAAATGGTACATCCTAAGACAAGGGCAAGTCTGTCTGAGATTGCCGATGCCATAAACGGACGTATCCGTCGTCACCATCGTTATATGTTACGCCAACACTGGGAACATATGACGTATATCGAAAGACAAATCAAGGAACTGGAAGAACAGATTGACTATTGCCTTAAACCTTACCGTGAAGAATTAGAATTACTAGACACTATACCTGGAATAAACGAAAAAGGTGCAGCCATTTTAATTGCGGAAATGGGTGTTGATATGACCGTTTTTAAATCAGATAAACATTTAGCCTCGTGGGCCGGTGTTAGTCCAGGAAATAACGAAAGTGCTGGTAAAAAAAAACACAGTAAATCCAAAAAAGGAAACAAGGCATTAAAAACGATAGCAGCAGAATGTGCACTAGCGACCCTTAGTCAAAATAATAGAATCTCTTCCTTTCAAAAAAGGATAATGAAGCGTCAAGGCAAAATGAAAGCAAGAATAGCTACGGCCAATTTGATTTTAAAAATTGCTTACAACATCCTCCAAACGAGGGAACCTTATCGGGAACTAGGCCCCGATTACCTGAAAGACCAACAACAAACCAAAGAATCAAAGATGGTTGAATACCTAAAAAGGAAAGGATACAAAATTATACCTTCAGAAGAACAGATAGCTTAGCTTCTAGACTTATCGGAAATGATGAACTCATCTCTTCAAAAAACAAAGATTTTGAAGGGTCTACTTTCCTATTGCGTTTTTTAGGTATTTTTCGTAAGAGTTTTCATACAAATGAAGTTTCACTTTATGTAACATCAAAAAAGATGCTAATTAAAAAATGTTATATTACAATTTTACAAAAATTAACTAATCTTAACAATATAAAATATAGATAATATTGATGCCGATATGAGATAATGAGATGTGAGGTGGTTACAATTGGAACTGAGACAGATAAAATACTTTATTGAAGTTGCCAACCGTGAACATGTAACGGAAGCTGCTATTTCCTTACATGTAGCCCAATCTGCAGTCAGTAGGCAAATTTTTAATTTGGAGTCGGAATTAGGCGTGGATCTCTTTATACGCGAGGGCCGTAATGTTCGCCTTACACCGATTGGGCGGATTTTTTTAGAGCATATGGAACAAGCAATTCATGTAATTGATGATGCTAAACAGGTTATCGATGAATACACAGACCCTAATAGTGGAACCATTCATATTGGATTTCCGAGTAGTTTAGCTACATATATTTTGCCTACTGCCATTTCTGCATTTCGTGAACAATATCCAGATGTGAAATTTCAATTAAATCAGGGTTCTTATCACGAATTAAAAGAAGCTGTTGTAAAAGGTGAAATTAATATGGCGATGCTCGGACCGGTTCCGTTGAATGAGAAAAAACTAAAGGGAGCTATTTTATTTACTGAAAATATTATTGGATTATTGCCAGCTAATCATCCACTTGCCAAAAGTTCATCGCTAAAGCTGAATCAGCTCAGAGAGGATTCGTTTGTACTTTTCCCTAAAGAATATGTCTTGCGTGAGCTGATTACGAATGCTTGTCAACAGATTGGTTTCAAACCGAACGTTTCGTTTGAAGGACAGGATATAGATTCGATAAAAGGTCTGGTGTCAGCAGGATTAGGTGTCTCACTCATACCAGAGATTACATTATTAGATAATTTGCCGAGAGCTACAGTAAAAGTGACTAATATTGAACCAGCTATTATCCGAACAGTTGGAATCGTTATCCCAAGGGACCGTCAATTACTCCCGACAGAAAAATTGTTTTATCAATTTCTCTTAGATTTCTTTAAACGACTGGAAAAGTTTCAGAACTAACACTGCCAAAGAATTTAAGATTTAACATTCGTGACTATTGCATTCCCTGAATGAATATGTTAGTCTTTAAATACAATATATTGTAATAAATTCTAATAACAATACTATATGTAGTGATATGAGTTAAGGTGACATGTATGTGTCTGAAAAGGGAATGCGGTAAAAACCGCAACTGCCCCCGCAACTGTAAGTGTAGACGAACGAGAAATCCACTGTTTCGATAGCTGTTGAAGTGTCGTTATGGGAAGGACTTTAGTAGATTGAAGCACAAGTCAGGAGACCTGCCATAGCTTATAGTTTCATGTCCCCGGGGTGAGGGAAGGTGAAGCGATAGATATGTAACTAGATAATTTCTGTCGTTTTAAAGCCGTTCATCGTTGGGTAAACGGCTTTTTTCGATGTCTAGGAAAGTATAAAATTTGTGGGCTGTGGATAACAAAACAACCGAATCAGCCACGTCCGGCTCCAGGGCTAAAGCCATAGCAGACTTCCTTCACCTCCGTACGATAAAGAAGACTTGCCGTTTGGAACCAGAGGCTTAGGCGCACTTATACCCTTGTGGTGAAAGTCAACATCGGCTTCCTCTGGTCGCCTGAGTTTCCTTTATCTTCTGCGGCTCAGTCCAGTCCGTACGTCGCTAAACGGGAGCCCTGCGCCTTTGTTCATGTACTAGTTAAGGTTGGAAAAGAAGAGCCATGCAGCACTGCGGCAAACCTGTACATCGCAGCACAAAATCTGTACATCACAGCACTAAGGTTGCTCGTCCACTTTACTTAAACTATAAGACTAGCGAATACATAGCTAATAAAAGGAGAATTTATCATGATTACGGAAATTACGACGAATCAAGAAGATATCGTTCAACTGATTGACAAAGCATCCAAAGACCTATCCATTAGTACTGTAAAATTCAAAGAAAAAGCTTTAAAAACAATTCCCGCAAATCTATCGATAGCAAAGGCAACAGATATTCTTGTGAAAAATGCGCTGGAAAATATTGATGAGGCAAATCCCGAATGGACCTATCTAGCAAGCAGAATTTATTTAGAGGAGCTTTATCGCGAAGCAGGGGAAAATCGGAATTATGATGCTAACAATCGATACGGGAACTTTTATAATTTAATTAAAACACTTACTGATAAAGAGATTTATGCATCATCTATAATGACGAAGTATTCAAAAGTAGACATTGATTATCTTGCGGAACAAATTGATTCAACACGGGATTTGTTGTTTGATTATTTGGGGCTGTATACAATAGCTACACGTTATCTGGCAACAGATCATGATAAAAATATTTATGAGCTGCCACAGGAAAGATGGATGATTATTGCGATGTGTTTGATGCAGGATGAGGATCCAGCACATCGAATTCAACTGGTAAAGGAGAGCTATTGGGCTTTAAGCAATTTATATATGACGGTTGCAACGCCAACACTGACAAATGCCGGTAAATCGCATGGGCAATTATCAAGCTGCTTTATCGATACAGTTGATGACAGCTTGCAGTCCATTTATGACAGTAATACGGACATCGCTAAACTATCCAAAAATGGTGGTGGGATTGGCGTTTATATGGGGAAAATCCGCAGTCGAGGAAGTGCAATTAAAGGATATAAAGGAATGTCCAGTGGAGTGGTTCCATGGATTAAACAGCTGAACAACACAGCAGTGAATGTAGATCAATTAGGGACCAGAAAAGGTGCTATCGCAATTTATTTAGATGTATGGCATATGGATATTGAATCATTTCTTGATTTAAAATTAAATAATGGGGATGACCGAATGCGTGCCCACGACATATTTACTGGTGTCTGTCTGCCGGACTTATTTATGGAGCAGGTGGACGGTAGAGGAGATTGGTATTTATTTGACCCACATGAAGTACGGCAAGTGATGGGCTATTCACTAGAAGACTTTTATGATGAAGAAAAAGGAAGCGGAGAATGGCGCAAGCGGTATGACGAATGTGTAAAGTCAGATCAACTGACCAAGAGAAGTGTACCAGCAATCGATATAATGAAAAGAATTATGAAATCACAGCTTGAATCAGGCACACCATTTATGTTTTACCGTGACGAAGTGAATAGACAGAATAACAACAAACATAATGGAATTATATATTGCTCCAACCTTTGTACAGAAATAACGCAAAATCAATCACCAACAGAATTTATCGAGGAATATATTGAACACGAGAATACGATTGTGAAGAAGTATAAAGCTGGTGATTACGTTGTTTGTAACTTAAGTTCTATCAATCTGGGAAAAGCGGTATCTGACAATATACTTGAAAGATTAATTAAAATTCAGGTCCGTATGCTGGATAATGTAATTGATATTAATACATTGCCAATTAAACAAACGCAGCTGACCAACCAAAAGTATCGGGCAATTGGGCTGGGGACATTTGGCTGGCATCACTTATTGGCACTAAAAAATATTAAATGGGAATCCGAGGATGCAGTACAATTTGCCGATAGTCTATATGAAAAAATCGCATTTTTAACGATAAAAAACAGTATGGAATTAAGTATGGAAAAAGGAAGCTATCCAGCATTTGTAGGCAGTAGCTGGAGTTCTGGTGCTTACTTTACAGAGAAGGGATATACCAGTGAAAGCTGGATCACCCTTAAAAAACAGGTAGAGGAAAACGGGATTCGTAATGGTTATTTAATGGCTGTTGCCCCTAATTCAACTACTGCTATGATTGCTGGTTCAACAGCAAGTATCGATCCTATTTTTAAGCCATATTACAATGAAGAAAAAAAGGATTTTAAAATTCCTAAAACAGCACCGGATCTAACACATGAAACCTATGATATTTATCGCCGGTCTGCCTATATTGTTGATCAACGTTGGTCTGTGAAACAAAATGCTGCAAGGCAAAAGCATGTTGATCAAAGTATATCGTTTAATTTTTATGTGCCTAATACGATAAGAGCATCTGTGTTGTTGGATCTTCATCTTCAAGCATGGAAGGAAGGATTGAAGACAACCTATTATGTTCGCTCAACCTCCAATGATGTCGAAGAATGTGAGTGGTGTGAGAGTTGAAAATTTTAATTGCCTATTTGTCGTATAGCGGAAATACTGAAGAGGTTGCTGAAATCATCTGTAACCACTTATTCAGTGATTACATGCAGGTGGACATGCATCGTATTGGTATAGAGCCACCGATTGATCCTTCTTTATACGATTACATTTTTATTGGAACGTTCACATGGGATATGGGCAGTACTCCGGATGAGGTAAAGGATTTTGTTTTGGAAATTGGCTATAAGCCAGATAATATTGCTGTGTTTGGGACAGGAGATACCCAATTTGGCGGAGATACCTTATTCTGTAAAGCTGTGGATAAGTTGGCGAAGTTTTATGAAAGCAAATGGGATGGGTTGAAAATAGAGCAATCTCCTCGGGGGAGTCAAGAACATAATGTAGTAGAATGGGTGGAAGGAGTTTTACATGATGTCAAAAGCCTTGCTTGAAAAAGCGAAAACATTGGAACCGCATAATCCAAATAAGTCAACATTACTATTTGGTGGGAAATCGAGCGGGATTTTAAATTGGAATGATATAGCTTATCCACATTGGTATAAAATGTATAAACGGCTTGTGGGTAACTATTGGCAGGCGGATGAAGTTAATATGGCAGGGGATGTGAAACAGTTTTCCACATTAACGGAATCTGAGCGCGATGCCTATTTAAAAATAATTGGCTTGTTATCCACATTGGATGCACCGCAAACAAGAACAGCATTGCTTTTATCATTATATGCAACAGATGCATCTGTTCAATCGATAATGGCGGTCATTGCACAGCAGGAAGCGGTTCATAATGAGAGCTACTCCTATGTATTATCGTCAGTTGTCTCACTGGAGGAGCAAAATAAATCCTTTGAACTAGGCAGAAAGGATCCTGTTTTGCTGAAACGAAATGAAAATATTATCCAGCAATATAATAAATTTGTTGAAGAACCAACAATCGAAAACATTCTAAAAACAATGGTGTATACTTCACTGCTTGAAGGGATGTTTTTCTACTCGGGATTTGCATTCTTCTATAACTTGGCCAGGCATAATAAAATGGTTGGCACATCAACAATGATCAGCTATATCAACAGAGATGAGCTGGAGCACGGACGTTTTATTGCTGAGTTATTTCGGGCGACGTTGGCAGAGAATCCAGCATATAATACAGGCGAGTTTATCGATTGGGTTTATGCACATTTTAAAAAATCTGTAGAGCTTGAACTTGATTGGTCCCGTTATGTATTAGCAGATGTCGAAGGGATAGATCTCGATGAAATGGCTGGATATATTAAATATCGGGCAAATAAAATGCTGCGAATGATGGGATTAAGTGAGATATACACAGAGCATGTGGATAATCCAATGAAATGGATCCGTGCATATGTGGATAACTTTGATGGAACAAAAACAGATTTCTTTGAACAAAAGTCCAGACAATATACGAAAACAAGTGATTTGAATGGGTTTGATGATTTGTGATCCAAGGCTTTTATCGTAAGTTTTGAGAGCAGCGCAAAAGTTGGAGAAGTAGCATCGGAGTTGAGAGAAAACCGTGTGAAGTTGAGAGAATTAACATGGAAGTTGAGACATAACCGAAGAAAGTTGAGAGATAATCGGTGATTTATGGGCTATCTCTCAACTAATTACCGTGCTCTCTCAACTTTCTGTATTATCTCTCAAGTTTGTCCCTGTTCGGGCATAGAGAGATGTTTTATTCGACCGTTTGCACTAGTTTTCAATCCCTAAGGCTTTAGTGCATTTCCGGAGCGGTATTTTACGTCGCACTATATATCTTTTATGTCAAAAATAAATAGTTTTGGTGGGACGAGCAGTGCGCAGTCCAAATCTTTTAGAAAACAGCCTGATCAAAAAAGAGAATCGGCACCATGCCGATTCTTCACAGTATCATTCATCCAGTAAAATAACCTCAGCCGACACTGCATCCACACCATATTTACAATCAATTTTCCCACATAAAATATATCCTTCTTTTTCCTGATCATACACATATACTGGTGTAACTGCAATATAACTGTATAGTTTATCGAAAGCAACTTCCTTTGAAATGGTGGGTTCATCCGCTTTAGCAAAATGCTCATACATATCAAGGATGAATCCATTATCCACATAGTTAATCACATGATAATTTTCCACATCAATCACAACCTTCATTTTACGTTCAATCACTCGTCTATCCATTTCTGTTGGCTTTAACTCAGCAAAAATATAGCCATGCTCACGATACAATTGATGTAATTTCCACTTTCCGCTGTCATTGGAGTATTCACGCTGCAGAAGCTGCTTTGTTTCTATCACAGCTTGTTCTTCTTCTGCTTTTGTTAATGGCTTATTGCCCAGGTCCTCATTTCCCAGTGCCTGTTCAACCGTGACCTCTAGTGAAATGTCGATAGGCTTTTTCGTAAAATCCTCATGTATTGGGGATTCCCACTCCAGCACCACATCTTTTTTCATATGGGAACCTTGATTTTCCACATCCTCAAATGAAATAGTTCGTTTTCCATCGTTCGTCACAAAAACTGCCGGAGCACTATATATAGTTATCCACTTTCCCACAGCTTCCTGTGGGAATTCGAGTAATTTTAAATGTTTCTTTGCAATTGGATCGGTTGTTTTAGGTGTTAGTGAAAATGGTTCCCAATTCAATTGTGACTCATTTGGGAAATTGCCATTGATTGAAAATAAGACGAGATGTCCTTCCTGATTAAATTTCACGTCAATGGAACCTGATGGAAAAACAGCAACATTATCCACAGCCGCCTGAAAGCTAAGTTTATCCCCAGCATCATTAATGAGCTTGAATTGACGACCAAATTCCAATTCGGTTTCTTTTTCAATCCATTCGATTATATTCTCTTTCTCTGATGCAGATGGGAAATTGGAATGTGCATACGAGACACCTTTAACAAATATAATACTCCGAACTTGCTTTGTATGAATATCCATATCAATACTGGCTGTTCCTGTAGGGTTATGGTCATCATCTGTGAGCTCTACTTCATTTGGAAACCATTCCATGTTTAAAATAAAGGATGTTTCATTTAAACCGCTCTTTTTCTGGAAAATATGATGTCTTTTTAAATAGTAGTTGTCTAAGTGGAACTTATCGGCTGTATAATCAACGATTTCCTGTATTTTAGTATGCATTTGAAAAACCTCGCTTATTGAATGATTGCCCTTAGTATATCATTCCTATTTTGGATTGAAAAAATAATTGAAATTTCCTCTTTGTTTTTCGTGACTTTAGCGATTATAGTATACTTTAGTGGAGGATAGCATGCATTTTACATGAGGTAGCAAAGTAAATGAAACTTTCCCTTTTTCCCTCAAATGTTGCGCTTAAAACTGGTTATCTAAATAATACTTTGTGGCCAAACAACACCAATTTAATGATCCTATAAGCATAGTTATGCAAGAAAGGCAAAAAAAAGGGGATAGTGTTATACTTGAAATACTAGTTTGAATGGGAGGAAGGTAAGATGGACGCCAAAGAAGAGGTTATTCAATTGATTAAAGATCTACCCGATAATGTTTCCATGGAGGAAATTATCCAGGAGCTTTATATTCATATAAAGTTTCAGCAGGGTGTACGGGAATTAAATGATGGGAAAGTAATGCCAGCAAATACTGCGAAAACAAAATCCGGTAAATGGCTGCATTAAGCCATGTATTTTCAAACTAAAAATAGCTGCCCTCCTCAGGACAGCTATTTTTTGAGTTTTAATGAAAGTAATTTATTAATCCATTCGTTACAGCCTGGGCAACTTTACTTTGATAATCTGCTGTTTGAACGATAGAAAGATCATTCGGATTCGTAATAAATCCAAGCTCCATCAAAATAGATGGTGCATTACTGTAGCGTAATACCCGGTAGTCTGCTTGCATAACTCCTCTATCATACATATTGACTGTTGAAGCTAGAGAAGCTTGGACATTTTGTGCCAAATTACGATCCGATTCACTGGAATAATAAGTGCTTACCCCATTTACAGCGATAATCGGATATGCATTGTAATGCAGGCTCACAAATGCATGTGTATTATAAGCATTACTAATGCGAACTCGTTCATTAAGTGAAACGAAATAGTCACCTGATCTCGTTACAATAACGTTTGCACCTGCACCCTGCAGTTGCTCGGCTACTTTACTAGTTGTGGAAGTGGTGACGTCTTTTTCATGTATTCCACCTAATCCAATTGCACCAGGATCCTTTCCACCATGTCCCGGGTCAAGCACAATGTTATAGCCTTCTAGTGATTTATTAGTTGATTGTTTTGTTGGCTCATTTGCGACATTGTCCGAATTTGTATTCGAAGGTGCTTTTTGTGTATCAGACGGGTTCGTTAGCCATCCAGCAATCCATCCAGTAGATCCATTCGATAAAAGAACTTTATGCCAGCCTCCGGATGATTCTACTAAATTGTATGTATCTCCGGAATAAGTTGAACTAATAATAGAATAGTCTGTACCAGGCCCGGATCTGATATTAACACTACTAGCTGTTACAGTGATTTTTTCTCCTGATGCAGTTTGTGATGCTGAATGTGAGCTTTTCTCCGTATTATTTTCAGAGATTAAATGGTGTTTGGCAACCCAAGCAACCTCTCCACCATAATACGTTTGTGCCCATCCATGTTTCTCTTGGAATACAACGAGCTGATCCCCCTTGCTGAGCAACCCAATTATGCTAGCGTTATTTGTAGGTTCTGCCCTAACATTTAATAGTGATGTTCCTACCTCATAGGTGTCATTACTTTCTGCGTGGACTGCTAAAGGGATAAATAACCATAAAAATACCAGAAATCCAATTAAAATAGAAATATGCCGAAACTTTCGCATGTGATCCTCCTTTGTTATAAAAAAATTAGGACTATTAAATTTATAATAGTATTTAACTTTAGCCAAAACAAGTAGAGTTTAAACTTATTTAGCAAAAAATCGGTCAGATGAACTAGGCTGAAAAGTATTTTTACCTAGTAAAAAGGATAATCGGTTTTTTTAATGTCGTAAAGCTATATAATCACTGCAACCCATTTTGGTTTTCATATGTAAATTTAGACTTCATTGAATTTCTTTTTTTACAATTGTACTTTTCTATTGTTGCACAACAAGTAATCGAAATCATAATCGGTAATGTTTCTAGCTTCTCTTTTTGATATTTAGACTGCCAAAACTCATTCCTAATTAGTTGACTACGCAACTAATTTACTTTATATTAATGACAATGCAGTTCAAAAGTAAAGGAATGGTTGTATGTCAGAAAAACTAGCAATATTATCAATTTCTTTAATCACAGTAATGGCAGGGGCAGCTGTTTCGCCTGCATTAGGTGAAATTTCTCTTGCCTTTCCAGATACGAATCAAACACTTATTAAACTCATTAATACGCTGCATGCTATATTTATTATTCCTTTCACCTTTATATCGAGTTGGCTTACTCGTTACTTTTCGAAGAAGCAAATTTTAATCGTAGGGTTAATTTTTTATATGATCGGTGGGATTGCTGGTGGATTGGTGGATAGCATTTGGTTATTATTAACGACAAGAGCCATATTAGGTATAGCGGTAGGATTAATCATGCCGATTTCTACTAGTCTAGTATCTGATTTTTTTGAAGGAAAAGAACGAACAGCCATGATGGGGCGTGTGAGTGCTTCCAATCAATTAGGCGGAATGATATCTATGGCATTAGCTGGAATTCTGGCTGCCGTAAGTTGGCGTTTTACCTTTGGCGTATATGGACTTGGATTGCTTGTCTTACTAATGGTAATCTTCTATTTACCGAATCCACCTAAGCAATTAAAAAATACTGAAACAACGATCCGCAAAAGGTTTTCATTTAATAAACAAATTGTTGGGTTAGCACTTGCGATGTTTACGGTTTTTGTATTTTTCTATTCGATACCGACTAACATGGCGATATACTTACAAGAAAACAATTATGCATCTGCATCAATTATTGGATTTATCATTCCACTTTCATCATTAGGTGGTCTAGTTGGTGGACTTATTATCGCTAATATTAAGCAGTGGTTACAATCCTTTATGATTCCTACCCAAATCTTTACAATTGGATTGGGCTTCTGTTTGATTGGATTTACTGCTCATATTATTCCAATTGCGTTAGGGATATTTATTTTAGGTCTTGGTTCAGGAACGCTAATACCTTCCATTTATAATGGGGTAGCAACATTAACAAAAGGAGCACAAGTAATGAGCGCTATGGCATTAGTGCAAAGCTTTATGTATTTAGGACAATTTTCATCGCCGATAGTGTTACATTTTTTAGGTGGGTTATTTGGAAACACGCGTAATATGTTTCTTTATCAAATGTCTGCGATTATGATTCTATTGGTAGGTTTAGCTGTTTTTATATCAAAAGGGACCAAATTTGTTTTCAATAAAAACAAGTGAAGTGTAGGTGAACACAGATGTCTAATCAATCTAAATCAGTTGGTAAATGGATTTCGATTATTGACCGATACACGAAAATGTATATGCAACGGAAATACCAACGCTACGGAATTGGTACTGGTCAAATTCAATTTTTGCATGAGTTATATCAACAGGAAGGGGTCTCCCAGGATTTTTTATCCAAAAAATTAACCATTGACAAAGCTCAGGCAGCGAGAGCAATCAAAAAGTTAGAAGAACAGGGCTATGTAACTCGTTTAGCCGCCTCCCAAGATCAACGAATAAAGCTCGTATTTCTTACTGATAAAGCAAGAGCTATTAATGAAGAAATCTTAAGTACGATGTATCAATGGACAGATATTCTAACGAAAGACTTCACAAAGGAAGAAATAGCCATCCTGTTAGATGTGTTAGAAAGAGTTACGAATAATGCTGTAAATTATATGAAATAAAGATGCTCATTCCTTTTTTGAAATATACAGCAGCTTGCGAATCATTATCGATGGTAAAGGTAGGTACATATTCCCCTTGAATTGGACTTGTTCCATAATCAGATGCGTTAACGAAAGAAGGAGTTGTAATTCCTGCAACTTTTATCGCTTATTGCTAAAAGGCGGCTAGTGAAAGAAGGTTTTTATACTACAACGTCAAAAATAGCTCAGATTAATTTCTGAGCTATTTCACTTGCTTTTTATGTTGCTAATATGCTGCTGGGAAATGTGCTAATCGGTGTGTTATTAGCATTTTTCGCTCCCAATCCGGAACCTGTTATTTATAATAAGAGGTCATCCATAATAGTAAATCTATAATCCTAAAATTCTTTAATTAATGTTGAAGCTGCCTGCAATGCCCTCACATCATTTCGGATATCTCCAGGTTTGCTGGCTTTGCCAATCACATACCCTTCAAAGGACATGCCGTAAAAATCACAAAGGTACTTGAATTGTTGTATGAGGGGGAGTCCTTTGATATGTGGATTGTCCCCGCCCACAGTAATCAAGTATGCTTTCTTTTTTGCTAGTTCTTTTCGGAAATGAGTATAGTTCGGTTCTCTCATAATTTGTGACCAGCGATCAATGAAAATTTTCATTGCACCAGACATACTGTACCAATAAATAGGTGTGGAGAAAACGAGAATATCATGCTCCAGCATTATATCAATAAGCTCCCGATGATCGTCATCAACTTCCTGGAAGCCTTCTTCTTCATGTCGTTCATCGATAATAGGCTGAATATGATAATCCCGTAAATAAATATGGGTTGCTTTTCCTTTTGGTACAGCTTGATATGTTAAATATTCTGTATTCCCGTTAATTCGAGTCGACCCATGGATAACTGCTAATTTCATATAATCCTCCTTTTTGATACTTATAGCATAAAATAAAAATACATATCAATACAGGATGATGATTCTGATTGATTTATATGTTAGGTACAGGAATTTTAGAAGATCGACTTAAATTTGGGGATGTTTGAATAACGGAAAAAATACAATGGAACAAAGCCGAGATTTGATTATTGAAGATTTATAAGAGTTAGTGTTAATCATTCAAGAATTAAATAGAGCGTAGAAAGTAAAGGGCTGTTTTGACATTTTTATTAACACTTTCATATCAGAATATGGTAAAATAAATTGACAGAACAATTTGAATAAACGACGGGAATAGGTAATGATTATGTTAAATAATCTACATGACAAATTTTTAAAGAAACAATGGGAAAGCAAGATATTGCACGGGATTTTATGCAGAATTATTTACCCGAGAATATTTTGGGTATAATAGATATTTGATACACTAAATTCGTTAAAAGATAGCTTTGTTCAGGATCTCAAAGAATATTTTTCCGACTTATTATTTAGTGTTAAAATGAACGGGGAAGATGGATACTTGTACTTTCTGTTCGAACACAAAAGTTATATGGATAAGGAAATATCTATCCAATTGCTGAGCTATATGATTGAGATATGGTCTAACTACAGGAATGAAAAAACGAACAAGCTGCCAATCATTATACCGTTAGTCAACTATCATGGAAAACGAAAATGGGATGTTGAAAAGGCACTTAGCAGCCTGTTTGCTGGATATGATAACATGCCTAAAGATATTCAAAGTTATATACCTAATTATGAATATTTGCTATATGACCTATCAGAACATGGAGATGAAGACATCAAAGGCGAGACACAGTTAAGAGTATTTCTTGGTATATTGCGGCATATTTTTGTAAGTGATGTAGAACAACTAATTATAGTCATAGAAAGAGCCTTTCAAGCTTTAACAGAACTAGAATCCAAACAAACAGGGATAGAATACTTTGAAGTTTATCTAAAGTATGTATTAAGTGCACGAGATGATTTACCAATTGAGAAGATGAAAAAAAGGACTATCTACTGAAGGGAGGAAGAGTTTAATGTCAGTAGCAGAACAACTTAGAAGAGAAGGGTTAAAAGAAGGAAAAGCAGAAGGATTGGAGTTAGGGAGAAAAGAGGAGAAAATTGAAGCTGCTAAAAAGATGTTTCAATTAAATATAGATACTGAACAGATTATGATTGTTACACTGGTTTATCAGAGGACATTCTTAAACAAATAAAAGATGAATTGAAATAACATTTAAGGGCAGTTCTTGATTGAAAGCAAGAACTGCCCATGCTATTTGCAAGGAATAGTTAGACATATTGCTTTATGAAGAAGTAATATAACCCGGATTCCCACCAAATTATATCTAGGTTGGTTCTTCCATTTCTGTTTGCTGTGATGTCCAATAATTCTTATCAATAAGGTCGTGTGCTATTAAAGAACCTTCATTTTTAATATTTGCGATAGAAAACGGAACCCACTAACATCATCAAGCACTCCACTTTGACTAAAACGAATTCCTATGCACGAATCCACTTCCAAATCTCGCCAGGTGTAGCATTTTTCCCATACATTAAAATTCCCACTTTGAAAATTTTTCCTGCCAGTTTCATAAAGATCCAGACACTTACGACTAAAATAGCTAATGAAATTACGATTTCCATCCACGGCCATTCATCTAACATAGATAGGCGAAGAAGCAGGACGCCTGGAGACGTAAATGGAATATAGGTACCGATTTGTGCCATTAATCCACTTGGGTCACTTGCAACCGGTCCAATAAAAATAAATGGTAAAAATGGTAGCATCATAACCATACCCTGGAAATTACCGGCTGTAGAGATATCCGCCATGGTAGCTCCGATCCCAACGAATATGGATGCAAATAGCAAAAAGCCCAGAATAGCGATACCGATTAATAATGCAAGCTCAGGTACTAATAAATATTCCATGATCGGGATATCTATTCTCCATGTAAGGACAGGCAATACTAACCCGATAGAGACCACAGACTGGATAATTCCGAGTACAAAATATCCAACGATCTTTCCTTGCATTAATTCAGCTGGTGTTAGTGATGATAATATGATCTCAGCAATTTTATCTTTCTTTTCCTGGGAGGCACTTTGGAATATTGCCATCCCCGTAAAGACAATTGAAAGCATAATAAACCCGGCAAACGCCCCTGGTACAATGCGTTCCATCGGATCTGCACCTAGCGCTTCCTCTGTATCAGCTTCTTCTGTTGCTACAGGGTCTTCGGCGGCAGCATCTTCAAAGAAAATCCCGCTTGAGGCAATAGCCAGTTCCGCATCGGATAATCCAAGCTCTTTCATTTGTACTGCTTTAAGTGGCGTTTCCAATACTTGAACTTGATTGATAAAAAATTGATCTACTTCCTCGCTTGTATATACGGGTACACTCCCCTCATTCATGGCACGGTCATCTATAAATAGGTAAGCTGTATTTTCGGTGTTCTCTAATTCATTTTTCACTTCGGACTCGGCCAGTTCTGTTTGCTGTAATTCCCAGTTGAATCCAGCTTGGTCAGCAGTTGCTTGAATATCAGAGAAAATATCCAGTTGATCATTTACAAATACATTTGTCATTTCTGCTTCTTCGTTATCTGAATCACTAAACAAACTTCCTATAAGCATAAAACCAATAATAAATACAGGTGTTAAAAACATCCCAATAATAAATGTTTTATTTTTCATGTTTCGTTTAATTTCCCATTTGGCTACTTTCATTGTGTTACGCATTTACTTCACCTGCTTCCTGAAATAGATTCTTATCTGTAGCAATATCGATAAAGATTTCATGAAGCGAAACCCGGTCGATAGCCAGCTCCTGGATGACGATATTTTCAGACAGATTTCTCAACCAAACCGATGGCTGCACATCCTTTGATAAATAAAGAATGGATGTGTTGTCATTTTGTTCCACACGTTGAACTTCCGGTATACGTTCTAGAACAAATTTTTCATTTTTTCCGTGAATTGTACATTTAAAGTTCGCATATTGCGTTTTTACATCTTCCATCGTCCCATAGATCACCTTTTGCCCACGATGGATCATGAATAACCTGTCAGCCATTTCCTCCACCAGATTCATTTGATGGGAGGATAGGAGGATTGCAGTTCCATTATCCGCCAAATTACGAATTTCTTCCTTAAATAATTCCTGACTGACAGGATCAAGTCCGGAAAAGGGTTCATCTAAAATAAGCAGCTCTGGTTCATGAATAATCGAAGCAATAAATTGCACTTTTTGCCCCATTCCTTTCGACAATTCTTCAACAGAGACCTTCTCTTTTCCTTCCAGGTCAAATTTTTTCAAATATGCAAGTGCCCGTTCTTTCGCTTTATCCAGTGGATAATCCTTCAGTTCGGCTAAATAGAGCAAAATATCCATTACTTTTACATTTTTATAAAGTCCTCGTTCTTCAGGCAAATACCCTATTTTATGTCGGGGAATTTCTTTTTCATTCCTATTCTGGAAAATGATCGACCCTTCATCCGGGTACATGATCCCCATAATATTGCGGATAGTTGTTGATTTCCCGGCACCATTTGGGCCAAGAATAGCCATGATTTCTCCTTTACGAACCTCAAAAGAGATGTTTGCGATAATCTGTTGTCCTTTAAATGATTTTCCCAGGTTTTCTACAGATAACATTGTTTCCATACGGGTTTATCATTCCTTTCTCTCTAATAATAATCTGATAATTTCTTCTAGCTTCAGGCGCAGTTCGTCTGTCCATTCCAGTTTATTTTTATTTAAAAATCCCTCTGTGACTTCAGGCTGATTAGAAATCACTTGCTGATTGTCACGTGAAACTTCGCCTGGAATAGAATTTTCAGGAAGTGAGTCGGACGTCCTATAACGCTTATAGCTAGCGATTAAATCTCCTTTTTCAAATGTACCAATCAGCTTGCCATCCTGTAATACGGATAAATAGTCTGCAAGTTTCATAATATCTGAAGATTGATGGCTAGTCATAACAATTGAGCGTTCAGCTTCATCCATCCAATCGACCAGTATATCGATGA
This sequence comes from Oceanobacillus sp. NCCP-135, assembly GCF_059698015.1. Classification (NCBI taxonomy): domain Bacteria; kingdom Bacillati; phylum Bacillota; class Bacilli; order Caryophanales; family Bacillaceae; genus Oceanobacillus; species Oceanobacillus sp. NCCP-135. The sequence continues at coordinate 3,643 of NZ_BAAKSZ010000011.1, read as the reverse complement.
AATGCTTTTTGGACGGAATATCTATAAAGGAAGTAGGTTCATCAAGCAGTAATAAGGCCGTGTTTCTGGGGATTGTCAAAGCAAGATTCAGCTTCTGCTGCACTCCCTGTGATAACTTTCCAAAGCGTTTGTTTAATGGAATATTGAACAGATCAACCATTTTTGTGAAAAGTGCCTCATCCCAGTTTGGATATAAAGGTGAAATAAATTCTTTTCATATCTTTCCAGTAAAAGGATTCCAGCCAATCACGGTTTGCGGAGGGTAGGCAATTTGCTTTTTCCAGCTTTCGTCCTGACCATAGACAAATTTTCCATTCACTTTAATATTGCCCATATCTGGCTTTGCCAGGTTCATCATGAGCTTAAAAATTGTGCTTTTTCCAGATTCATTGTTACCGACTAGAGCAGTGATTGTTCCTGCTTTAATTTGTAAATCGATTGGTCCTAGATGGAACATGAATAAAGAATTTTAGTTATTCACATTTCTGCCATAGCTTTGTTGCATAATTGTGAAATGATGAACAAACTTATTTCCATATTACAAAATCATGTTATTATATAAATGTACTAAGGAAATACATTCACAATATATTGTGAAATAGTGAACATATAAAAATAAAATACTAAAGGAGATGGAAATGATGATGAATTTTATTCGCAATAATAAAGTTGCTGCAGGTATTTTAACTTTTCTTCGGATCTATATTGGATATCAATGGCTAGTTGGTGGATTTAATAAAATCACCGGTGGAGGATTTGATGCAAGTGGGTTTATTCAAGGAGCTATTACAAGTGCAGGGGGAGACCATCCGGCAGTTCAGGGTTGGTGGGCGTTCTTTCTCGAGAAAGTAGCATTACCAAATGCTGAATTGTTTACATTTGTAGTAATGTGGGGCGAACTACTAGTAGGTATTGCACTTATTCTAGGTATTTTTACAAATTTTGCGGCATTAATGGGGATCACCATGAACTTCGCATTCTTGTTCAGTGGAACGGTAAGCACAAACGCACAGATGGTGTTAATTACCGTATTCTTGACTGTTGCAGGATATAATGCTGGAAGGTATGGATTAGACAGATGGGTTATTCCTTTCTTGAAAGATCATACTCCAACTGCCAAGAATAAAAAGCGGAAAGAAGACGTTGCAGTTGCATAAGATGTTTGGAAAAAAGACTGATCCTGCCAAACTAGCAGGATCAGTCTTTGGTGTTTAACAAACGTATGAAGCCAAAACACTCTGTACTTTATAAATGTTAAGTTGCTTGTTGAAGGTTTTTTGGATCGGAACACTATTGCCTGATACCCATATTTTTAGTTCAGCCTCCAGATCGAACGTTCCTGCTGTTTCTACGGCAAAATGTGTAATGCTTTTGTAAGGAATTGTGTGATATTCCATTTTCTTTCCTGTAACTCCTTGTTTGTCAACCAAGATGAGTCGTTTGTTGGTGAAGACAAACAAATCACGAATTAATTTGTAGGCATGCTCCACATTTTCTGAAGAAGTAAGTAATTCAGTAAGCGCTTTCTTTGCATCACTCGCTGAAATTTCTGATGCATTTCCCATCATCCCATCAAAAATCCCCATGTAAATAACCCCCTCAAGTAGTATTCTCCCATTAGTATAGATTTTTCACGATAAATTTACTAGCAATAGGGATAAGGAACGAGATTTTCATGAAAATGTTTAAACTATTCTTTATTTGTGAAAAATGATTATAACTATCTTGAAGGGAGCTAACATTAAATGAAGCGTTGGATCTTGTTTTTTTTTACTGTAGTAATTGTTGTTGTGTTATCAGCTTGTGGTGGAGATGAAGAGGAACGGCAGGAAACCACAAATAAGGATGAGCAGGGTCAGGAAGAACAGGAAAATAATAACGACTCCGGTGATGCGGGTGAGGAGCAAACTGACAATGCAACAGAAGAGGAAGAGGTATTGGTTTCCTTAAATGATGCGGACGGAGAAGTAGTTGCAACTGCAACCCTGGTCAGAGAGGAGTCAGGCGTCGACATCACGCTTGAGGGAACGGACCTTCCAGTAGGGACGCACGGGTTTCATATTCACGAAACTGGAACCTGTGAAGCTCCTGATTTTAAATCAGCTGGTGGTCATTTCAATCCAACTGGTGCCAACCACGGCTTTGATGATCCGGATGGACCACATGCGGGAGACCTTCCAAATATTGAAGTGGCTGAAGATGGAACAGTAAATGAGGAAGTAACCGCAGAAATGGTTACATTAGAAAAAGACCAGGATAATTCATTATATAAGGAAGGCGGTACAGCGCTCATGATTCACTCCAAGGCAGATGATAATAAATCACAGCCTGCTGGTGACGCTGGAGATCGAATTGCATGTGGGGTGATAGGTGAATAGGTTCTAACAAAGTCATATCGCTATGTTAAGAATGGCCAGGGTATTCATTCCCCGGCCATTTTTCATTATGGTACTATTAAAGCATTACTTTAAAATTGCAGGTGAACCTTTTGAACTCTTTTATTTTATTTAGCAGTATTATTTTAATCGCTTCTTTATTGCAAACAAGTACCGGTTTTGGTTTCTCAATTATGGCGACTCCATTTTTATTAATTATGTTTGAACCAAGGGAAGCCATACAGATTAATCTAATATTATCACTGGTTATTTCCTGTGCATTGATTATGAAAATCAGACATGATGTGGATAAAGGGATAATGAAAAAGTTTATAATTGGCAGCATTGTTGGACTGCCAGTAGGGATTACCGTATTTTCTTTAATCGACATGACATTCCTTAAGCTCGGAGTCAGTATTCTGATTTTAGTTCTGACCATACTAATAATGCTTAATTTTCGCATTTCCCGTACAACAAATCGGGATTTTGTTATTGGGGGATTATCCGGAGCATTTACAACAAGTATCGGCATGCCAGGCCCGCCAATTTTATTGTATTTTTCTGGTACAGACACAACGAAGGAAAGATTACGTGCAACAACATTAGCATTTTATTTGTTTATTTATGGTGCAAGCTTCATTATTCAGGTTATTTTTGCTGGGACTTCCAGAGAAATTTGGATTTCTAGTTTAATGGGTCTGCCGCTTGTGATTATTGGTTTAATTGCTGGACAATTATTATTTAAGTGGATTAATCAAAAATTATTTCGTCTGCTGACATATGGTCTTTTGTTTTTCACGGGGGTATATTTGCTATTAAATCAAATATAAAAAAGGAATACACGTTCCCCGTATCTATGGTATACTAAAAATGGATAACGTTCTTTTATGGGTGGTCGGCTAAACCCTTTTAAAAAGGGGGTGATGCTTATGAGTATGTATGAGGTTTTGATGGTACTGGGAAGTTTCGGTACCTTGCTGATTGCACTACTCGCTTTGGTCATCACGTTGATCAAAAGTAAATAGACCTTCCCATTCACCTTAAGAAAGATTGGGAGAGGTCTATTCTTCTAAGAGTAGCCGATCCCTCTTCAGGGAACCGCTTATCCAAAAGCCCAGTTACAGCTGGGCTCTTTTTAATATATTGATTTTCTAATTATATTATACCATACTTTGCTGAAAATAAAACACATACTATTCAAGAGCTTTTTGCGATGTGCCACTTTTTTAGTTTTACGAGCAAAAAAATAAAGGTTTTATTTTTTTTGA
>NZ_BAAKSZ010000010.1:120954-121323 GCF_059698015.1 Oceanobacillus sp. NCCP-135 | reverse complement strand
AAATCCAAAGTCTAATGGTGCCAAGCGCAAGAAAGAGTGTGATGTAGACAAAATCACAAATGCTCTTAGAATGCTTAAAAGAGCGGTGAAGCATGGATTTCAAGCAAAATATGTTTTAGTTGACAGCTGGTTCTCAAGCAAAGGCTTTATTTCTACAGTTAGAGGCATTAAAAATGGAACCCTGCACGTTATTTGTGCCATGAAAAAGGATTTTAGAAAATATGATTACAACGGAAAAGAAATGAATGCCAAACAACTTCTGAAAACGCTCAAGAATGAAGGGCGAGAAAAACGTTGCCGCAAAAGGAACGTGCGTTATTTTGAAGTGACTGTCGACTATGCAGGCATTGGTGAAACAGTCAAACTTTA
>NZ_BAAKSZ010000010.1:0-120920 GCF_059698015.1 Oceanobacillus sp. NCCP-135 | reverse complement strand
GACGATTGAGGTCTTTTTTAAAGAGGCAAAACAACAACTCCGATTGGGGAAATGCCAGTCTCAAAATTTTGATGCACAAATTTCCCATGTAACGACAACCTATATTCTTTATATCTAAAGAACTATTTGAAGAATCCTTTTTGGGAAATCAGTTATTTGAAAGAGATAAAGCTGCTTAAATGATTAAAATGGAATATAGGAAAAACCCCATAATAGCAGGAAAGATAGGCTAAGAACATAGCTTGTAAACCCTGTTTTTGGGGGTGCGAAACTTAAGTCTATTAATATACCAGTCTTATCATCTCGCGGCTTTAGCCGTGGGTATACAATACATTGCTGGTCCCCATTTTCCCGCAATTCCACTTCTTCTAATAAACCTTCCAATCCTCTGGTAAAGGCCAGTTCTGCCGTATGCATCCATCCACTTGCTTCTTCGTATGCTGTCGGTAATAGTAACCCATCACTGAGCAATAGAATAGCAGTGACCTTATTAAGTGGAATGCTGCCATATTCCATATAGGCAAATGCTTCTTCTGTCCCGTCAATAATTCCATATCCTTCTTTGCTGTTCATTTTTTCACGGTTGCTTAACAAAATTGGGTTAACCATTTCTCTAATCTCTATCCAGTCAACACTATCTCCCTGTTCCTTACGTAATTTTATCATTTCATTTATTGCCAGCTCGTCAAACTGATGTATAACATCATGCGTAACTGCACGAATCCCTTCATTTGCATATTTCAAGAAAATCATACAGTCTCCGGCATGGAAATAATCAAATCCGGATCCATTTTCCTGGATTTGAATTGCCGCTACACCTGTAGTGCTCCTCTGTCTTTTCGGTATTTCTTTCATAGTTGAGCTAGATAATTTGCTTACATTCGTTTCATAGTAATCTAGCATTTTTTCACCAAGCTGCTTATTTGCCTGGAGCATACATTGGTACAGCGAATTTGCTTGATTTAATTCTAGTAAACTTTCCTGTACTACTTGTGATGCTATGTAACCAGGGGCGCCATCCAGTCCTGTTGCTCCATCAATTGCAGCAAAGACATTTTCTTGCTCGTTTAGAACATACGTATCTTCATTTATAGGTTTATCACCTTTTTTGTACAACTTCGATATTTTCAAGAAAATCACTTCCACTCTATTAACTATTTAATACACTTAATCCTGCTCCAATAAGACCTTGGTCATTATCTGACTGACTCATTTCCATCCCATCTAAAATATGCATTTGTTCATCGATCAGGTAAGCGCTCAGCTTTTCTTTTATTTGCTCCAGTAGAAAAGGATTGTTAGATATAACACTGCCTCCAAATACAATCTTATGTGGGTCAATCAAACTAGTGATCATATACACACCTTGAGCTAATGACTCTGCAGCATTATTAATAATCTGCTGTGCATCAGGATCATTTTTATAAAAGGCTACAAATAGGTCAGTTGTTGTCATTGCTTCATTTAAAAACAATTTTTTCGCTCTTTTTTCCATAGCCATCCCTGAAGCTGATAATTCTATCCGTTCCATTTGTTTTTCTATATTCTGTGTAAAGACAGGGATTAAGCCTAACTCACCAGCAAATCCAGCTCCACGTAAAAACTCGCCTCCCTGGATAATGGAACAGGATATTCCTGTGCTGATTGTAACATATACAAACAATTCATTTTCCTGTAAGTTTGCTTTTTTCCATTCTGCAAAGGCTGCCATGTATACATCATTGTCGATTACTATACGCTCTATCCCAAAGGCTTCCTGCAGTCGATCTTTAAATGGAAAGTTCTGCCATGGCAAGTTGTTCTGGAAAACAGCTATTCCATTTTTCCGGTCTACCTTTCCTGGAATACCAGCACCAATTCCGTAAATTTCACTGGTTGGTATACTGGAATGATTCAAGAGCAGATTTATACAAGTAACTACTTGTGTAAACATGCCCTCTTTGCCAGCAGGTTCACTTTTCACTAATTCCTTCTGTACGAGATCACCCTTTTCGTTTATAATTCCGGCTGCGATTTTTGTTCCACCAATATCAAGACATATCGCGTACCTCATCTGATCCTCTCCCGTTCCTTTTCTCAATAAAAGCAAAACAAACCGGAAATAATTCCAGTAAGGTTTGCCTTTTTTATCATTAAACAAACTTTCTATTGTAGTTCCAAAGTAAGAATAACAGTCCGGAAAGACCGATTAATTGACTTAATAACTCTAGCCTGCCCACGGTTCTTTGCCCATTGATAATTAAAAACATACAAAAGAGAAAAAAGATGACTTTTAAAATCTTCATCATGTTTTCATTCATCCTAGTATTCCTCCCATACGATTTCACTTGGTTCCAGTGTCACCACATGTGTCTGTCCTGCTCCGTCATAAATAGTTGTAGTTTGTATTTCATTTGAATTATTTACAATTGCATAAATAGACGCTTCTGGATATGCATGTACCTCGCAATGCACATTGGAAGAATGCCATTTCTTAAATTCATCCTCTTTATGTGCTGCAAAGAATAAGGATCGCATCAAAAGGCGAGTATTCTTATAACTGTAAGGTAACCCAGCAATATAAACACTTCGTCCTTTTCCAAAAGAAGAACTGGATAGATGGACTCCCCCATTCGAGTATTCTATAATCTCGGTGTCCTTATTTAGTGCGTAAACATTTTCCACATCTTCACCGAAGTTATATTCCGTAATGTCTTCATTAATAAAGTGTGCTGCTACTGTTTCTGTAAAATACTTATTTGTCGATAAGCTGAAACCTAATTCCTTATCAACCCCAAGCACATTTGCCAGTTGGAAGAAACGTCCCTGATGTTGGTACGCAGTTGGTTCACCGACTCCGATAAATCCGCCTCCATTATATACCCATTCTCTCAAGGAAGAGATTAGTTTTTCATCAAGCCATTTTTCACCACCGGAAAAAGCTGTCCCCATGTCTCCCGCATTGATAATAACATCGATATCCTCCGGGATTCCCTGGTTTATAACATCGTCAAAACTGATAAAGTTTACCTCCGCCGCTGAACCGCTAAGTGCTTCCAGGATACCTTGGTAGGAGTATGCTTGCTTATACCATTTTCCATGTGCAACCATATGTGTTTGCCATGTTCGTAATTTGCCCCATGAATTTAGAATTGCCACTTTGATGACCGAGTAAGGCTTTATTTCTTTAATATTTTCATAGATTTCCCGGAATTCATCGGTAATTTTTTCTACATAATTGACGAACTCTGGGAATTTATAAGCCAAGCTTGGATACCCACCATAACCGATCCGATCAAGAGGCTTGCGCATCAAAGCTCTTCTGGCAGTGAGCCAATTTTCATTCGCTTCAATTACTGGATTATTCCCCTCATAAAATGTATCCGGGAAAAAGTAAGGCAAGAACCTGCCTTCTGTATATTTCACATGCGGAATATCAGCAATCATTCGTAATGTCGTTCCGTCTCCCACACTACCAACAACCGCATCGATGCCTATGTCCTGAAAATAGCTTCCATAGGGTTCTGTTCCAATCCAGTTATCACCTAAAAACATCATCGATTCCTTACCATTTTCCCGTACCATATCAACCAATTCTTTAACTTCCCCTGCAACAAATTTTTGAATGAAATCCATGTAATCCAAATATGCCTGGGTTGGAACACGGAATGTTGTATTGTAAAATCCTTGATCAACAATGTCTTCCGGTCTTAATCGATAGCCCTTCTCTTTTTCAAAGGCTTGAAGTGCTGCCACAGAAACACTTGCCCCGTACCCGAACCAATCAACAAATTTTTCCTTGCCAAGATCATTAAATATCAAGGTGAAATGATAAAAAAAGGTGGTAAAGCGAACAACATCTGTATCCGGATTTTCCTTCAGCCACTTGTTTAAATAGTCTTTAACAAATTGATTTGAAAAAGGCTGCCGAACATCAAAGGGGATATCATGCGGCTTATCTCCCCAGTTATTTGTAATGTGATTATACATCTGTGTAGGATCCCATTTCATATAGGCAAGGAAAGAAACCGTGTACTCATGCCATGCTTCTGCATTTTTGATTACCACAGTGTTCTCATCTTTAATAACTTCCCAGTCATCAGGATCAACCACAATTCCTGTTGTACGATCAATTACTTCCCACCAGGTCATTGGGTCATGAATATAGTCTGGTTCTACCTGTTCTTCAAAATAACCATTCATAAATGCCACAGATAATTTATCGCAATTTGCTGTATTATGCTGTGACATCAAATATAATTGCTGCATTTCCTCAGGATGCTGTTTTGCAAATTCGTTATGGTTCCGCGCTACAAAATATGTCGTATAGATTTTTGCATCTAATTGCTTCAGCTCGTCATCCAGTTTCGTTCCGTCACTATCACGCAGCGAATCTGCCCCCCATCGTTCCATCAGCTCTTTAGTTTCCTCTAGAAAGTTTTGCTCACTCGGGAGCGTTACCCGTCCTGTTAATTTCTTCATCTCTTCCACCTATCCTTTCAATCCTCCAACAGTCATACCTTGTGTTAAGCGTTTCTGTACTATGATGTATAAAATTAATGTTGGCAGCATGACAATCACCATTCCTGCATACATTGGACCATAATTGACTGCCGATCGTTCAGCTGCCATCAAATTTAATAATCCAACTGGCAGTGTCTGATTTTCTCCAGGCATTAAAGTCAGTGCCAGAATATACTCATTCCAGAATAATAAAAAATTAAACAGGATAACGATCACAATGCTCGGGGTCGCCATTGGCAACATGACAGAAAACATTGTTCTGTAATAGCCTGCACCATCTATGCTTGCTGCTTCCTCAAAATCAGACGGTAGGGTTTCAAAATAACTCGACAATAAAAAAATTGTAAACGGCAATGCTGTCGCTGCATAAATCAGCGCCAGAACCAACCGATTATTCAACAGTATACCTTGACCAAACATTGTGTTTATAATCGTATTCCAATCCAAAAGCATTAGAAAAATCGGTACAGCTATGTAGCTAACATTGATAAACAATCCTGCTTTAACAAAAGAATTTATGAAACTGCTTCCTCTAAATTCAAATCTGGATAGAACGTATGCTGCTGGTAAAGCCACCACCAATAAAATCAGTAATGCAAATGTTGTAACCAAAATTGAATTTAACAGATATTCGCCCATTTTCGCTTCATGAAATGCCTCTATAAAGTTTTCAAAGTGGAAACCAACCGGCATTGCCCATGGACTACCATAAAACTCAGCATTTTCTTTAATTGAAGCTAAGAACACCCATCCAACTGGTACTATAATAAGAATGGTAAGTGTGATTAATGCCACATAAATGAATAGCTTATATAAAACCTCTGTATGCGAACCTTTTGATTTTTTCATAACTGCTCAAAACCTCCTTAGTACTCCAGCACGTCGCGTTTGGTAATAGTATTAACAATAGCGGCAAGTGCAAATGAGAAGATAAAAACGACTACACCAATCGCCATTCCATAGCCATAGGTGGAATTCCCATAAGCCTGCGAATACATATAGGAGAGAAAGACTTCAGTTGAGCCATCAGGTCCTCCACCTGTCATCGCTTTTACGAGCAAAAAGCTTAAGTTAATCGTACTAATAATATAAAAAGTTAATGTTGTCCTAATGTTATTCCAAATCAGAGGCAGGGTGATGCTGGTAAATTGTTTTAGCTTGCTGGCTCCCTCCAAGGAAGCGGCCTCATAGAAACTCGCTGGAATACTGGCCATACTGGACATATACATCACCATGTAATAACCAATTGCCTGCCAGACCAAAGCACCTGCAACACTGTAAATAATAATGTTCTGATCCCCTAGCCACATTTGCTGGAAACTCTCCAGACTGAGTGTTCCGAAGATACTGTTTAATAAACCACTTGATGGATCATAAATAGCCGAGAATATACCAGCAATAACTACAATCGATAGAATATTAGGTACATAGAATATTACCCTGAAAAAGTTACCACCTGGAATCGTTTCTTTTGTTAAAATAGCTGCAAAAAATACTGCTATCAGCAGAGTAAAAATAGCTACCACAACAATTAACAAAATTGAATTCTGGAAGGATTGAATAAAATCCATATCATTCCATAGGGTTTTAAAATTATCAAAACCTACAAACTTTTTTGTATTGGAAAAGCCCCCCCAGCTATAAAGAGACATCCGAAACACTTCAAATGTCGGTACAACCATGAAGATAATAAATAAAAGAATTGCAGGAGCAATACATACACTAATAAAAATATTTCTGGAAGTTGTTTTTTTCAGCGTAGACACCTCTCTTCAGGAAATAAAACGACGAGTCAGTATTTGACCGCCGTTTATTACCTATTATAATTCATTGCCAGGATATCCCTTAATTCATTGCTTCTCTTAGTTTATCACTAGCTTCTTCAACACTCGCCTGCCATTCTTCAATTGTCATCTTTCCACTTATTACACTTCCAATGGATCCATACAATATATCACCCATATTCACGCCGGCTACCGGTTCTGTAGAAGCGAATGTTCCCATAGCAGGGAGTACATCTTCATCATCATAAATACTGTAGAAGATTTGTTTTTGCCCATCCAGCTGGTCAGTTATCCCTTCAACTGGCTGTACAGCACCAGATTCTAGGAAGATAGTAGATGCTTCATCTGAATACATATACGTAATGAAATCTTTTGCAGCATCTTTATTTTCAGCTGCAGAAGGAACCCACATTTGTTCAAAGAAGGTAAATGCATAACGGTCACCATCATCTTCAAATGCTGGAATGGCTGTCATACCCCATTCAAAGTTTTCTGCTCTAGGTGCTTCTTTCATTTCATCAACTACCCAGTTACCATTTGGCATGAATAATGCTTTATTATCTAAAATTAACTGTTGATTCTTTGTAAAATCATTTGGATTCGCATTTGCAACCGTATTTTTTTCTGTATACTCAGCTAATTTATCTACCGTTTCAAAAGCCTTAGTCGCCTCATCAGACTCCCAGACACCATCTTCATAAGTCATTGCGGAGTTGAAAAGCTCCGGACCGCCTGCCGCATACAGCATGGAGCCAATAAATGTATCAAAGTAGCCTGTTGTTGGATACGTAAACAATGCAATTCCTTCCTCAGCAGCTTTATCCCCTAGTTCCCACATCTCATCCCAGGTTTTTGGAACTTCCCATCCTTTTTCTTCAAATAGACCAGCGTTGTAGAATAATCCAGTCGGACTGTAGAACATTGGTGCCAGATATGTTTCACCATCTGCATAGGGATTTGTAGCAAGGGTATCGGTAAATCCATCAAGGATTTTTTCATTAACCACATCATCTTCTCCCGACACTTGCTCGCCAAATACATCTGTAATATTTTCTAACCCGTTTTCTTTAATTAATGTTTCTGTCAATGCTTCAGGTCTTCCAGTTGCTAGTAAAACAACATCTGGGTATTCTCCTGCCTGCATATTTGGACGAATTACTTCTTCCAAATTCTTTTTAATGGTAAATTCAATCTCCACATTCTCGTTGGCAGTTTCATAGGATTCAGCGATTTGTTCCCACATATCAGCACCATATGCCGACTCCAAAGCAGCTACATGCAATGTTGTTGTTTCTCCTTCATCATTTCCTTCATCCTTTGGCTGTTCAGACTCAGAATTAGTTGAATCACTGCAAGCAACCAAACCAACTGTCAATAATAGAACGGTTAAAGCAAATAATAGATTTTTGACCTTCATTTAAATGCCCCCTTTTTAATTAATACCATACTTTTATCCTATAACTATAAAAGCGCTTTCACAATAAACATCTTGTTGATATTTTTAGTTATATTGCTTTTTGTTCACCCAGCCTATAAAATATAATTAAATCGATACTAAGGAGCGAAAATAATGTCCTATGAAGTCTATAAAATGGAAGAAACCTTAACTAAACAGACGTCTTATAAACTTCTCTATATTACCCGCTCGGCATATGACAAAGGCTGGCACAGTACCCAACACACCCATCACTTCACAGAACTATTTTATATTGTGGAGGGAAAAGGTTCTTTTGTATTGCCAAATAATGAAGTACCAGTAAAGGAAAATGATTTAGTAATTATTAATCCCAATGTCGAACATACTGAAAGATCCAATCCTCAAGATTCCCTTCAATACATCGCTTTAGGAATTGAAGGGCTGGCTTTCACACTTTCTAAGCAAGAAGATTCCCTCATGGGCTTGTACACATATCAGGGGGAGCGCGAGGACATTTTATTTTATCTTAATAAAGTATTAGAAGAAGTGAAGAATGGTCACAGCGATTATGAAGTGATCTGCCAGAATATAATTGAAATACTGATTATAAAACTCAAGCGGGAAAAGAAATTAACTATTGAAAAGACTGAGTCAAAAAATATAAATAGAGCTGTTGCATATACAATACATTATATCAATCAGAATTACCGTGATACCATAACACTGGATATACTTGCTGACGCTGGTCATATTAACAAATATTACTTAGCCCATCTTTTCAAAAAAGATATGGGAATCTCCCCAATTGAATATTTAAACAAGATTAGAATTAAAGAAGCAAAGAATTTGTTGGCTATCACCGACTACAGCATTGCCAAGATCGCTGAGATCAATGGCTTTTCCTCGCAATCATTTTTTGCACAGGCATTTAAGCGAACAACTAATCAGACTCCATCAGACTATCGAAAAGAATACTTGAAAAATTAGGCAAAAATAATGGTGCTACTATCAATTTATGAAAGTAGCACCATATTATTTTACCAAATAGGAATATAAAATTTTGGCTGCAATTAATTCTTACACTTAAACAACCATGTCCAAACCATTTTACTTTGCCTAGCACCCTACCCGCTCTTCCTTATAATAAGTCAGCACCGAGTCGCTACGGATAAGGAAGGCCAACTAAGACTAGGCTTCTAGTAAGGCGACGGCATACACATAGAAGTGAGCATGTTACTCTTATCTCATACGGGCATGAAAGATCGACTAACTAAGCCGTCCTCAGCGAATACGTATGCGCAGACGCAGATCGTACTGGAATAAACGGGCGTCCCGCACTTTTGTATTGACCTATAGGTTATCTATTTACTTGATTATCTCTCTTTTTTCTTTCTTATTCTTCAAACCATTGCTTACTTAATTTTTCCAAGTAGATTTCAAGAGATTTGGCAGTCTCGTTATCAACTTCTGCATTATTTAAATGTTTCAGGAAATCCTCCAGATGCTTTTCAGCCTGTTTGTCATCTCCCTTTTCGTAATGATGTTCCGCTTGCTTTAACCGGTTCTTCAATTGTTTGGATACAGAATGTTTAATCTTACCGGCATTTTTGTATTCATCTATTTTTTCATTTAAAGCCTCAAATATTGTAGTTATACGGAGATTATCCAAGATAAACGTGCCTTCTCCTGTATGCATATTTAGTGCAGTCCCATCATTGAAAATTCCAATATACGTCTGTCCGTTATCGGAGCCTGTTACAATAACCTCAGCTGTTTTCGTTTCTGTTGACGGGGCCAGTGTTTCATTCACACCCAAGCCAGATAAATTATCGCTATTTCTCTCATCAATTTCCTGATCTCCTGAGATGAGACGATATGAATTGGCTGTTGTCTGATAGTCAAACGATACTTTGTAAGTTACTCCTGGTTCAAAATGAAAGTGTTGTGGGATGGTGCGATATACTAATCCACTGTTACCTGTATTCACTTTAACGGACCAATTTCCATCTATAACATCGTCCACTAATTTTGCATCGGCCCAGCCTTTTTGTGTATATGGTGCGTTTTTTTCAGCCAAGTGTATTCTATTATCTTCCACATTTTCGGTATTACCAATAACAAACGGGTAAATACCTTGTACCACCGTTTCAAAATCCTGTTTGAATACCCCTTCAGACACGTGATTTGCCAAGGATTTTTGGACTATTCGTATATCATCAAATTTAGTGTTTCCTTCTCCGGATTCACGACTGAGAGTTATCTTGGCAGTATCACCCGCAGCAGTAAAACTCACTTGCATTCTTTGCATTTTACTATTGTAGCCATCATTTGTTGCGTGTGAATCAGCTTTTATATAGTTTTTTTGCAAGCTCCGCAACGTGTAATTACTTACGTCCTCTACTCCGCCGGTTACTTCGATTGCTGCCTGTGAATCACTATTGTTTTCAACATAAACCTCAGCGACATAATCTTCACCTGGCTCCAAATCAGTAATCGTTCGTGAAACAGAAGTGAATTCTGATGGACTGTCAATATTCAGGTAGTAGTCTCCACTGCTTAAATTACGTCCATTTCCTTTCTTACTTGTTCTGATGACACTTACAGCTTCTCCATCTCCGGTAACAGTTGTAGATTCATCTTCAACTGTCCCTGTATTGAAACCAGTGTCGTGTACATGTGCACCAGTACTCCAATCATCGATTTGTACTCCTGCATCTTCCCCCGCAACAACAATATAAGGAGTTGCTGCATCTGCTGTTAGCGTTACTCGATTATTGACTACATCAACCACTTGCCTGTCTGCCCTACCTTGATCTGTCAATTTGTATACTTCAACACTGGATACATCTTCATACTCATCTGGAAGTGTCCAAGTTGATTCTCCACCTTCCAAATTCCAGTGATACAACTTTTCAGAATCTGGGGTTGGTGTTTCAAAGTCTTGTTCTACCCATGGAATCAGATACGTATGTCCATCAAGTACAACATTGTCATTAAGTGTAATGGTGCGTCCTCTGGAGTCATCTTTTCTAGTTACGACAACACCATCACCGTTACTTGGATCTTTCAATTCTATTTCTTTTTCTAAATTGATTTCACTCTCGTCGCCATCTGCCTTTGTCCAATTCGTTACGTAATATTTTTGCAGAAACTTTGTTGGTATATTGGTATCAAATGTCATATTGATAAAATTGTCAAAGTTCTTATCTGATTGCCAACCTTCAAATCCAGCTAATTCATATCCACCAAGTAATGGGTGATCAGCAGTTCCGCCCTCTTCTGGCCAATTCAATACCCAGGAATCCTTTTGGTGATTGCTAATAAAACGCAGAACTTCAGAGTTGATTCCCTTGTTAGCTGCACCTCCGTAATTTTTATCTGTTGCCCAGTGCTGCCAAGTTGAGTGATTTGGAATAGATGTACCAAACTCAGTAGTTACTCTCAACCCTCTCTCAACGAACTGTTCTACAACTCTATTAGACTCCCATTGATCCTGATACCAAACATCTAAATAAACAAAGTCAAGATCTGGTGCAACTGCTTCTAATTCATCTAATCTTTCAGCACGGGTTCCTGAGTACAAATCTTTTAATTTATCAATAACATAAGCCTGGTCAATCCAGCCCCATCCTCTACTATTAGGACCGTGAATCAAGTCTTCATTGAATGCTTTCGCTTCAGGATAAGTTTCCTGTGCATTGATATGAACACCTAATTCAGCATTGTACTTATGTCCTTCTTTAATAAGTGTGTTCAAATCTTCAGCACCACCCATACGTTCACCTACATCACCGTAGTCTGGGTGTGCACTGTCATGGCCTTCATTTCCATACCCTTTTAATAAAACAGCTTGTCCTAAGCCATCAGTTGCAAGGGCTACTTTTTTAACATTATCCAAAGTTTTAAGGAATGGTTGTTGTGCCTGTGACCCAAAGTTCATAGCAATGCGTGTTGCCACGTTATTATTGATATCTTGCCAATTTGGAATCTCCTGCATAATGTCACGGTATGCAATTGCACCATCCTGCCAATCAACCTCACTATCATTATTTACATCTTCAGCGATGGCAATCTTTACAGTAGGTTTATTTGACGACGGCTCAGGCATAAATTCCCTGTGATAATAAAACATACTGGAACCTATCCCCATTGCCTTTGCACCAGCCTCATTCTCATAACGATTGGCAACTAAGTTTCGATGACCATTCACCTCAGAACTAGACCATACACCTGCGCTTAGCTCCTCATTTGATAAGAAAGCTGTATAATAAGCCGCTGAGCTACCAACTTTATCCATAGAATCGTTAATAGATACATCCACATCACCTGGGTCTCTAACATGACTGCTAAGGTTAGTTAATTTTGCTTTAGCATCATTTTCACCGGAATTTACTGAGATAAAGTTCATATCAGCAAACTCAACCGATTCAATGGTTGCATCTCCTTCATTAGTAATTTCCTCAAAACTGTAAATACCCTTATTATCATTTACTTTTAAAGAAACTTTAAATTCAGCATCAAGCCCTTCGTATTCGTCTACTGCGGCTAATGTGTAATGTGCTTCACTATCACTAATCTTCTCAAAGCTTACATCTGGATAGTAGAGCATGCCATTTACTTTTAAACCGTAAACAGGGGCTTCTTGTCCTTTCATTACTTTATCGCCTATTCTATATTCCATAATACGAGGGAATACCTCGTCAATAACCACATCCATATATTCCGAACTTAATGTATTTTCTTTTGGTGGGGTTTCTGGAGGTTGAGGTGGAATATATTCTATGATTTTAATATTTGAGATCGTAATATTTGCATCCCCACGGCTCTTCTCAAATCCAAGTAATCCGGGATCACTTACACCTCCTGGCTGAGTCCAGGAATCCACTTTGTCGTCATCAATGTATAAAGTAGCTACATCATCAATGAATCTTATACGCAAACGATAGGATTGATCAGCTTCTAGTGGGGGTCCTGCGGTCATAGCCGTCCAACTATTTGCGGGTCCAAATATCTCACTAAAATACTGATTGTTCTGATCACCTGATCCTACATAAGTATATGCAGATGAATTCTGAACACGATAGATTAAACCAAAACGATTTAGGTCCGTGTCTGGTGTGATTTCAGCCTCAAAAACACCATCCTTTATTTCATCGGTATTATTGTAGACAATTTTATTTTTCCCATTTGACGTAACACCGAAAGTTACTGACCCATCGTTATTATAAGTCAGGCTTCCGTCACCTTCGATTACTTCAAAATCCCCTTCTTCAAAGTCGCTGTCTTCAATATCTACCAGAGCCTCTTCTGATGGAACCTCATTGGATTCATTTTCTGCTCCAACATGCAGGGGCGCAGAAACATTCAACATTAAGGGAAGTAGCAACGTTAGCACTAAAAAAATTGATAACTTGTTTAAATAACTTGGTCTCAAACTATTTCCTCCTTCAATTTGTACGTGCTTGCTATTCTTTAGCTATGTGACAGTATTAACTTCCAGCAAACTCATTTTGTATGTTTGATCATTAACTTAAACGGTTAATTCATCCTATGAACAAAATCGCGGGTGCCCGTTTAAGAACGTACGGATTGTGCTTACGCTGGACTTGGCTGTATAAGTGTAAGAATTAATTACAACCAAATCTTATCTTATCAAAAATAAACACCTCCCCTTATAAACCAAATTAGTACTCTGTTTTCTATTAACCATTTTTCTCCTGACTTCTTTTACAATTAACTCCTCCGACCATCTTTACTTATGCCTATATATCACCTCCTTAAAAAAGCTACTACACAGCCAAGAATGTTAACGGTTACAAAATACTTCTATAAAATTTAATATACTTATTAGGTTTTTCCGTACAGTTGGCTAGATTGGGAATTTTCTTAGCTGATTTATTGTAGAGTTATGTATTACTAAAATGGGGCTTTTTTTGATTGCTTTATACTGTATATAATCAAGGCTACATACAGAAAATCACTTTCACAACAAAAATCTTGTTAGAATTTTTAGTTATCTTGCTTTTATCTGTGTCACCTATAAAATAGTAGGAAAGGATACCTAGTATAAAAAGAGAAGAAGCGCCTGGTTTGAGACATATGGACTAGGACGAGAATGCCAACCTTAGTAGTACGAATTTAACCCAGGTTTCCATTAAGCTTATCTCCTGTCTGTTTAGATAGATTAAATTTTGCGGGGTGGTAGCGTTGCAGACTGGTTTGCCCAGATTATTCATACGGTGGTTGTTCCCTCCCCCGACCCAACCGCATTCTTTCCCGGTTTCAACGTTTATTCCTATCTTGACCGCGTTGTCTGACCGTTCCAATTGTCGCAGTCATCTGCCGGTATGTAACTACATACTAGGTTTTTCCAAAATAAAAAAAGAGCGTATCTCAATAAGAGATACGCTCTTTAAATATTGGATCTATCGCTTAATCTTCATTTCCGTCACCAATGGTAAATGATCAGAAGCCTCTGAATAGATAACTCTTTGGTTCGAGTACTCTATAGATGGTGAGGTAAGAATATAATCAATTCTTTTTATAGGATTGATTACCGGGAATGTGTTTGCATCTGAGATATCCGCGAAACTATCTACAAAATTCCCTTCCTCCAACAACAATTGAAATTCCTCACTGTCAGGTTCTGCATTCAGGTCACCTAATAGTATTCTCGGTCCTTCAAAAGAAGAAGTTGCATCAATAATCTCTTCTACTTGTGCTAGTCTGCTAGGTACATCCAAGCCTAAATGTGTATTATATACATTCACATGGATACCCCTGATATTTACAGTTGCTCGAAGGAGACCGCGTTGCTCCTTACCAAAGCTGCTTAGAAATATATTTTCTGAATCAATGATTGGATACTTACTTAGGATCCCTGTACCATACTGTCTATTTTGCTCTTGTCCTTCAGCAGGGTCTAAATCAAGATTGGCACCATAGACATAATGATAACCCAGTAATTCAGCTAGTTCTTTTGTTTGATCTTGGAAATCACTCCGGTCTCCATAAAACCTATCAACCTCTTGAATGCCGATAATCTCTGCATCAGCATCTTTTATTACCTCTGCAACTCTTTCTAAGCTCAACTCGCCATCTAACCCAACACCATGGTAAATGTTATAAGACATTACGTTGACATCCACTGCTTCGCCATACCCATTATTTGCAAATACATTAGTAGACATCGAGAAAACCATCAAAATACTCAAAGTTACTCCAATAAAATATTTCTTCATTAAAATCTCTCCTCACCTTATATTTTAATTTAAATACTAAAGTTTCACCTCTCATTCTCTTTTAGTTATATAAGTAAATTCATAGATGTACCATTTTAAAGAAGAAGCTTATAAAGCGTTTATCTCCACTTTTATATACGTTCTGTCATCAAAGGAGATATTATCCTCAATGACTCCTTTTGTTCCCATATTTTCTTCAATGCAAAGGGGGTCAATTTCTAGTAGTCTTTTTAATTCTCTCTCGGTTTCTTCCAGACTTCCATAGATTTTCGGATATCCATCAGAGCCTAGTGAGATATACTCTGTGTTTGGTGGAATATCTATTGTTTTAATTAATTCCAATGGAATAGTGAATCCATTGACAACAGCGTAACTTAAAGAGCTGACAGGTGTGGCATTCTGGAAGTTGTATTGTTTTTGAATCAGCGGTTTAATTAACTCAAAACCAATATCATCAACCATTAGTTCTTCTGACTGCCTCCCCACCTGCAGTTCCCCTTTCATAATGATACTTCTTACTTCTTCAAATACTTCATCTACCCGCTTTATATTTTGATGAAGTATATCATTAAAGAAACATTGACAATCACCAATCAACCATACTTTTTGGTGATACTTACTGTAAATAATCACAGAGGCACTTGGACGTATATATGGCTTTTCTTGGATCTCATCTTCTATCCCTAATCTCTTGTACAACTGTTGGTAATTGGAATTGATCGCTTTAACTATTGCTTCAATATCTTCTTTTCCACTTAAATGTAGGAAGGTTTGTCTAATAGTTGAAGCCGCTAATTGCCCCGGGGTTTGCCCTGAAAACTCCCTGCCAGAAACGTTTGTTGCTCCATCAATGACTACCGCAAAATGCTCATTACAGTAATACGTATCCTCACAGTTGTCTATATCCCCTGTTTTCGATTGAATGAACTTTTCTACTATCCTCATAACAGTTCTCCTCCCTCAATAAATTTCGATTTTCTTAAAATACCTCTGCTTTTCTCCATTTTCCTTCTATTACTGTTGAAGCATTTTGGTAGGGTCAGGAAGATACTGCCGTTATAGGATAATTTTGGAAATAAACAATCTATCTAAATAAACCTAGCAATTGGTTTTCCAAAAACTGGATGGCTTATTTCCTATGATCGCACCTTAGATCTCCACATTGAACATGGTGGTGGACCCTCCCATTTCTCTCGGCGTCAATGCGCGTACATTCCTTCGTTCGACCTTACCATGTGTGGATGCCGGAAATGCTTATAAAGTGGGTCTATGCCCTAACGGAGGTAATATCGACCGGCTAATCCGTGCTTCGAATGTAATAGAAATAAATCTAGATAATAGACAACGTATTTTCTGTTTTTCGTGTGTTTCTTAAGCTGTTTCCTGTAACGTATTCAATTGTGGAATGTCTCTTATCATACGTGATTCGTCAAAAGAACAATTGCGCATACCTATGACAAAAAATATCTTGATTAACTTCCGACTAAGTGCCACAAAGGATTGTTTCCCTGTGAGTGGATTATTTGATCGGTTTTTATAATAATGGTGTAGCTGTTTAAATCCTTCATTATGAATCGATAGGGGGCGAGCAACTTGATATAACAGGGATCTTAATCGACGGCGGCCACGTTTTGTGATGGTCGTTTGTCCTTTAAATAATCCAGATTGGTTCATCTTGAGATTGAGTCCCGCTAATTTAATAATTTGGCGTGGATCTCGATAGTTGGACAAGTCCCCGACCTCAGCGAAAAAGCCAGCAACCGTTATCGAACTAACCCCTTTTATCTCCATCATTTGACTAGCCCCAGGAACGTGAAGAACAAGATTTTCAAGTAGTGCCTCATGGGCTTGGATGCGTTCCTGTATTGATTGATATTGATCGATTAAATAACGAAGTTCTTGACGTGCCATCTTTAAGCCAACTGTTAGGCCTACACTTGTCTCAGCTGCGTGTTTAAGCTCCTGGATGCGTTTGATTCCAACGCCACGCTTGGCTGCCTGTTTTACCTCTGCCATTAGTTTCTCTTCGGAGCTTGATTGGATGTCCTTAGGGAAATAACCCTTTTTCAAAAAATGAAGAGCAGCTTTTCCAGTCCAATCTTTAAAAACGGTTAGAAACTCTGGAAAATAGCGATCCAGCGCATTGTGTACTTGTGCTTTTATGGATGCCAAATCTTCCTGCATCATGTCGTGTAACTTTATTCCTTCACGCAATTCTGCGTAGATGCCTTCCAGTAATATTGGTTCATGATATCGACCAGCTCTAATTACTTGAGCAATGACTTTTGCATCTTTTGTATCGTTTTTAGTTGGTGAATCATCGTCCAGTTCCTTGGTGCGCTTCACCTTCATCGGATTAACAACAACAGTATGAAGTTCCAGGGCTTTTAAATAATAAGCTAGATTGAGCCAATAATGGCCTGTTGGCTCCATTCCTAAAATAAGTTTATTTCGATTAGTCTCATCTAAAAGTTGTTGAGACCAATCAAGCAACTGTTTAAACCCTGTGAAATCATTGGCGAACACTAATCGTTTCGCTAAATCAAGACCGCGGTCATCAATTGCACGAGCTACGTGTTTGTGCTTTGCCACATCAATACCGATGATGATAGTTTTTTCCGTTATTTGCGCTAAGCGCTCATTTTGTGTAAAATCCATTGTAGGGATCCTCCTTTGGTATTAAATTCGAGGTCATCGCGATGACACTCTCTATACTACCAAGTGGGATCCTTTTTTGTACAATCGATTCTACGCTTGTTTTCCCTCGAATTTCTTCATTACAGGAATGCTTATTAATCAAAGTAGACTTTCCCATTATCCTGTTCTGCTATTTGAATTGCTGTCTTTATTTGGTCAGATGTTATCCTCTCCTTTGAAAGAGGGGGTAGCTCATTATAAGCAAAAAATGCTACATCATTTGTTTCGATACTGTTTTTCAGTTCTCCACTTATAATCTCGCATTGAAAATAGATTGTATAAATATATTGCATGGTTATGGAAGGACGTTTTTTTGTCTGATCAAAAAAGGAAAGAAGCTTCGTAGTTTTAGTTAGTAACCCTGTTTCTTCTCTAATTTCCTTTTCAATATTTTCACTGGGGGATAAACCTATGTCGCACCATCCCCCAGGTAAACACCATAATCCATCGGCGGCTTCCTGTACCATTAATATTTTGCCGTTTTTTATTACAACTCCTCTAACTGCAACTTTAGGGGTGGAATAACCTGTCTCTATTGGCAATAACTCAGTAATTTCTTCCGCCTTCATTCCGGAAATATGGGATAACATTTGAATTGCAGTTTCATTTATTTGATGGTACCTTTCTCTGTCAAACACATTTGATCCATATGCCAATCCGGTTTGAGCAATACTTCTTAAGTCCCTGGCCCAACTTTTAATTTGTTCAGCAGTCCCCATCTATCATCACCCTTAATATGCTGTATTTTCTATTTCAAGTGCCTTGTTTTTTATATTCATCCAACTGCTTCTACTATCAGCCTTAATTTCGCTTCCGTTAAAATTACCTTTGTATTGTATTAGTTTATTTAAATACTTGGACATAGGTAGTTCCGACATAAAGAGCGGATTATCCATTAGTGAACTTTGAGCTGGAAACCATCCTGCTTTACTTAGAAAATTCAGTTGCGTTTCTTCCAGAACAATAAAGTGAAAGAGGTCTTCTACATTTTCGTTTTTGTTTAAGACTACTAGACCATTGCCAACTATCTGAAAACTGTCCCTATTATTTGGGATAAATGGCTCCACATCAAACGCAAAGCTATTTCCAATTAGATCCTGAATAGTTTGGAGATGTTGAGAAGTTGTAATTAATGCACCGACCTCCATATTTGCAAACCTTGTAATGGCCATATGATTATCAAGTGGCGGAATCAGCTCATATTCGTTAACAAGCATATTCCACATTTCCTCATATGTATAACTGTGCCCATTCGATGTCCCACCTATATAGGAGTTCCAATATAAAGGTATATTTTGATCAAAATGAAACAACCAAAAGCGGTCCTTCGCATTTTTCTCATTTATTTTGTCTTGTAATTTTTGGTATTCTTCCAGGGACTCTGCAGATGAAAACGGATAGATAACATCTTCATCCGATAAATGGTTATTTAAGATGGAACGGTTCAAGAATAAAAGCGGAATTTCAATACCTATAGGCAAGGCATATAGAGTATCATCGTATTGAAACGCATTTATAATTGAAGGGTGATACTTACTTGATATTTCCTTTGAAAATTCGCCAATTGAGATTGCATTATGGTTAGTTATGATTTCATCCATACCATAATTGGAATTCATTTCTACAACATCTGGACATTCACGATTCTCAGTGGATAACTCGAGTTCCTCAAGAAGTGAATCTATGTCGCCGAATTGTTTTATGTTCAACTTAATATTCGTCTCCGTTTGAAATTGTTCTAGAGATGAAGCTAATCCGGGAGTACTTATCCATACACTTATGGTAGATTTATAGTCATCTTCTTTGTTTAAAACAAAATCCTGATTCAACAAATTTAAGATGTAAACTATCGAAATAATAACTGCGCATATTGATAAAATAAATAATAGTTTAATCTTCATGTAACTACTCCCAGTGTTTGTTTTATCTAATTGTTTACCATATTACTTTCAATCTTCTGTAATACGTTCTGAATAATAGATTCAATTTCCTTTTCATATGGAGATTCTACCATTATTCTTAATAGTGGTTCTGTTCCAGAAAAGCGAACCAGACACCATGTTCCATCTTCCCATTCCCATTTAACACCATCAAATGTCTTATAATCTAATAACTTTTGCTGGTGTACGTCTTCTGATTTTGTATTAGATATGATTTCTTCGATATGGGTTTTATTTCCTGATTCATACGTATAATTATACTCTTTATAATACCTTTTTCCGAATTTACATGTTATTTCATCACGGATAGTTTTAAGGGACTTTTTTGTATGTGCCAGCATCTCAAGTAGAATTCCAGCAGATAAAATTGCATCTTTTTCCAACAGATGTCCTTTTATTGTTATACCACCAGAACTCTCTCCGCCTAGAATTGCGTCTGTTTCAAGCATACCTTCTGCAATATGCTTAAATCCAACAGGTTTTTCGTAACATTGATAACCATAGCTTTCTGCAATAACATCTAATAAATGCGTTGTAGAAATATTCCGTACTACATTACCTTTTAATTTCTTATATTCCAGTAAATAATAATACAATATAGTAAGAATTTCGTTGGCATCTACATAATTACCTTCTTCATCGATCACAGCAATTCTGTCACCGTCACCATCAGTAGCAATTCCTATGTCGTATTCATCTTCCTTCATCATGGCCATTAATCGCCATAATGTACTTTCCGTAGGGGCTGGAACCCGCCCCCCAAATAAAGGGTCTGCTTTATCATGGATGATTTTAACATTTGAACGAGTATCTACCAATAATGTTAACAAGGAGTTAACACCAGTACCAAACATTGGATCATATAATACATTTATACTAGATTTCTTTAATAGCTCCATATCTATTTGTGATTCAATAAATGTTATAAATGCATTTGTGTAATTTTTTCTCTTTACTAACCCACTTGATACTGCTTTATTATAAGGAAGCAACGTAACTTCTTCTATACTGAGACTATTAATAACTTCTTCCAGATTAGAGGTAATAGACTCCGTAGCTGGGAAGCCGCCTTCACACACATACTTTATCCCATTATATATATGTGGATTATGACTAGCTGTAAAGGTAAGCCCTGCCGCAGTATTTTCTTCCTTCGTAACAAAGTTTACTAATGGGGTTGGCACAGAAGGAGTTAATAAAATAACTTTTATGTGATTCCCCGCAAAGACTTCCGATGATGCTTTAGCAAACTCTTCCGCCATAAAACGGTTATCGTAGCCTATAACCACACCAAGATCTTGCTTCCCTTCTGCGATAATCTGTTTGGAAACACCTTGCGAAAATCTTCGTACATTATCAAAAGTAAAATTTTCACCTATAATATCCCGCCATCCACCTGTTCCGAAATGTATCATTTTACTCCTCCACTCTCTTATATATTAATATCTTTCTTGCCTGACAATAGGCTTATAATAATTAACGATATAATTGTTGCCAGAGATAAAATAGAAGCTAATGCTGCAGCTGTTCCAAAGTTAGCTGTGAATACTTCGCTATAAATGGACACCGTAATTGTGGCAGTTGCTCCATAATAGAGAACAATTGTTGAACTTAATTCATTAATGGTAGTTACCCAGCTTAGTATTGCACCTGAAATAACTCCAGGTATCATTAATATAGCAGTCGTTTTAAAGAATGTTTTCATAGGTGGAACTCCCAGGCTAATGGAAGCTTCCTCAACACTCTTATCAATTTGGTGCAAGATTGCTGTACTTGAACGCATGGTATAAGGTAATTTTCTTATACAATAGGCAATAACGAGGATAACCCATGTACCTGTTAATTCAATAGGTGGTTTATTAAAGGCAATAATTAAACTTATACCTAAAACTGTCCCTGGTATTACATATGGAATCATAATCAATGCATCTAATAAAGAGGTAAGTTTTGACGGCCTCCTAACTACCACATAGGATAATAACAATCCTGCAATAACCATGAAGACGATTGCTATACTAGCGTAAGTAAACGTATTTTGAATTGCCTGAGGTACTTTATACAAAACTTCTCTATAACTATCCAAGCTAAAGCCACCTGCAAACACCGGTCCATTAGTTTTTAGGAAAGAAGTTGTAATTACGGTAGCTTGTGGAATAATCGATAATGTTACTACCCCCATCACCATTAATGTAGCTGCAATTCTTTTCCCAGTGCTTAGCTGTATAACCTTAGGTGGTCTCAGAGCACTCATCGTGTATGTTTTCTTTGATACTACATAACGTTGTACAAATAAAACCATTGTCGTTACGGTTAACAAGATCATGCTTAACGTACTGGCCATCGCAGGATTGGAGCCCATTTCACTTATAAATTGCTCATATGCTAAGATCGGTAGTACCTTTTCGCCCTGACCAATTAGCATAGGTGTTCCAAAGTCGGCAAACGAGGCCATAAATACCATTAATGCACCTGTAGAAACAGTCGGGAATATTAACGGTAATGTCACTTTCCGTATTCTGTTCCAGCCGGATACCCCTAAACTGGCAGACGCTTCTTCCAATGAAACATCAATTGTCTTTAATGCACCGGATACATATAAATAAATATGCGGATAAAATTGCAACGTAAAAACCCATATCATTCCGTGGAGACCATAAATAGATGGGACATCTATTCCTAAGCCAGCAAAGAAGTTGGTTATAAATCCATTATTACCTAACATTAAAATCCATGAATACGCCCCAATAAATGGCGGTGAAAGAAGGGTTAAGATAATTAAAATATGAAATAATCCTTTAAAAGGGATATTAAACCTAGCCATTGCGTAAGCAACAGGTATCCCTAAACAACAAGCAAAAAAAGTTGCTGTCGTTGATACAATAAAACTGTTCACCAATGCAGAGTAGTAATACTTATATGAGAAGAACTCCTGATAATTTTCCAGTGATATTTTTCCTTCTTGCCAAAAACTATTTACGAATATATTAAACAGGGGATAAATCAGGAAAAAACCAATAAGTACAAATGCGATGATAATAACATAATTCCAAAAGTCCAGCTGTATGCGAAATGGATTACGCCTAAGACTTTTTGACGTTTTTGTGCTCATTTAGTACTTCCTCCCCACTTTCATTGAAAATAACCGCTTCACTCGGATTTAAGTCAACTTTAACCTTGTCTCCTTCCTCCCTTAGCATGTTGTATCTAATAGAATGCTCATGGGCACTAATGATGTAACCCGAAGTTAACTTAATTTTGTACACTACTGATTCACCAAGAAATGCTGCTCCGGAAATCTCACCATCCAGTAGACTTGACTCACCTATCTGATCAGCATCTTTAATCTTTACTTGCTCTGGGCGAATAGAATATAATACATTTCCGTTAAAAGCTTTTTTAAATTTGGCTGCTAATGTTATCCCTTCAACAGTTACTGTTGAATTAGAACCATCACCATTTGCTTCGACCTTAGCTTCGAGAAAGTTTGTGCTTCCTATGAAATTAGACACGAATTTATTATTCGGGCTCAGATAAATTTCATGTGGTTTACCTACTTGTTGAATTTTCCCTTGATTTAGTACAGCAATGCGGTCAGACACAGCTAACGCTTCTTCCTGATCATGTGTTACATAGATTGTGGTTATATTTAACCGTTTTTGTAAACCTCTTATATCTTCACGCATTTTAATCCGAAGTTTTGCATCTAAATTAGACAACGGTTCATCCATTAACAATAAGCCAGGATGGATTACTATTGCTCTGGCTAGCGAGACCCTTTGTTGCTGGCCTCCACTTAACTGAGATGGTTGGCGGTCTTTTAGATGTGTGAGTTCTACCATATCCAATGCCTCTGTAACCCGAGTTTCAATTTGGTCCTTTTTTACCTTTCTTGCTTTAAGTCCATATGCAATATTTTCAAACACAGTCATATGGGGAAAAAGTGCATAATTTTGAAAAACCATCCCTATGTTTCTTTTATGTGCAGGGACATTATTAATGTGTGTATCTCCAAAGTAAACGTCCCCTTCTTCTTGTCGGTAAAATCCTGCTAACGTTCTAAGTAGTGTTGTCTTACCACAACCACTCGGTCCTAATAAGGTAAAGAATTCACCTTGATTAATTGTTATGTCAATATCATCTATTGCTTTTATATCTCCAAAATATTTACTTACATTATGTATTTTTATATGTTCCAATTCCATGTTTCCTCCCTTTGCTAAAGGGACCAGGTATAGTAACCAGATCCCCTTAGTAACTGTTCATTCATTATTGAGAAATTAAAATCTGCTGAAATTTATCCATTACCTCATCTTTATTCTCTGCAGACCATGCAAAATCATATTCCAGCATTGGGATTTCTTCAGATGAGATTAATCCCTCTGGCGGATTAACATCGCTTCTTATAGAACGGCGACTGAAATCCTCCACGATCATTTCTTGTACATCTTTACTAACCAGGAAATCAATAAATTCTTCTGCGTTGTCTTTGTTTTTAGATCCTTTGATTAATGCAATTCCATCAGGAACTGCTGACGTTCCTTCCTCAGGATAATTAACTTCTACCGAAGCTCCGCCTGCAATATATCTATAAGCAGCTTCTTCTAGTGTAATACCTACTGGGAACTCACCATCAGCTACACCTTTTGGAACCATACTTGAGCTGGATAAGATCGTACCATCCATGTTAGCTACAAAGTTTTCAACAAACCCCCAACCATCAGAGCCATCGTCTCCATACGCAAATAACATGGTTACTAGCTGCGTGTAAGATGACCCTGATTTGCTTGGATCCACATACGCAATTTTCCCTTTCCATTGTTCATCCAGTAAGTCATTCCAACTCTTAGGTGAATCACTATCATCAACCATATCCTGGTTGTACATGATCACCATTGGCAGTGCCGAAAAACCAGTCCAGACATTAGCTGGGCTTTTAAAGTCCTCTGGGATTGATTCATCCTCTACGGTAACATAAGGCTCAAAGGATTCACCAAACGCTTCTAGCGATTCAGCTCCTCCGCCCCAAAATACATCAGCTCCGGGATTTTCTGCTTCTGCTGTCACACGATTTAACAACTCTCCTGTACCACCTGTTACCATATCAACTTTAATCCCTGTTCTGTCTTGAAATTCTTTTATAATTGGATTAATTATTTCATTTTGGTGAGGAGAGTACACTGTCAACGTGTCTGAACTCTCACCTGCAGCTTCACTACTACCTTCATCGTCATCTGAACCACATGCACTAACGAATGCCAGCATCAACACGATAAACAGAATAGTAATAATCTTCTTCACTAAAAAACCCCCTGATAATTTTTTATGATACACTTATGATATTACCAGTAGCTGAAAACGCATACAATCGAATAATTTTCAAAAAATGTATGTGTTTTTTCATGACAGTAGGTGACATAGATGATTAAAAAATTGCAAAGTATAAACTTACGGACAAAATTAATAATAGTTATTCTACTGACATCAATCCTACCACTATTACTTTTAGGTTTCTTTTCATATAAATATATTTCTGGTTTACTTCAAGAAGAAATCAGTGAAAATGAATTGGAAAGAATTACTTCTGTTAATAATCAATTCACGTATTTTTTAAAGGATATTGAGCAGATGTCCCTGTTTTTTTATAAAAATGATGTTATAAAAGACATATTAAAAAGTAATCCAAATCGAAGTTTAGAAGAAAAGTATAAAGACTATGAGGTAGTTAATGAATTCTTTGATACGATTAAAGGAGTAAAGGAGTGGGATGTAAATATATACTTAATCGGCCTTAATGGGGATCGCTATTTCTCTAATAACTATCTTCCTGCAGAGTATGATAATATTCGAGAAAATTGGGGGGTATTCCGAAAAGCGAATACTGCTAACGGGACGATGGTATGGGACACTAACTACTCTATGAATCAATTAGATAATCAGGAGGTCGTTTTAACTGTTGGCAGGCTACTAATTGACCAAGAAAACGGTGGGAAACTTGGATATATCATGGTCGATGTATATGAATCTTCCCTTTCTAGTATTTATGAGGGGAATAACTATTTTAATAGCGAACAATTCTACCTGCTTGATGATCAGGGGTATGTTATCTCAAGCCAACCAGACAAACAAAATGTAGGAACAATGTTAAATGCGAACTACTTAACAAGAGTGATGGCAGGTGAAAGTGGATTCTTTAATTTCGACTGGAATGAAACTCCATCTATATTAACCTATCATACTGCTGACGCAACTGGCTTTAAATTAGTAAGTATTATTCCATTAGATGTAATTCAGCAAAAAAATAACTTAATACGAAATTTAACGTGGAACTTTGCATTGCTGGGTATTATTGTATCCGCATGGCTTGCGTATTATTTTTCAAAAACAATTACCATGCCATTATACAAAATCATGTTCTTGATGAGAGAGGTAGAGAAAGGTAATTTAGACATACGGTTTGACTCCAAGTATAATGACGATATTGGAATATTCGGCAATAGATTTAATAGAATGTTGAAAAGGTTGAAGCTGCTAATACAGGGTGACTATGAAAAACAAGTTCGTTTAAAGGATTCTGAATTAAAAGCATTACGTGCACAGATAAATCCACATTTTCTGTATAATACATTAGAAACTGTTAACTGGATAGCGCGATTAAATGGAGCTTATGACATTAGTAAAATTATCGTTTCTTTAAGTGACATAATGAAGTACTCTGTAAAAAAAGGTGAAGATTTCGTAACCATACAAGAAGATATCAAACAACTGCAAAATTACTTGAACATTCAGGAATTTCGATATAGAGATAAATTTGATGTTCATTTGCATGTAGAGGAATCTATTAAGAACGAATTAATCCCATCTCTTTTATTACAGCCAATAGTGGAAAACGCAATTATTCATGGTCTTGAAAACAAAATAACAAAAGGACATATCTATATCTCTATCACTGACTATCAGGACAGTATACAGATTACCGTTGAAGACAATGGAGTTGGAATGGACAGTGAAACACTTGAGGTTGTTAATCACAAAATTGAAGAAGGTATATCACTGGAAGAGCTAGGGATCGGTATAGAGAACATTCGAAAACGCCTGTTTTTAAGCTACGGAGATAAATACAAATGGAACCTTACCTCGAAGATTGATGAAGGTACTTGTATAACAATTTTAATCCCATATAAGGAAGGTTAGATTATGTATACTATATTAATTGTTGATGATGAATGGGTCATAAGAGAGGGTCTTGAGAAGACGGTGTCCTGGGAAAGCTGGGGAATACAAGTTATTGGAACAGCAAAAAACGGAAATGAATCTTTACAAATGCTCGAGAAGTACCAGCCTGATATTCTTTTAACTGACATAAGAATGCCTGGGATAAGCGGATTAGATTTAATCGAAGCATGCAAAGATAAATATCCCCAGTTGAAGATCGTTATCCTGACTGGGCACAATGAATTTGCCTATGCGCAAAAAGCAATAAGATTAGGTGCTGATGATTTTTTATTGAAACCCACTAATATAGACGAATTAGAAAATACGATGCTAAAGATCACACAGGAATTGAAAGAGCATAATAATGAAAAGAAAAATTTAATAACGTTAATAGCAAAGCGTATAATTGAGAGCCCATCTGAAGATAACATTAGCCAACTTATCTCATATGGTTCGCTTAAACCGCGATATGGCATTATTATATTTCAACATCAAAGCCCCGGCCCTGGAACATGGGAAGTAATTAAGAATAATAGTATTTTGATAGATAGTACAAAAAACCAGACTGTGTATTTATTTCATAGTATTGAAGACGAAAAAAACTGGGAGAAAGTGATACATGAGATTAAAAACAACTTAACTTTTGATAAAATGAATTTATATGTCAGTCTATTGGTCGATGATCTTAGTCAATTAGTAACAATTTATCACCAAGCCAATGTAGCAACTATGATTTACTATCAAAATGAGAAACTTACTATCTACAAATACCGAGATGAAAAATACTCTCTTGGTATTGAGGATGCAGTCTTATATATTAATAATCATTACAATGAATCAATCAGCCAGGTCGAAATAGCAAATAAGCTACATATGAGTAACAGTTATTTCAGTAAATTATTTAAGCAGCATACCGGAATGAACTTTGTTGATTATATTACTACTAAACGATTAGAAGCAGCTCAAAACTTATTGATATCAACAAGCTTGAAAACGTATGAAATTGCTAATGAAGTAGGTTATTTAGAATCCAGATACTTTAGTCAACTATTCAAAAGAAAAACAACATATACACCTATGGAGTACAGGAAAAAAAATAGTAAACACTGCTAATACTTATTTTAGTTGAACCTCTGGATCCCTTATGAAAAAGGACTCTGTTCTACGTATATGAACATTGTCCTTTTATTTTTAATTATCATAGAAAATTAATCACTTCATCTTCTCAGGCAACTCATGAATCGATTCGATTAGCTGATTTAACTTTCCCTC
Source organism: Oceanobacillus sp. NCCP-135 (assembly GCF_059698015.1). Taxonomy (NCBI): domain Bacteria; kingdom Bacillati; phylum Bacillota; class Bacilli; order Caryophanales; family Bacillaceae; genus Oceanobacillus; species Oceanobacillus sp. NCCP-135. The sequence goes on along the minus strand of NZ_BAAKSZ010000010.1, from coordinate 92,854 downwards.
AATCCGGTGCAACAAGTAAAATGTCACCGCAATCGGAAAACCAACTTCAGTTAGAAAAGGTATCCAGGTTTCCATTGAAATTCCTCCTCTCATAATTATTGTGAATTTGGATGGGTGTGTGCAGCATTTGGACGAGGCTGTGTAACTTTTGAGTAGGCGTGCGCAGCTGTTGGGCGGGCATGTGCGATTTTTCGCATGAGGTGCACAGCTTTCGAGCGGGGCTGCACAGCTTTTCGCATGCGGTGCGCAGCTTTTGGGCGGGGCTGCACGACTTTTCGCATGCGGTGCACGGTTTTTGAGCAAGTGCGCGAATTTCGCATGCGGTGCACGGCTTTTGAGCGGGGCTGCACGACTTTTCACATGCGATGCACGGCTTTCGAGCAAGTGCGCGAATTTCGCATGCGGTGCACGGCTTTTGAGCGGGGCTGCACGACTTTTCGCATGCGGTGCACGGCTTTTGAGCGGGGCTGCACGGCCTTTCGCCGGGGTTACGCAAAGTTGAGAGAGAATCTTAGGAAGTTGAGAGACGGGCACTTATAGTTGAGAGAGAATTGCCCAAAGTTGAGAGAGAATTCCAGGAAGTTGAGAGAAAATTGCATATTCCACTGCTTTCTCTCAACTTTCGGCTGGCGTCTCTCAACTCCGCAGCTTTTTCTCTCAACTTTCAACCGGTGTCTCCCCCTCAACTCCTCGGCCTTTTCTCTCAACTTCTTCCCAGCGTTCTCAACTTCCCCACTTTTTTCTCAACTTCCCCACGTCATCTCTCAACTTCAACCGGCATCTCTCAACTTCTTCCCAGCGTTCTCAACTTCCCCACTTTTTTCTCATCTTCACCACGTCATCTCTCAACTTCAACCAGTAACATCATCCTCACCACTTCCACCGCCCATCCACTTTCACCACCCACCATCACACAACCCGTCTAACTAAAACAGACCAGTGGCCCCGCCGCTGGTCTGTTTAAAAAGTTTCAATTTATAGTCCCAAGTCCACTTCCTCGACAATTCGCTCAACCAATCGAGCACTTTTCTTAGCAATCAGTTCACCGCCAGATGATGTAAACGCATTTTGTGCGATGATTTCATCCATTGCAGCGTTAATTGCTGCCGGGTCAACTGGTTCGATCGGTTTATCGAGTGAGTATGTTACGATTTTCCCATCATAGTTTTCAAATTTAAGCTCCAGCTTTTTCATGTTCTGACCTCCCTTCCTTCTAGATTTTTAAGCTTTAACCCTGCCTGATATCCGAGCTGTCTTTACGGTGAATATTGTAAAGATTTCGCTCCTGCAAGCCTGCGAACGCCACTGCTACTGCATATAATTGATCTGCAGTTGTAGTTGTTTTCACACTGTTAAAGCTTTTCGTTTTGTAGACTGGTAACCCAGTTGATGTATCAATCCCATCATTAAGCACCAATTGCAACTGGGTATTTGTCATTTCCGCTACCGCCATGTGACTCACCTCCCTTTCATAACTACTATCGAGTGCGGGAGAGATTTTGGGGCAAAAGGATACTTTTTTAAAAAAATATCCCATAAATCTTATAAATCTTGAAAGTTTTTCAGATTTATAAAAATCTAAAATAGTGTTATTTTGTTTTTTGCAATGTGTACTGTGTATAAAAATCGATCATTATTAAAGAAAATTAATTTTTGCGAGAAAGAATCTATGGAAATTCTGCTTTTCGACGTGTAATTGCAGTTTTTAACAAATTGCCCCTTTTACAATGAAGTGGTATATTCTTATTAAGATATGGGAAGTTACAAAAGGCTATCGAAATTTTATTTGAGAGAGGAGGATTATAAATGAATGAAAATGTGCTAAATCAGATCATGAATCGTATAGAGTTTATGAGTAATAACATGGCAACGAAAGACGATATCAAAGACATGGCTACCAAAAGCGACTTCAAGAACATGGCTTCCAAGGACGACATCAAAGACATGGCTACCAAAAGTGACTTCAAGAACATGGCTTCCAAGGACGATATCAAAGACATGGCTACCAAAAATGACTTCAAGAACATGGCTTCCAAAGACGATATCAAAAACATGGCGACCAAAAGCGACTTCAAGAACATGGCTTCCAAGGACGATATCAAAGACATGGCTACCAAAAGCGACTTCAAGAACATGGCTTCCAAGGACGATATCAAAGACATGGCTACCAAAAATGACTTCAAGAACATGGCTTCCAAGGCTGATATCAAAGACATGGCTACCAAAAGCGACTTCAAGAACATGGCTTCCAAGGATGACATCAAAGACATGGCTACCAAAGACGAAATCAAGAACTTAGCTGCCAGTATTAAGCGTCTTGAAGACAAAGTGAGTGAAAGTTCAAATAAGATTGATCGTAATCACAAGCAGATTATAACTAACTCGGAGCAGTTAACCTCTTTGCGGATGGATATGAATGCCTCTACCAAAAGCCTTGAAGAGAAAACAGACAGAAATAAAGATAAGGTTGATCAAAACCACAAGCAAATTATTGCTAATTCACAGCAACTGACCTCTTTGACAAACAGCAGTAAAAAGCAGGAAGATATTTTAGCAACACTCGCATTACGCTCTATTGAACATGAAGGTAGAATAAGAAGTTCACATTTCGAATAAAGGTTTGTACAGAAATAAATTAAAATTACCGCCAATATACAACTAATTTATACTACATGTGCAGCTATCTCTCCACTATGTTCAGCAAGTAAAAAACTTTATTCCATAATAAAAGGAGCACAGTTTTAACGCTGATATAACTCCAATTCTGACATCAGGGATTCCGAGATACTAAAACATCATTAGCTGTGCTTCTGGATCTATTTAATACCTGCTCGAAACTTTTTTTGTAGTGCTTGTGGATATTACGCATAAAACCTGGATTCCTGGAATTTATAACGAGTTAGTCTACAATTGCCGATACAACAACATTCTTGCCTCGTTATACAAAAAATATATGTAACGAAGATTTATATGTCTAAATCCCTTTATAATCACATTCCTCGTTATAAAATAGTGTTTTTTTGGGAATCCAGGATAAAACTGTAATTATGTTTAAACGATACGAATCCTTTGAAAATGATGCAGATAGTAATATCGTAAAATGTGTAAGAGCCGTACTTGTCGCTCCATCCAAGCCAACTGATATCTCTTTTAAAACTAACGAACGTTTCTATTTAAAAGCAGAGAATTTTTTCTTAGATCTTTAGCATCGAACTGGATCCGTTGATTCGAAATAGCGATACGGTGGGTGTAACGTTCAATTTGTAATCAATGCAATCACTGACAATAGAGGCTTTCATTTTGAAACCTCATTATAAATTTCAAGGATAAAGCGTATAAAATAATAAAACACCTTCAGCATATTACTGAAGATGCTTTACTCAAAATCTAACCTTTCACACTAGCTTTCTGATCAATTAAGTGCCGCACATATTTATCCCATTTCTCAGCATAGGATTTTTTACTAAAATTTGCCTGTATGAAATGCTCAGCATTCTTGCCCATTTTAATTGCTTCTGTTGGGTGCTCAAATAGATGTATCATTTTTTCGGCAAGTGCATTGATGTTTCTATTTGCCACAATAAAGCCATTTGTTCTATCTTCAATTAAATCATTAGGTCCGTATTTGATATCATAGCTGATCACTGGGGTTTTATTCGCCATACATTCCAATATAGCTAACGAGAATCCTTCACTTTTTGATGTTAACACAGAGAATAAGGCATTTTCATATTTCTTATCTGGAGTTTGCGTATATCCGATTAATTGCACGTTTTTTTCTAATTTTAATTGCGTAATCAAGTTATTTAGTTTTCCTTCTTCAGTGCCTTTACCATAAATATCTAATCTGACCTCGGGAAGCTTATCTACAACTATTCTGAATGCTTTGATGGTATGCTCAACACGTTTTAAGGTGGACAGCCGGCTGATTACAACTGCACGTTTTTCATCTTTTATCGTTGGTTTTAATTTATCTAAAAATGATTTGTTCTGTTCATGGTAATGTGGTACCACAACCATTTTTTCTTCATTACCATATTTCTCACTTATATCTTGCTTTTGCTGGTTTGTTAATAAAACAATCCCATCGAATTTATTCATATTGGTTAAACCATGCTCCACTTTATCTGCTACAGGAGAATCATCTTTATATGGCGCACCAAGGTGATGGCTGTGGAGACGCCAAATTTTTATCGCCTGTTTGGCCTTTAATCCTGTAAGAACAGCATCTGTACTTCTTGTGTCTGATACAATTACTGGGTGTTCATCATCCTTGATCAAATCCTTTAACCATGCCAATTTCAATTTGATGATATCACCGGTAAACTCATGTTCAAGCTCCCCTTTTTTACTAAACAGATGGATGCGATCATATTTATCTTTTTTTAAATTATACCAGGCAGATAAATAAGCAGAGCCTTTCTTATCAAAATAAATCGTTTGACGCGGTTTATTTGTTTCCAGATCCATATAGATGCTCCGTTTCAATTTTCCTGATGGATCGAATTCCTCTCGTCTAGTGCGATAACGATTCTCATTGAAATAGTCAATTAGTTTTAATGTGTTTTCATTGCTTAAGCCAATATACTTTGTGTAAAAACCATTTTCAAGAACACGATAAGCATTATGTCCTTCCCGCCTGCTTAAAGCACCACCATTCGCTAGTTTTTTCAGGTTGGCGGGTTTCCATTTTTGTTTTAATTCAACTGGATGTTTAAATCCTTCTAATTCTTCATACATATTTCTAATCAGTACATGTTTATTGACTTTCCCAAGTTCTACAAGTTTTTGTCTTATATACGGATAATATGAATTGAAATTAAAGGTAATTATTTCAGTCTCATAGCCTAATTCTGCAAACATAGAAGCCTGTTTGAGTGATGCTTTTGTTAAGCCACCTCGTTTGATGTCAACGGAATTACATAAAAAGTAAATTTTTTGTTTTTTCAACTTCATCTTCCTTCCTAGAAATAAATAAATTCGAAATTGCATAAACTTTTATGTGGGTGATTAATTTTTTGATTTACGAAACGACTACTTAATAGTAAAATAAAAAGTAGCACGTTTTTATGAGGTGACCAAAAATGTCTGAAAACAATCAAATTGAGACAAGAACTGACAAGCGTACCAATAAAAAGAAGAGTAAGAAAAAGAAAATCCTATTATATACAGGAATACCCGTCTTGGCTATTTTAATAACCATTCTGTCCTATGGAGTTCATTTATACACGAAAGCTGAAAAGGCTGTGGATGACTCGTATGAGGATATTGGCAGGGATAATGAGACCTCCGAGCTGAGAGAAGAAGCGGTGGACCCGGTGGAGGATAATGTGTCCATTCTTATTTTAGGAATCGATGAAAGTGAGGAACGTGAAAATTATTCTCCCCTTTCTGACACATTGATGCTGGCAACTTTTAATAAAGAGGACAGCAATGTAAAGCTATTGAGTATTCCAAGGGATTCCCGTGTATTTGTTCCAGAGGTGGGTTATCAAACGAAAATTAATCATGCCCATAGTTATGGCGGGGTGAAGGCATCCATCGAAACGGTAGAGGACTTCCTGGATGTACCTGTTGATTATTATGTGAAAGTTAATTTCAAAGCATTCATCGAAGTGGTAGATGCAGTTGGTGGAATTAATTATAATGTACCTTTTGACATGAGTGAGATTAATACGAAGGGGCAAGAAAATACGATCAAAATTGATAAAGGCTATCAAAGGCTTGATGGCGAGAAAGCACTTGCATTAGCGCGCTCCAGAAAATATGACAGTGATATCCAACGTGGTGAACGCCAGCAAGACATCATTAAAATTATTGCTGATAAGGTGACTTCCGGTTCAACTGTCTTAAAACTGGATAACCTGATTGAGGCAATTGGAAATAATATGACGACCAATTTAACGTTTAATAATATGAAAAGTTTCTTAAGCTATGGGATGAATTCAGATGTTGCCATCGAATCTGTTAGCCTTGAAGGTGATGGCGGTATTATGGATGATGGTATATGGTATTACCAAGTGGATGAAGAAAGCAGAGCAGAAATTTCACAAGACTTGAGAGAGCATTTGGATTTACCAATTATGCATACACAAAAATTCGAAACGGAATATAGTGCGGAAGATAAAAATACTGAGGATTATCAAGCTTATTAAATTAGATAACTCGGCACCAAGGGGTTTAACATATGAAGAAATTACTAATTTTTTCAGGAATCTTTTCTTTATTTATCATTGGATTACTGTGGTTCACTTCATCATCGAATAATGAATTTGCTGGTCCAAAAGAGTGGTCACAATATCGAATGAATGCTACCAATAATGCTGTATATTCCAATGGATCAAAAGCACTTGAAAAGAAAACGTTTAAAACAACTGAAGAGGTTCGTGCAACCCCTGTAATTGTAAACAATCATTTATATATAGGTAACCACAATAATGGTGATTTACATGCATTTGATATTAATACAGGGGAAAAGGTTTGGGAAAATCAAGCGCCCAATTGGATTCATTCTGAAATGATTTATTATGATGGATTGGTTTATGTTGGATTTGGAAATAGGCATTTTCAGGAGAATGGCATTCGAGGTACAGGGAAAAGCGGTGTCCTTGCATTGAATTCAGAAAATGGAGAAATCCTTTGGAAGTATAATACGGAGGGTGAAGTGATGCCTACTCCTGCCTTTTATGAAGGTGCAATATATGCAGTTACAGGTGATCGGCATTTATATAAGTTGGATGCAAGTAGCGGAGAGCTTCTCCATCAAGAAAAATTAGGTCAAGCAAGTATGTCAGCCCCAATGATTCATGAAGATACATTATATGTAGGAACGAGTAAAGAGTTGCCTTTTAGTTTTTTTGCTTATGACCTCACTAATGACCGTATAAAATGGAAGACAGATTTACCTGAAGTCCTAGCTGGTGTGGATGATGTTCCACCCGTTGTTGAAGATGGCATCGTGCTTACAACAGGCATCACAGATAATAATGGTTTAAGAGATCATGTTATGTATGCAATGGATGCAGATACTGGTGAAATTATTTGGGAAGATGTTTTAGGAACTGGTGAATCCGTACCAAATAATAAATCGGGCGCACCTATAATTTATGAAGAGACCATTTTTGTTGGAAGTCCAATTACAAAAACATTTTATGCATACCACTTGCAAACTGGTGAGAAATTATGGAAATTTGAAAATGAAGTCATAAAAGGTCCCCCAGTTGCCCAAGATGGAATTGTATATTTTGGTAATGCAAAAGGTATGATGTATGCTTTAGATGCCGAAAGTGGAGAGTTAATTAAAGAGGTTGAAGTAGGGGGAACCTTAGCTCCAGCTGGTCCTATAATTATTAACGATACCATATTTGTAGGTAGTCAAGATTCTAACGTCTACACTATTCCAATAACTGAATTCAAATCGTAATATTTTCATTGATTAATTCTAGTTAGGAGAAGATGCTCCCGGCTAGAATTATTTTTTTTAAAAACGCTTATTTCCTAACGCAGTCTTTTGGATTGATTTAGAATGGCTTGGGATGGCTGGGTAGTTTAAACCTATCAATTGATCATTGTTTATACAGTTTTTTTACCTAGGGAAATCGGCTATAGATCTGATTTCTTTTTTATGTGGTTTTACTGAGTTAATGAAATAGTTATAGATATCCTGCTCGCTCCGGGCGATATCCTTCGCTCTCCTGGCGATATTCCCGCTCTCCCGGCGATATCCTACACTCTCCTGGCGATATTCCCGCTCTCCCGGCGATATCCTGCTCGCTCCCGGCGATATCCTCGTTCTCCGGGCGATATCCCCGTTCTCCCGGCGATTTCCTCCGCTCTCCTGGCGATATTCCCGCTCTCCCGGCGATTTCCCCGTTCTCCCGGCGATATCCCGCTCGCTCCGGGCGATATCCGCTCGCTCCTAGCGATTCCCCGCGCGCTCCCACACCACCAGCCACACCATACCAAGCACAAAAAAGGAAGCAATCCCGTAGAATCACTTCCTTTTCAGCAACATTCGTATCATAAATTCAATCGACTTCAAAAATCGCTTCAACCGGAATGGCTGTTTCAACAGTCTGTATAGCCATTCAAGATTATATTTGATCCATTTATCCGGTGCTCGTTTCACTTCACCAGCCAACACATCAAAGCTGCCACCAACTCCAATAAAAAGACCTTTATCAAATTGATCAATATACCTGCTAATCCATATTTCCTGCCTTGGAGAACCAAGTGCAACAAATACCACATCCGGCTTTGCTGCCATAATTTGTTTAGCAATCGAAGTGTCATCCAATGCAAAGAACCCATGATGGCTTCCCGCTATTTCCAAGCTTGAATATCGCTTTTTAATTTCCTGTACCATTTTCTCGTTTACATATTCCTTTGCACCGAGAAAATAACAGGATAAGCCCTCCATCTCAGCATGTTCAAGCAAACTGATCATCAGTTCAAAGCCAGGGATTCTCTCCTTGAGTGGGTTTTTAATAAATTTTGAAGCCATGACAACTCCGGCGCCATCTGGTACAACAAAATCTGCCTTTTCAACAATCGCTTTATAGGAAGCTGCATCTCTTGTCCGCATGACGATCTCCGGGTTTGCTGTTACAACAAAGCATTTATCCTGTCTGCTTAAGCCAGGATAAATCTGATTATGTAAAAAATCCTCTTTCGTCATATTTATAAATTCAATATCCATGATGGATACTAGATTTCTTGTATTTGATTCATTCGGCATCTTGCACAACCTCTCAGCTAAGTCGTATATGACTCCGTCGTTTATTACTTAGATACAGCACATATGTCATAATTTTCAATATTTCATCTATTTAAAAAATCAAATGACTATCCAGTGATTACTCCGTCAATAAAAGGTACTCCATTGGTCTTCATAAGCGTTCTAAATATATCAAAACCAAAAAACCAAATTTGCTATTTAGAATTGATTATCTTTAACCAATTGTTAATATATTTTTCTTTACTATAAGTCTTTTTAACCTCATAAGCATTGTTAGAAAGTTTTCCTTGTAATAGTTTACTTTCCATAATTTTTATTATTTTTTCTGCGAGTTCTTTTCGATTACCCTGTGGTACAATATATCCATCGATGCCTTCTCTTATTATATCATTTGGACCATATTTTGTATCATATGTTACTACAGGTGTTCCTTCAGCCAAACTTTCAGTTATTACCATTGCGAACGCTTCCTGTGCTGATGTTAATATGGAGCAGGAGGCTGTTTTGTATACGGCTGCAGGATTGGTTGCATATTCCTTTAATAATACATTGTTTTCCAAATTAAGCTCTTTAATCAATTGTAGCAATTTTCCTTTTGTTGGGCCGTAGCCATATATATAATACTTTGCATCAGGTATTTCTTTAACTACATATTGAAATGCACTTATCGCTTCATCTAATCTTTTATCGTGATGAAAACGAGCTAATGTCACTGCAAGCAAAGGATTATAAGTTTCATCACTTTTATTAATTACTTTATTATCAATTTGTTTACATGGATGTGGAATCACACAATAACCTTTGTTTGGGCCATAAACTTTTTCAACATCCCTTTTTTGTTCATTAGTTAAAAAAACTATGTTATCTATTTCGTCAACACGATCAAATAGATTATTATACCCTTTTTTTATCCTGGTAATATCATCAAAGGGGGCTTCTAAATGATTGCCATGTACTATTGATATCTTTTTTATATTTTTATGATTTATTTCCCGCATCATCTTATCTGAGCTTCTTTGTTCAGTCATAACACACGGATATTTAATTTCATCCACTTTAGACTGTAACCATTCTGTTTGACATTTATATAGGGTTTTATATTCTTTAGGTTCCTTATTAAATAAAATTGTATTTTCTTCTTTCCCGGTTTCAGGATTAATCCATATGGTTAAAAAACAATTCTTATCAATTGAAAAATACCTATCTAATCTTGGCTTATTATTTATTAGGTCCATATGCCTTGTCCTGACTAAAAATCCTTTTTCATCGAATTCCTCTCTTCTAATTCTATACCCACTTTCATCCATAAAATCAATAAACTTCAAATTACCTTCTTGATCAAATCTTTTATATTTAATATACAGACCATTATTATAATAACGATAGGATTGTTCTCTTTTCTGTTTTTGATCAATAAATTCAATATGGTCCTTTTCTTTAATTGTATTTTTCTCATTCTTATTAGGTCTCTTAACACGCTTATTAACTCGTTTTATATCTTCAAAAAAGTTAAGCACCTGAACATTTTTTGCTAATAGCCCTTTTTCATATAGACCTTTAATAATTTTATTATGAGATTGTTGGTAAAGTAATGTAATAATTTTTACATTTTTATAATGCTCTGCCAGGGCATTAGCTCTCGTAAAAGTCGCTCTTGTAATTCCACCTCGAACTTCTTTTAATGATCTAATTATTATTACAGGTGTTATTTTTTTCAACTTTATAGCTCCTCTCAGTTGCTATTCCTTTCCCCAAATATATTATCAGTTAATCTTTTAGAAGCATATCCATCTTCTAGATAACAAAATTTTTGATATAACTTTTTATATGAGTAAGGAAGTGTATACTCGTTTTTTTCAATTAGTTTAATATGATAGATTATTTGATCGGCGTCCTTTAATAAAGGCCCCGGAGAATGTTCTTCTATATTAAAATAAAATCCCCTTAGATTATCTCGGTAATTATCTATATCGTATACAAAGAACAGTATTGGTCTTCGTAGATTCGCATAATCAAAAAACACTGAGGAATAATCTGTAATCAATAAATCGGATACCAAGTATAGTTCATTAATATCATTGTATCCAGAAAAATCATATACGAAGTTTTCATATGGTGTTAAGTTTAACTTTTCTGCAATTAAATAGTGCATTCTAAGTAAAACAATAAACCCATCCTCCAACTCTTCCTTTAGTTTGTCCAAGTCCAATTTTATATTAAATTTATATTTACCTGTGTCATAATATTCGTCGTCACGCCAGGTAGGTGCATACAGAATGACTTTTTTATCACAGGGAATATTCAATTTGTTCTTTAATTTCTTAATATCTTGTTCGTTGTTATGTGTATATAAAACATCATTTCTAGGATATCCGCTTTCGATAATTGTTTTATTAAAGCCAAATGCTCTTTTAAATATATCTGTGGAATATTGGTTAGGAGATATTAAATAATCCCACTTACTAGATTCATTAAGAAAATCCTTTTTATAGGAAGCAGTAGTCACATTTGGCATGTGCACTTCATTTAAATCCATTCCTAGTTTTTTCAGCGGTGTACCATGCCATGTCTGGATATATATTGTATTTTTCGGTTTTGGGATCCACAAAGGTAACCTACTATTTACTACCCAATATTTTGACGTAGCCATTAAATATATCCATTTTATATTAAATCGCGTTAAGCAATTGAGATCTTCATTTTTAAAATTATGTTTGTGTTTCCGATCCACACTCCAGTACATTTTATACTCTGGATAATTCTTATTAATGTATTCATAAATTGCTTTCGGATTGTCACTAAACTGCTTACCTAAAAAGCTTTCAAAAATAATTGTATTTTTGTTGGTTGGTAATTTACTTGCGCAAAGAAAAAGTAATCGTAAAGTGGCTTTTATATAATTACTTCTTTTAATTTTTATTAAAAACTTATTTTTTTTCAATTTATCATTCCTTTTCAAAATCTGAATAATCATCTACCTTATAATATAACATTCATGAAAAAGAAAACATGGATTTTTAAAAAACCCATGTTTAACTATCTTATATTATTTTCCTGGGTCTTCTTCAAATACCGCATTAACCGTTTTTTCAGATGCACGTCCATCATCCCATTTGCAAAATCGATTATAGAAGTCATCATATTTCTTCTCAAACTTCTTATTTACCTCATCGATGTTCGTAATAGCATGAATAACTTCCTCTGTAGTCATCAATAATGGCCCCGGTACTTCTTTTTCTATATCAATATAAAATCCCCTTAATTTATCACGATATTTTTCCAGATCGTATGTGTAAAATAAGATTGGTCTTTTTAAATTCGCATAATCAAAGAACACAGAAGAATAGTCTGTAATTAAAATATCTGCTATCAAGTATAACTCTGCTATGTCTTCATAACGTGAAAAATCATATACGAAACCTTCATATTCTGATACATCTAGGTTATCAGCAATAAAATAATGTGTGCGTAATAATACTATATATTCGTTACCTAATGCATTTTGTAGCTTATCTAACTCCAAATTTAATGTGAATTTATACTTTCCTCTTGAAAGAAATTCATCATCACGCCACGTAGGTGCATATAAGATAACCTTTTTGGCTGTTGGGATACACATTTGCTTTTTCAGTTGATTTATTTCTTCTTTTGTATTCTTTTGATATAAAATATCATTTCTTGGGTACCCGAACTCTAGCATCTTATTTTCATGTTTAAAAGCTCTTCTAAAAATTTCAGAGGAATAAGCATTCGGAGAGCTTAAATAATCCCATCTTCTTGATTGCTGATAAAAGTTCTTCTTGTATTTCGGATCTGCTGAAAAAATATCTTTCATATCAAAAACTAATGTCTTTAGTGGTGTTCCATGCCATGTTTGTAAATAAATATTTCCTTCTCTTTTGTTAAGAGTTTTAGGTAAACGTGAATTACTTACCCAATATTTTGCTCTGGCCAAATAGTAATAATATCTTAAACCAAAGCGCTTTATTTGAATAGCATTTCCTGGAATACTTTTCTTTTCATTAAATATCCAAACATATTTATACTTCCTATTGGTCTCTAACATATGCTGATAAATATATTTTGGACTATCTGAATAGGACTTCCCTAAAAAGCTTTCAAAAACTACTGTATCTTCTTTAATTGGTAATTTTAGAAATACTGCCCTATATAATTGTATATAGAATTTCGTTCTACCTTTTAACGCTCTTTTAATTTTTCTCTTTCTGTGATGTTTCAAATTTAGCTTTTTAAATTTATATATATCGTCCTCTTTAATACATCTAATTTCTTTGCTAATCATTTTAGATGTTTTACTTGAGATAGAAAGGTCTAATCTCCTTGTAGATTCCACTAACAAATTAAAAACCTTATCTACATTTTCGTTTTTCTTAAAATACCTTACAATAGGTCTACTATAGTAACTTACAAACTCTTTATCCAGAAAATCACTCACTTCCTTGTCTGAATATCTTTTCTTTAAATCGATGTACATAGACAAAAAGTCTTTAATTCTGTCCTCTGCGGGTGCTTGCATTAATCCGGGATTTGATATTGGATCATTCCTTTTTCTTTTATAATACAAGCAGTTTTTTAAATAAGGGATTTTCTCTGTGTATACCAATGCGGGAATCATAAATGCTAAATCTGAGTAACGTAAAACATCTTCAGAAAAACGCAAATTGTTTCTTTTTACATACTCTAAATTAAATAATTTATTAAGTGCTGACTTGTTTTTTATTAAATTGAACTTTTCACTCGTGTATAGGCGCGCTTCTTGCTCATCTTCTATTTCTAAGACATCAATTTCATCTGCTTCTTCATGGGCATCTTCTTTTACTGCATCTTCTTTCGTTTCATACTTATCTCCATCAGGCACTTCACTTAAATGGGTCTTCTTAATTTTCCCAAAAATCATATCAAACTTGTCTATATTATTAACTAATAATTGAAGCGTATCATCAGGTAAATAATCATCACTATCCAAGAAATATACAAAATCTCCAGATGCATTTTTTACCCCAAAATTCCTGGCTGCACCTACTCCCCTAGTTTCATTGAATTGATATACTTTAATCCTACTATCTAGTTCTTCAATTTTTTTTATAGTTTTTGTGCAATTAGGATTACTATTATCATTTATAATAATTATTTCAAATTCTTGAAATATCTGGTTTAAAACAGATTGAATACTTTGTTCTAGAAATTCCTCCGTATTATAAACAGGTATAATAACAGAAACTTTACTCATGATTTCACTCCTCAGATTATCACTGTATTAATAATCATTATTTTCAATACCAATCATAGTATTTACGTACTAGTATACATTTTTTCGTCCTGTAAGGAAAAACTTTATCTCGTTTCATGTAATATTTCGAGAGAATTTATTAATAATTTGTTAATCCAGTGTTAACTCTGTGTAAAGTTATGGTATTATAATTATAAGTGAAATTAACATCTTAGAAGGTGGTCAATAAGTCACCGAATTATACGCAGCAAAATCGCTTCGTTGGCTCGCCTTTTCACTCCTAATGTGCCTTTTCATGGACATTACGGGTGCTCAAGGCTTCACCGCCTCGACCTTCTTGCTTCTAATTTTGCAACTTTTTTGAACTAACACCTAAGCCTATGTGCATTTCATTTGATATTGGAGGAGAAACACTATGAAAAAAGTAATCACCTATGGAACATTTGATTTGCTCCATACTGGACATATAAATTTATTACGTCGTGCTAAACAATACGGTGACTATCTGATTGTTGCTATATCAGCAGATGAGTTTAATGCACTTAAAGGAAAAGAAGCTTATTATACGTTCGAGCAACGTAAAGCAATCCTTGAAGCGATTCGTTATGTGGATGAAGTTATCTCAGAGCATACATGGGAACAAAAAATAGGGGATGTAAAAAAACATGATGTTGATATCTTTGTCATGGGAGACGACTGGAAAGGTAAATTCGACTTCTTAAAGGATTATTGCGAAGTTGTTTATTTACCCCGAACTGTTGGGATATCAACTACCAAAATTAAAACAGACTTAAACAAAGTGAATAATGGTTAGAGAACTGGGAATTACTCTCTATTTATTTGTTTTCCGTATCCTCTTTCATACGTTCAAGCTATGTCCTCATAAGAAGAAAACAGTTGGTGTTGCTTCATTTGGGGATAATATTTTTTATACAGCACGTTCGTTAAGAGAGCTTTCTGATGAAGAAATTATCATCTTGAAGGGACGTTCCTGCAGGTATGAATTTGATCCATCGATTGGTACGATCATCCCATTTGATATGAGAAGTCCAATCGCTTACTTGCAATCTATTTATCATCTTGCAACGGCAACGACTATTTTAGTAGATACGTACTATGGCTTTTTAGCTGCGACAACATTCAAAAAGGGGACAAACTGTATCCAGCTCTGGCATGCAGCTGGTGCGATTAAACAATTCGGTTTGCTTGACCCTTCGATTAAGTACAGAACTCAAAAAGCAAGGGAACGTTTTCAAAAGGTTTATGATAACTTTCATTATTGTGTCGTCGGTTCCGAAAAAATGGCAACTATTTTTAAGGAAAGCTTTGGCGTAACAGATGATCGGATCATTCGTACTGGAACACCGCGGACGGATGTATTGTTTGACCAAAGTGAAAAACAACGGATTTACCAAGATTTAATCAACCAATATCCTGTAATTCATGGGAAGAAAATAATGCTTTATGCTCCAACATTTCGCGCACAGCAGTTATCAAATGTTGAATTTGAACTGGATATTAAAAAGCTTTATGAACAGCTTTCCGATGACTATGTGCTGTTTGTTAAAGCCCATCCAGCTGTTGATTACACATTACGTGAAGCGTATCAGGACTTTGCTTTTGATGTATCTGATGTGAAGGACACGAATTCCTTATTGCTTGCGGTTGATTTGTTAATCACTGACTATTCTTCGATTCCATTTGAATATGCGTTACTTGAAAAACCGATGATTTTCTTTGCATATGATATAGAAGAATACAAGGTTACCAGTGGATTAATACCAGATTATGAGAATCAAATGCCGGGACCTGTTGTATTTTCAACGGAAGCAATGATCCGGGCAATTAAAGAAAATGCTTTTGACAAACATCAGATTCATGCGTTTGCAGCGAAGTGGAACGAATACTCCAATGGTAATGCCAGCATGAATTTGGCAAAATTACTGCTTGGCATCGAGGAAAATGAAAAAGTTCCTGTAGCAAATAAACTGTCTCAAAAAGTGCAAATCGGCGACACTAAATGAGGCGGTTTTTTTCTTAGATTTTTTCCAACAAGTTAGGACTACGCTAACTCTTTCTACCAAAAGACTAATGCTGCAAAATCTATAGGCTGCCACATAATCTGTTTGCTATAAGTATTTGCAATAATCACCGGTCGGAATCACCAGTCGCCTGTGGAAAAAGGTTTTTCTTGTAGTGCGTGTTACACCACATTTTCTATCCATTACGGTATGATACAGCCTTTTAAACACAAACCTTAGGATTATTGTCTTTTACATCTTTAACTTGTATAATTTAACATGAAATGATGTATATAGATCTGAAAGGATACACAAATGAAATCTGCAATGACGATTATTAAAGAGCAAATCGAACACTTTTATTTAATTCGACGGCTTTCGTTATATGAATTAAAAAGTAAAAATAAAAATAATTATTTGGGCATGGCGTGGGAGATAATTAATCCAGCAATTCAAATCCTTATTTACTGGTTTGTATTTGGAACACTCCGGGAGCGAAACCCAATCATAGTAGCAGGTGAAGAAATACAGTTTTTCAGTTGGCTGCTAGCTGCATTCTTCTTATGGATTTTCTTTTACCAGTCCACGATCCAAGGGTCTAAATCCATTTATTCAAGACTGCGAATGCTATCGAAAATGAATTTTCCGATGAGTATCATCCCTAGCTATGTGATATTTTCACAATTTTATGTTCACTTATTTATGTTAGGGTTGTCGATCATTATCTTACAATTTATTGGTTACTTTGCTTCCATCTATTATTTGCAGCTTATCTATTATATCTTTGCTGCTTTATGTCTGTTATATGCCATCGCACTGATTACATCAACATTATCGACAATTATTAGAGATGTACACATGCTATTAAACTCAACACTAAGGATGATGCTGTATTTATCAGGTGTCCTGTGGCCAATAACACTTCTGGCGGGTTTTCCAACAATAATGAATCTGATGAAGCTCAATCCATTATACTATTTAATTGAAGGCTATCGAGCGGCATTATTTGGAACACAGTGGCATTTTATCACGCATTGGGAGTATACATTGATTTTCTGGGGCATCGTGATTGGGTTATTCCTGTTTGGCTCCATGCTTCACGTGAAATTCAGAAAACACTTTATTGATTACTTGTAAAGGCATGTGAAAATGATGAAAAAAGCGATTATCGCTAGGAACATTTCAAAAAAGTATCGACTATATCATGGATCCAAGGAGCGTTTATTAGATCTACTTACACCTAAAAGCTTCGGGGAAGACTTCTATGCTTTAACCAATGTAAACTTCGAAGCAGAAAAAGGTGATATCATTGGATTTATTGGTATCAATGGGTCAGGAAAGTCTACATTATCCAATATCATTGCTGGTATCGTTCCAGAAACATCTGGGAAGATTGACGTAAATGGGAAAACCTCGCTAATTGCAGTTGCTTCCGGGCTGAAAGGCGATTTAACAGGACGCGATAATATTGAATTAAAACTATTGATGCTCGGGTTTAGTAAGGAAGAAATTAACCAGTTAGAGCCTGGCATTATTGAGTTTTCCGAGCTTGGAAGTTTTATTGATCAACCAGTGAAATCCTATTCCAGTGGGATGAAATCAAGGCTGGGTTTTGCGATTTCAGTAAGTGTCGATCCTGATATTTTAATTATTGACGAAGCTCTGTCTGTTGGGGATAAGGCATTTGCCGGAAAAAGCTTTGACAAGATGATGGAATTTAAAGAAAAAGGAAAGACGATGATTTTCGTTAGTCACTCCATCGGACAAATGAAAAAATTCTGTAGCAAAATACTTTGGCTTGAATTTGGCAGGGTAAAAGAATTCGGATCCGTTGACGAAGTTTTACCACACTATGAAGCATTTCTAGCAAGCTGGGAAAAGCTATCCAAAAAGAAACGTGAAGAATATAAAAACACGATAATAAATGGCGGGATCGGCAGTGACTTTTTGATTAAGCCGGATAAAAAAGGAACAAGTGCCAGCGGGGAACAGGAAGCGCAATTAACCAGTCTTCTAGCACATATTAAAAAAGGGACATCTGATATCTATTCCACTCCTGTTGATGAAGAACCAAGTAAGTCTTCTGAATCCTATAAGCATAATGTTTACTATATAAAAAGACAGGTCACCTATCGTGAAGAAACATTTTATTTGCTTAGTGAAAGTCCTAGTGCTGAAAAGGATATCATTGGCTGGATGAAATCCACTGACCTATCCATTCATCAAAATATAGAAATTGATGAAGACGCTAAAGCTTTTTATATTAGTGGTGAAGGGTCCGGTTTTTCCCGGCCCTGGGGTGGAAAGCACAACATTATTTATGGTGACCTAAAGCCATATAAAAATGATAAATTTCTCGTTACTAAAACAGAAAAAGTTGGCAGAAATATTTGGTACAGAGGAAAGCTAAATGATAAAGAGATGTGGATTAATAGCAAGCATGTAACACAGGAAAAGATAAGCAGTAAGGTATAAATGCAATACATTTGCGGATCCATTAACCGAAAAGGCAGTAATTCAGAAGCCATAGTTCCTGAATTACTGCCTCATTATTTCTTAATTCATGCAACCTTTTCCCTCTCCAAACGTCTATTTATATTACAACAGAAATATTTCCTTACAAAACTGTAATCGAATAGTAGTTTACGGATGTATGGATTCATAGTAAAATGAAAATTAGTCTATCATAACATGTCGAAAGCACGTAGGTAATATAGCATGACCTACAATAATATGTCGAAAAATCGCTAACAGGAAATGCAAACAGTGCACTAACTAGACATGACTTCAGAATACAGTAATGAGAAAGCTTATAAAGTAAACCTATGAGCCAAAAGGGGAATTACAATGTCTAACAAGCAGAAGACAACACAAACGCGAATGGTACGCAGAAGGAAAAAACGCAAATTAAGGAAGCGAGCATACTTCTTACTAGTATTTTTCTTAATTGCTTTCGTATCTGTCATATCCTATGCAACCTATCTATATATTAAAGCAGACTCCGTTTTCTCTGAATCCTATAAAGATGATGGCAGAGAGAAATCAGAATTAAGAGATCAGGCGGTTAACCCAGCTGAAGATCATGTGTCCGTCCTGATTATCGGCGTTGATGAAAGTGAAAAGCGTGATAACGAAGGGGCTTCCCGTTCTGACACACTGATGCTCGCTACAATGAATGTGGAAGACAAGAGTGTGAATTTACTAAGTATCCCTCGGGACTCGCTGGTTTATATTCCAGAGGTAGGCTATGAAACGAAAATCAACCATGCCCATGCATTTGGTGGGGCTAAAGCAACGGTGGAAACGGTGGAGAACCTTCTCGATATTCCTGTTGATTATTATGTAAAAGTCAATTTTGATGCATTTATTGATGTGGTCGATGCAGTAAATGGGATTACAGTCGATGTGCCCTATGAATTACGCGAGCAGGATTCCAATGATACGAAGGATGCCATTCACTTGCTTCCAGGCGAGCAGGAGCTAAATGGAGAAGAAGCACTTGCACTAGCAAGAACAAGGAAGCTGGATAATGATATCGAACGCGGGAAACGGCAGCAGGAAATTATCAAAGCTGTTGTTAAAAAGTCCATCTCATTAGGCTCTGTTTTAAAATACGACAATATCATTGAAGCCGTCGGTGAAAATATGACAACAAACATGACATTTGATGAAATGAAAAGCTTTATATCCTATGGAACAAAAGGTGCAAACCTCGATATAAATACACTTACCCTTGAAGGGAATGATTACCAGCCTGGAGGAACTTACTATTGGCAGTTGGATGAAGCTTCCCTTGCTGAGACGAAGCAAGTATTGAGGGAGCATTTGGAATTAGGTACGATGAGCAGAGAATAAGCAAAAGCCCTTTACTTTTTAAGGTAGAGGGCTTTTTTGTTTATTGTGGAAGTTGGTTAATGTAAGAAACTTGATCAATAGTGAATAGATATAACTCAACTTTCGCAGCGTAAAATGAACACATAAGTCTTGAAGGAATAAGGAAGGCTGAAAATACACTACTCGAGTTGACTTTGGTTTAACGGTTCGTATTTGCTATAAGATGTGTAACAAGTTAGAAGGCAGAAATGTGCTATAATGCCGCTGCGGAAATACATGTCGCTTTCCGTGGGCGGCTGATGAGCCTCCTCGAGCTAACGCTCTGTGGGGTCTCATCCAGGCCTCTGCTCCCACAGGAGTCTCCATGTATTTCCTCCGCTGATTTTTAATTTTTTCTCTCGTATTCACTGTAATGCAATGCTTAACAATCGATGTTGCACTGTACCCGCATTTGATTGGAGCGGAGGGCAGTTGACTCCTGCGGGAAAAGCACGAGTCTGAAGACCCCGCAGGAAGTGGTTTTCTTCCGAGGAGGCTGAGGCCGTGCCCGCGGAAAGCAACTGCCCGCAGCGGAAATCAACTGCGGCAGTAATTGCACATTTTATACTTGTGTGTACAACGATCTTTTATGTTTATCAAGGTTGTCAAGCCAACAATTAGAAACATTTTGGGTTGATCAACGTTAACTGTTTGAGCTTATTTTATTGGTGCGAAAGTTGAGATATAACATTAAAATTAGAAATTTTTATTCCATTTACGTTAGCTTTCAATTTACAGAACAGCAATTATCTTGATAAAAGCACGTACTTTGAACTTAGTTTTTAGTTAGTCCAACCTATTTTAAAAAACCAAGGTTCGCGTATCCTCATTTGAGATTCGTACGAGATTATTACATCTTTCCCGTCCCTGGAAGTAAGTTAAATAACGACATGGCAGAAGATAGCTTTAAAGATATGCCTATTCTTTCTCCCGCATCCCCACCAATTTGCGCATCGCATCAATAAATGGCTTTTTCCCATTAAACACATTCCCTGTTACCTCTGCAACAAGATGTATTCCAATCACAATGATCACCATGATAAGAAAGGAAATCTGCAAAGTTGCACTATTAAATATGATCGCCATTGCACCAAAAAACGCACTGAATCCATAGATGATCAATACAGCTGCCCTGTGACTATATCCCTTCTGCACTAATTTATAATGAATATGCTCTTTGTCTGCGGTTCCAATACCTTGTTTATTCTTTGTACGGCGAACGATCGCCATAAATGTGTCGAAAATAGGGATAGTAATAACTATGATCGGCACAATAAAGCTGAATAAGGCGACATTTTTAAACAGCCCCAAAATCGATACAACCGCAATCGCATACCCAAGAAATAACGCACCTGTATCCCCCATGAAGATTTTTGCCGGGTAGAAATTATGGTATAAAAATCCAACAATACTTCCAATTAGCACAATCGTTAAATAGACGACAATCATCTGGACATCGATTAATGCCATAATAAATATACTCGTCAATGCAATACCAGATACACCCGCTGCAAGCCCGTCCAGTCCATCAATTAAGTTGATTGCATTCGATGCAGCTACAATCCAAAATATTGTAACAAGATAGCTAAATACATCCCCAAATTCCAATACCCCGATGATCGGCAATGTTACTCTGTTAATCATAATTCCCGAATAGACAACAACCGAAGCAGCAGCAATTTGCCCAGCTAATTTCATCAAAGGATTTAGATCGAAAATATCATCCAGAAATCCGGTTGCCAAAATAATCACAGCACCAATAATAATACCCAGCATTTGCTCATGCTCCGGCCAAATATATAGTAACCCGACAACAGCACCAATAAAGATTGCCAAACCGCCTAAGCTTGCTTTAATCCCTTCATGTGTCTTTCTTTTATCATCTGGTTTATCAACAACATCTAATTTAATCGCCAGCCGCTTAATTAAAGGTGTGACAAAAAAAGCGGTAAGCATGGATAGGATAAAGGCAATGATTAGTTGTAGTGTAAGTTCCATTGTTGCACACCTGCTTCCTAAGTATTCCCATGTATTCTGTATTATTTTAGCATAGAAGCAATGGGTTGTCCTCCCTGTAATTCTTTATACTTCCCTAAGTTATTCATGTTATAATAAAAGATATGAACAACAACAGCTAAGGAGTTTTAAACAAATGAATGTTATAAAAACGAAACAACAATCAAAGACTCTACGTGAATTGAAAAAATATATAAAACTAGTTGACCTAATCAATGTAAAAGAAAAACATTATAAAGCTTTTACTGATGAACAATTAAAACACAAAACGGTTGAATTTAAAGAGCGATTAAATAATGGCGAGACCATCCATGATATAGCTGTTGATGCATTTACAACTGTCAGGGAGACATCCAGACGCGTGCTTGGATTACGCCATTTTGATGTGCAGTTAATCGGCGGGTTCGTTCTGTTAGATGGCAATATTGCTGAAATGGCGACAGGCGAAGGAAAAACACTTGTAGCATCCCTTCCAAGCTATCTCGTAGCTCTTGAAGGAAAAGGTGTCCATATTATTACTGTCAATGATTACCTTGCACGCCGTGACAAAGAGCTGATCGGTCAAATTCATGAATTCCTGGGTCTTTCCGTTGGGCTTAATGTACCTGGATTAAGTAATTTTGAGAAACAGGAAGCATACAAATGTGCTATTACATATGGGGTTGGAACGGAATTCGGGTTTGATTATTTACGTGATAATACCGTTCAGTCTATCAGTCAGAAGGTTCAGCGCCCTTACCATTTCGCTATTATTGATGAAGTAGACAGTGTTTTAATTGATGAAGCAAAAACACCACTAATCATTGCTGGAAAGGACAAGCCAAGTGACCGCCTTTATGGTGTATGTGCAAGTGTCATTAAAACACTTCAACCAGCTGATGATTACACCTATGACATTGAATTAAAAGTCGTTAATTTTACAGAAGATGGATTAACTAAATGTGAAAAAGTATTTGGAGTAGACAATTTATTCGATTTAGAGCATAGCTCCTTATTCCATGCGCTCTTGCAAGCATTGCGTGCAAGAGTGCTGTATGAACGTGACGTCGACTATATCGTGGAAAAAGGGGAAATAAAGCTTGTTGATATGAATACAGGACGAATTATGGAAGGTCGTAGTCTAAGTGACGGGCTGCATCAAGCGATTGAATCAAAGGAAGGCCTGGTGAATACCGAAGAAAATAAAACCCATGCTTCCATAACGATTCAGAACTACTACCGAATGTATCCATCATTGTCCGGCATGACTGGTACAGCAAAGACAGATGAAAAGGAATTACATGACATTTATGGAATGAATGTTACGAAGGTTCCAACGAACAAACCGAACCAGCGAATTGACCGTCCCGATAAAATTTTTACAACAAGGGAACAGAAATACAGCTTTTTATTACAGGAAGTAAAAGAGCGCCACACAAAAGGACAGCCTATTCTGATTGGTACGACTTCAATACTGCAATCGGAGGATGTTGCCAAAGCTTTAGATCAAGAAAACTTAACCTACCAGCTTCTGAATGCTAAAAGTGTACAACAAGAAGCAAACTTAATCGCCTTAGCTGGACAAAAAAAACAAATAACGATTGCAACTAACATGGCTGGACGTGGAACAGATATCATGCTTGGTGATGGTGTAGCCGAACTGGGTGGACTCCATGTGATTGGTACAGAGCGTAATGAAAGCAGACGGATTGATGATCAGTTAAAAGGACGTTCCGCACGACAGGGTGACCCTGGATCAACTCAATTTATTATTTCCCTAGAAGATTATTTATTCATCCGCTATGCAGCAGATGAATTGGAACGTGCCAAACCAAAGTTTAAAACAGAGCATAATGGTTTGATAAAATCGCCAAGTGTCCACAAATTCGTTGATACCGCACAAAAAATCAGTGAAGGTGTGCATTATCAATTCCGGGATTATAATTTGAATTTAGAGAATGTAATCAATGACCAGCGTGGAGTTATTTATAAGCTAAGGGACAGCCTATTAGAAAAAGATGATGCATTGAATTATCTAATAAAACAAACAGACTCCCTTCCAGGTGATTTAATTACTACATTTTGTGATCGTGAACAGTTGCCTGAGGAATGGGATTTAGAAAGATTAGAAGAAGAATTGAATAAAGTTTTACTACCGAATGTGTCTTTTGCCAGTAAAGAATTTGAAAAAACGGATGAAATAACAGCATATATTCAACCATTTGTAGATAAACATCTTAAAAAGCTGCAGGAATATAACAAAAATGAAAAAATCCAAGCATCATCAAAAGGTATCGGCTTATTCGTCATTGATACATTATGGAAACGCCACCTAGATTCAATCAACCAACTGAAAGAAGGGATTGGAATTAGGCAATATCAACAGGAAAATCCGATTGAGCTGTTTCAAAAAGAAGGGTACAAGCTGTTTGAGACGACGTATCGTGAAATTAAATATGAACTAGCTTTACGACTGAATGGATTAATAAAACAAACCATCAAGAAGGATGAAGCAATTATACAAAACTAGATGTTAAGAAAGGAAGATAGTATGTTTGGCTTATCAAAAAGCGTAAAGAAAAAAAAGCAGAACGATGTGCAAGCTGTCAATGCAAATGAGTTTTTAGATGCAAGCACAAATGAACTCACCACAGAAGAAATAGAGACGTCATTGTCCATACCGGATCATTGGAACATGACAAATGAAGAGCGCTATGTATTTGCTTTTCATAACAATGAAAGTCCCAAGCTTAAGATCAACCAAGTATCGATTTATGGGATGGAATTATCAAAGTTAAAAAATAATAGTATTTTAGTAACGGGGTTAATAAGAAATACTGTTCCAAAAGCCATTCAATTTAAAAATACAACCATATTATTACTAGGTTCTGATAAAGAAATCCTAGCCAAAAAGGAATTTGATCTTGCAAAATTAGGAAAGATACCAGCAAATGGAGCGAGACCTTGGAAGTTTGTTTTTGAAGCTAAGGATATTGTCGGGACTGTCGAAACACCATTAAATAATTGGTCTTTAGCATTCGAAATGAAGAGAAAACATCAATTGGAGCTTGAGGAATCCTGGGAGAAGTCAATTGCAGAAGCTACGAAAAAAAACCTAGAGAAAATAGTGGCTAATGCAAAAACATTGAAACCTGGAGAAATAAATTTCATGGGAATCCAAGCAAAGCAGGATGATGGGGAATTAACTGTAACCATTCTAATCCGTAATGGATCAGATAAAAATATCAATCTACAACAAATTCCATTAGGTATAAAGGATGCAAGCAACGAAGAAATTGCCCGTGGCGGTTTCAAATTAGATAACTTTACCGTTAAAGCAAATACGAGTAAACCATGGACATTTATTTTTCCTTCATCGATGATCAAAAAAGAAGAAGTAGATTTGACCAAATGGCAGGTTTATCCGATAGAATAGTAACGAAGACTATTACCACATTGTGGTAGTAGTCGCTTGTGTTATCGTTTCATGGAATCGGTTTTTAATGTGAACTCCATCCAATCAGTTGAGAAATATGCATCAGAAAGATTAGTTGCATATTCTTTAGAAAGTTTAAGTCGAAGTTTGTCACCAAAATTCAACTCACCTTCTACTGCAGTATTTTCAATATCAAGAAGGCCATCAGCATTTGTTTTAACATCAGTTGCAAAAGTTATTTCTTCCCATTTTCCAGAAGTTAGGTTCCACTTTTCAAGTGTTGCTTCTGCTTCTTGTACTGGTGCAACTGTAACACTGTCAACCACTGTTGTATTCACTTTAATGTTTTCTTGAGTAATAAGTGAAAGATCTTTAATTACTGCAGAAGCTTTACCGTCAAAAACTTCAACATTGAATGTTTGCGTTTCATATCCAGTTTTACGAACGGTTACTGTGTGTTCTCCAGTTGAAACACTTTCTAAAGAGAAATATTCATTTGCATCAGTCATTGTTTCCTTACCATCAACCGATACAATTACTCCTTTAGTAGATGCATTAGCTAATGTAACAAAACCTGCAATACCAGTGTGTTAGCGTAAACGATAGCTCCATCAGTATTTTTAACTTCAGATGCTTCTTCGCCTTTATATGCTACGACTGAAACTGTATATGCACCAGACTCAAGGACATCTGATGTATATGTATAAGTTCCGTCCTCATTTAATTTAGTATCAACCCAGCGTCCGCTCCAGTAGCTTCACCACTAACTGTAACTGAGTTATCAGCATTAGTAATCGCACTTACCCAGACCGTTACAGATTATCAACAGAGCTAGCTAATAAAAAAAAGAAGTTAAACAAATTACTCATGTTTAACTTCTATTTATAGTTGTAACTTATCAATTTGATAAGAATCCATCTCATTAATATTTTTATTAAACTTTCCTTCTACCTCAATATTAACCTTGAGTTGAGGTACTACATTTGGGTTTACGAAAGCAATATTTGCCTTGTAAGTAAAATGGTTTTTAATTACTTCAAACATAAAATCACTGTAAAACGCCGGTATATATCCTAACATTCTTCCATGTAGGTCAGACAAAACGATAACAGCCTTGTTATCCTTTTCGTTATTAGGTTCCAACTTGAATTCAACCCGGTCACCAAATTTTAGATTATGGATAATTTGGTCTCCTTCACTGTATCTCCAGCCCGCTACATAAAAATCAAAATCAAAATGATCATTATTAATAAAGATTGGTGCAACAAACTCATAAGAGTCAGTTGCCAGACGTCCACCAGTAGCACGAAGTAAATCCATTTCTGAATAATCAGCTGATAAACCTAAATCTTGAAGGATAGAATGAAAATCTGGTCTTTTAGTATCTGGTAACCTTCTAGCAAAAGGTCCAAATAATTTATTTGAAATATAGGTCTTATTAATATCTGGAAAAGCTAAATGCGGATTGTATCCATTCTGCATAGCTTCCTTTAGCTTTCGTCGATATCCATTACATTCATAACTAAATACATAAGAATCATTGTCATGTAATAAGGTGCCAACATGATATCTCTGTCTTGTTTCTGAATTCTGCCAAATTAACCAAAGTTTAAATGGTCGTTTATTCATACTAACTTCCTCCTTTCATACCAACTATGTAACCAGTATTGCCTAAAGAGCAGTAATTTTAAAACCCAATTTTTATGAATATCACTCATTATTTCATGAGGAATTTCATTCAATATTTCTTGTATCGAATGTTCACTTAATGTATATATCTGCTTTTTTAATTGATTTATCTCACTAGGATATTGTTCAAATAATACATCCAATACATCCAAATGCTTCGGTTTGCGTTTATCACCTAAACCGATTAATGTTTTTCCCCGGTTACAGAAACCAAGCAACATCCGTTTGTCCTTTAATGCATTATTAATATAATCTTCATTTTTATTAAAACCAAGTGATGTACCATTATCATAAATTGGTGATAAACAGTATTCATTGTTCCTCATTATTATACCCCAATTATCACAATGACGATCTTGATTTCCAATCAAGGCATCAAAAACGGGTACTTTCAAAAATTCTCTATCTAATTCATATGGCTTTAATACTTTAATAATATTAGAAATCGTGTAATTGTTCAAATTGTAACGATCAAGTTCTCATCGATTGCGAAGAATAAATCTCCACCTTCATTTAGTTCCTCACTTTTTCCAACAAAGTTTTTGGCTAACGTACCTATTTGTCCATTGTAATTAGCAAAGCAGACATCCATCATAGGAAATCCTAACTTCTTTCCTATTAAACTAGATATCACTTCAGCCCAATTTTCATTCAAGGAATTTTAGGTACTTTAAATAAATATTTCTCTTCTTTATTATTAGGGTGACAAAACCAAAACTTTTCTCGTGTACCTGAAGCATGTCGTTCTAAATCTATTTCCCATTCTGAAACATTAATGATCTCCATGGAATCTTCCTCTTATTTCTACTATATTTATAATACGGTAATTACAATAATGTGTCACGACTTACGTAAAATATTGAGCAGATGAAACTAAATGATTTTGCTTTGTACCTTACGTTTAAATTTAAGGATCTTTCACAAAGTACGGGGAAAATAATAGGCTTGTTTGTTTAAATACACATTATACCCGTTCCAAATAAACCAACTGATCCAACCTTCCCCGCAAAATGTGATTGAACCAAATTTAAAAGGCGAAAAAACAGACCCGCTTTTTCACCTTTTGGAATAACAATAACTAATAAAATATTTTTCAACTTTTGTACCGGAGCCAGTAGATCATTTGAATAGTCGATTAGCTCTTGATCTTCATAAGAATACCTTATAATATCACAAATCGTCTTTTCATTTCCTCACCCCATTTTTACGTAAAGGTTGGCACTTAAATCCAAGTGCAGAGGATAAAGTGAAACTTCATTCAGTGGGGGTTTCCCTTCCTCCCCCACCTTCACATTTGGGATTTCTCACGCTTGGAGGTGGGGGTATTACAGCCCGTTAATGCGTGATAAAAACACAGAACCTATGGCTAAATATAAGTTAGATAATATTCCATTTACCCATGGTAGAAAAAAGAAAGGAAGAACTTATCCCACTAAATATTCCTAAAATAAAGCGTCCTGAGGAATATCTATCCTACGCAAAATGCATATATTGAAATAAAGATGTTTATTACTTTAAAAACGACTTCTATATTTATGTTCTCAGAATAATTACGATACGCAGTATACTTGTCAACAAAACGTTGACAATATATAGTGATTAAAATACAATAAACATAGGAGGGATCGTTATGAAGACGATTTTTGAAGAAATTGGTGGTAAAATCAGTCACTTTATTAAGAAAAATAATATGAGTCAACAGGACTTTGCCAATCATATAGATGTGTCCAAACAAGTCATGAGTAAAATTATTAATGGTCAAAAGGCTACAAATATTGAGGAATTAAAAAAAATCGCTAATGTTATGAATACTACAGTAGACGAACTAATAAAACGCAAATATCAGACAGATGTTATCGAAGAACCCATTCTTTTTATGATGGAAAAAACAACTGATACAAAGATTAGACAACATCTACAATACCTAGACTTTGTAATGGATGAAATGATTGAGTTAAAAGAACTGTCCCAAGCTGTTAGGGGTAAAAAAGTTGAGCAAAATTAAGTTCTTGCCTCACTCAGAAGTCGTCGATATTGAATCCAAAGCAAATGGAAAATTGGCTGAACTCCATAAGCATTCACATATTCTAGGAAAACACGTTTTTAATATTGTAAAAAAAGAGGCTACACTTATACAATCCCCTTTCCCTGATGAGGACTTTTGTGCATTTGTTTGTCAAAAAAAAGAGCATCTATTTGTTTATATTAATAGTCAAATACCGGAAGAGAAACAACATTTTGCGGCAGCACACGAACTTTATCACATTTGGTTTGACCAAGATTACCTACACAATCCGGAAATGCTGAATAGCGATATACTTGATGATGAAACTGCGGATACAAGAGAGTTACGTGCTAATTTATTTGCTGCAATGCTTTTAGTACCAAAAAATGTATTAGAACAGGAATTACTCTTCTTAGGTATTTCTAAAGATAATGTTTCCCCATCACAAGCTGTTGAACTTGCCAATAATTTCCAGGCCCCTTATAAAACAATGGTTCGCAGACTTTATGAAATTGATTTTATAAAAAAACCTTTAATGGATGAACTTTGGAATGAAAAGAATGTACCACTAATCCGAAAAAGACTACAATTAGAACCACAAAATCCTATTAATCCAATTATACATTATGAGAGATTAGCAGAAAACGTATTGAACCTTTATCAACACGGGCATATTTCTCCTAAAAAATTGCAAAATGTACTCGCTCTTATTCATAAAAAACCTAAAGACTTTGGTATTGATTTAAATGAACTTCCTTCAGAAGCAGAGATAGATAGTCTTTTGGATGAAGAGGGTGGCGAATAAAAATGTCATCACTTATCTGGTCTAAAGCAATTTTGGATGCTGATTTTGCAATTAAGCTAGGGCGAATTAAAAAGTACAAAGTAATTGAAGAATTATTACCCATTTATGTAGAAAAGTTACTAATCCATGAATATGTTTATTCCAATGAAATTCTGACACCTAGAAATGCAAAAGATCAAATTGATAAGTTAATCGGAAAAGGTCTTTCCGAAGTTGTAAATGCAGATACAATTTCTCAATTAGGACCACTCTCGTTGGTATTGTATGAAAATACCATTGAGAAATTAAGGAAGGAAAAAGAAACTAGAGAAAGTGGTAGTCACTGGAGTGAAATCGTGTCTATTGCATTTGCACAAACGGCTAACATTCCATACTTTCTTTCAGATGAGTCAGATCAACAAGCTTTTATTAATCATAATTTTTCAACACCAATACAAGTGGTACGAATAGAAAATTTAGTTCAAATTATCAAACAGACAGGCGGTAAAAGAAAAGATGCATTACTAATTTGGACTTTAGCTGGTTACAGCAAGGAACGATTTAACGGGGATTTGTGGCCGAAATAATAAAACATTTGCTTTTACTTTTAGTACATATTATGGATAAATATTATAAATGATAGTGAAAGTCATTAGACTATAGCAAAGTGGAATCAGATGCATCCGATTCCACTTTTAAGTATATAAATTAGAGTACATCTCCATTTGTGATATGGTAATTCCTACAGTCTGTTCTTGTACTCAAAATGTTCACTTGAACCTTCTAAGAATAAAATTATAGGTAAGGAACGGGAACTAAATACTCATTAAATACTAATACTACTAGTGTCGATAGCAAAAGAGACATTTAATCCTCCCTAAACGTTCTGTTTATTATGCTATTGGGTTTCTCAAGATGTAATTTATGATCCAGATGATATTTTTGAAGAATATCATAAAATGATAAGGCAAAGGATTCACTAGCAGTAACAAAACCCGCTTCTCTTTTTGAAAAATGTCTATCGCCATCAAAAAGCCCTCTCAACGATGAGGGAATAAGTTCTTCAGGTATTAAGCGATGAAGGTCTGACCCGAAACTGACCCATACCGAATATCCAAAATTACCTAATCCAGACTAAACCTCGCCACAGAGCCTTTCCTTCAGACTATTTATATGGTAATCTTTTGCCAAATTTCGGAGAGTGACTAGGCACCACACCCCAAACCTAAGTTGTAGTGTATATTCCGTCGTTGCACATCTACTTTACAAATTTTAACCCAGCAAGAACCAGAGCTATTGTTACTATGCCACCAATGAATAACGTAATTACAAGATGACCTGTGAAAATTATGGAACTAGACCAAATAATTACACCTGTAAGCACAAGATAAACGACTGCTTTTGCTATAAAACTCCAACTGCTGACAGCTAAATCCAGCTTTACTTTTGCCACTATAATTAGCAAAAACATATTTACAAACGTCGCCACAACGGTTCCTAACGCAATTGCAGACGCTCCTAATGAATCAATTAATAAAGTTATGACAAGAATATTTACACCAAATACCGAAACAACATTCAGGATAATTGGTAAATAAGAGTTCTCTTTTGCGTAGAAGAACCGTGTAATATACGTATTCAAAGCAAGTCCAAATATCGATAATGCCAATATTTGCAAGAGTGGATACGTCTTACTCGTAGAATCTGCATCAAAAGATCCATATTCGAAAATAAAGGTAATGATTTCCTTTGCATACAGCATGATAAAGAGTGTTGCAGGCAAAAGAATTAGTGTCAGCATACGAAACCCTTTTGTATAGGCATTTGTTATTTTTTTGTCATCATTTTCCCCAACTGCCTTCGCAAGCAATGGATAAATAATTGTCGTCACACTAGTCATTAAGACAGCTTGGGGGAATTGCGTCATCTTGGATGCATAGTTCAATGAAGCGATAACACCCTCTTCTAAACCAGCAGCATATATACGCTGAATAATAAAGTAAAACTGGATTGTCGCCCCGCCAAAAATAATTGGTAATGCTAATTTGATAAAACGTTTTGTTTCAGGCCTTCTTACCATCTTAAAACGTAATGGCATCAATCTTTGTTTATGTATATAATGTACCAATATTAATACCATAAGAATGGAACCGAGCAATGCACCAAATCCATAGGAATATTCCATCATAAATGGTGTAAGTCCAACACCAATTATCAAAAAAGCTGCATTAAATATTAACGTAGAAAAACTGCTTAATCGATAGTTTTCATGAATATTATGGAGACCACTAAACAACATTGCTATTACTAGGAAAAATGTGGCAGGAGCCATCCAAATAAATAAATTGCTAGTTAACTCAATAGCTTCTTCAGACATCCCCGAGAAGAACAGTTTTATCCAGAATTCCGAAAAAACAACAAATAATATTGTTACAAATCCAATCAATATACTTAACCCTGTTAATACAGTCTGAACAAAGTCATTTTTTATCTCTTTATCCAATTTACTATAAACAGATATAAATGCTGTTGTAATAGCTCCCCCTACTACGATATAAATAAAATTGGGAATAGTAAAAGCTGTGATAATGCTATCAGCCTGATAGTTTGTCCCATATTGATAGCCGATAATAACTTCTCTGACAAAACCGAGGAGCCTAGCAATTATATTAATTACTGCAACAGCCCCCAGGATTTTAATAAAACGTGACATGTGATTTTCCTACCTTCTATGACTCATATAGAGCCATAACTGAAGAAATCAGTTTATTTTGATCAAATTCATCCGCTTTCTTCAGTCCATTACCAATTAAATCATTCTTAATTTCTTTATTTTGTAAAACTTCTAAAGCCTTTTTAGCAATATCATTAGGATTTCGCACTTCCGTTTTCACCCCTGCACCATCTGCAAGTAAATAGCTTAACCCGCCAACATCTGAGCCTGCTACCGGCAATCCACATGCCATCGCTTCAAGCGCAACCAATCCAAAGCCCTCAATATGTGATGGCAGAACAAATAAATCAGCTGCCGCCATCCATTCAGCTACCTCTTTTTGATTCATCGCATCGTGAATCGTAATGGAATTTACTCCATCCGTACGTTGTTTCAATTCAGTAAAATAGGCTTGATCTTTCGGTTCGCCAATTAAATGTAAGGATAGATTCGGTTCTTTTTCGACCATTTGTTTATATGCATCAACCAAATCATCCAATCCCTTAGCACGAATTAGATTTCCAACAAATAGCAGCACATTTTCTTCTTTAGGTAATCCAAGTTTTTTACGTAAAGCAAGCTTGTCCTGCTCCCGAAATACATCTCGATTAACTCCCATATTAATGACAGCAATCTTGTCGTTAGGAATATCAAACTGATGATGAATTTCCTGCTTGAGTCCTTCACCCACCGCAATGATATGATCTGCATTTCTGAGAATTTCTCTAGTCAGCTTTTGCACCAATGGGCTCTTTTTACTCATCTGATCAATATCTCCACCATGGGAAGTAACAATCAGTCGCTTCCCAAGTAGCTTCTTATATAAAAGCCCAATTACACCAGTTGGAAAAATATAATGAACATGAACCGCTTTATATTTTCTCCCTCGGATAAGCATGTTCCATATATTATGAATAAAAAATTTGCTGTATTTTTTTAAAAGGATAACTTTTTGTTTCCTTGGATCATCAATGGTTATTACATCCACATACAAACCTTTATCACGCAAGAGTTCTACCTGGTTTTTAACAAATAAACCGAACGTTTTGGAATGTTTGGATGGATACATGTTACTTAATACGAGAATTTTTTCCAAAAGAATCAGCTCCGACCGTTTGTTCAATTAATTCCATACCTTTTATAGCTTTCGATTTCATTATTGAAGATATATTTTCGAATTGTTTAACCGTATCCTCCCAATTTGACTCCATATTTTTATATGTCTCATAGAAAAAATTAGGATTATCATTCAGTTGTTCAATTAATATGTTTTTATCACTACAACCTATCATTTCCATAAAATCGTTTACTTTGTGATGATAGGAAACGGCAATAATAGGTGTATTGGTAACCAGGGATAAAATTAATGAATGGAGCCTGGTACCAATGATAATATCCTGTTTTCCTTCAAATTCTACTATTTCATTATGGTTTAAATCATCATTATTTACTTCCGTCCGGTCTTTATATTTCATTAATGCCTGAATTTCCTCTGTTACCATACTGTCCTGGGGGTACTTTGTTGCAAAAAAGTTAATTTGTGCTTCTGGATAGTTGGCTAACAGATTATCAAGATTGCTGGCCATACCTTCAATATAATTTTGGTATTTTTCCTTATCTTCTGTAGGCCAGTAGCTGATATGATGATATGGAACTGCTGTTACACCTATTTGAAGCTCTTTATTGGCTATCTTTTCGTTTTTAGGAGCTTTTAAACGAAATGCTGGATCTCCAACTACATGAATCTTTGACTTTACACCGATAGACTGCATTAGCTCCTTTGACTTTGGATCTCTTACAGTAACCAGCTTTGATAAATGTGCCAAGGACCTTAGTATTACCTTTCCTATTCGGGTCAATATTGGACCTGCCCCCACCCCATATAAGACCACTGGTGTTTTGGAAAGCTTGGCAAGCCATCCATACATTCCAAATATAAAAGCTTCTCTACCATAAAGATCCATATAGATGCCACCACCACCAATAAGTAACAAATCGAGATCTCGAATAATTGATCTATTTTTAGAAATAGTTGTAGTTGCAGTCAATAATGCATTTTTATTTTTATAATAGAGTTTAGCAGACTTTACACCATACTTTTCAGTCATTATTTCTGGTTGATTTGAAAACACAGTAATTTCTTCACGCTTTATATTATAAACCTCTTTTAGTTGTATAAGGATTCCTTCTAAAATTGCTTCATCCCCACTATTATTATTCCCATAATTTCCTACGATGCCGACTGACATATGTTTCAATCCTTCCTAATAATGAGTAAAACCCTTAGATTACATTTAACTATTTTAACATGAAAGCTGATGGATTAGAAACTACTATATACTTTCTATCTAAATCTTTCTGTTGACAGTTGCTAATCACGATATAATAAGCTATATATTTATTATTATTTAAGGGATTTCAATCGAATGAAAGTTATCTCAAAATGCAACCCAGACATACGAGAATTAAAAATTTACTATACGATGGTTGAAAAAAATAATTTAAAAGAACAGCATTATGAATAATTCACTGACGGACAGCTACGGTAGGAAACCACACAATTTAAACAACAATTACAAGAAGGAATACAGAATATTGTTGTAGATGCTTTTGCAACTATACGTGAAACTCTAGTCGTGTCTTAAGATTACACCATTTTGATTTGCAATTATTTGGTGTTTTGGTTTTACATAACGGAAATATTTACATATTACAAAAGATACAGGTTCTATTTAGAACCTGTATCTTTAACTTTATTCTGTTTTAAGATAACCCCCGTGTACCCAAGCATTCTCACCTTTATAGCTAATATAGTTCCAATCGCCATCTTTGATAAAGTTACCCTCGATGTCAATTACACCTTCAACTATATCGCCATTATTTAACTGGCCAATTACTATACTAGTATTAGCATTTGGTTCACTTCTTACTTCTAAAGAACCCGATTCTAGGTTCGACACTTTTAAGGTTGCAGTCCTATCTTCAACTTCTTCTAGTCGATTATCAGCAACAGAAGAGTCCTCTAATATTTCTTCACTATCTAAAAATCTACTAATAGTGGCAGTTTTTAATGTTTTATTTTCTGTCAGATTATTACCAGATACCCAACCTGTTTTTCCATTTGCCTTAACCCTATACCAGCCACCATTCTCGCCTATTACTTCCACTTTCGTACCTTTTGGCAGAGTGGTAATTATATTTGTACTAGACCCTGTATTCGGATAAGTTCTCATATTTAAATTGTCCGTAGTCACATAAATGGTACCTTTTTTAGTTGTGTCTACTGCATATTGTGCTTCACCTACTGGTTTGGCAATTGCTTTTGGTTGATTACTATATTGAGGGATATCAAAAATTAACCCGCTTGTTTCAAGTAAATTGTATTCCTCATACATCGTGTGAATCTTCCTAGCTTGTATTACAGCCCACTCTACATGAGTAGCGTATTGAGGGTAACCTGGGCTACTAGGATTCCATCTCATTTTATACAAAGTATCTTGTCCTCGACCTATGTAGGAATTTGAAATAAATTTAGCGCCGCCAATTATTGCTTTTTCTGGTGTAAACCACCCTTCATCATAAGCTTTTTGAGATCCGCAGTTTTTTGGACAAGCATCTGCTGCTCCTATTCCAAACATATTATATGTGACTTTACCTTTTACTTCTATTCCATTGGCTAATTTAGATGTCCCATTGCCTGTTTCATGTAAGGCATGAGCTATCAGATATATTACATTTACATTATTTGTGTTCCCAGCTTCAATAAATGCTTCGGCAGTACCTGCTAATATCCCTTTTCCATTTAAAACACTTCTGTTTATTTCATCTGCAGTCAGTCCCGAATCATACGATAGTTTTAAGAACTGAAAAAATTCAGGTGAATCTGTGGAAAATGTTTGTGGGTTAGCAAAGTATTCTACCAGCTTTTTACTTGCAATAAACTGCCCATTCCCATCTACTTTTGGATTGTTACCAGCTTGTATATCCACTGCCCTCGAGAAATTCATATCATAGTTTGTTGTTTTATATTCATTAGCATTTCCAATTTCCCCAGGGTTTCCATAAAGCATAGATAAATGTAGGAATACAGCAAATTGCACTCGTTTTAATTGAGCCTTTCCATCAAAATACCTCTCACCATTTGATGCTTGCTTTCCATTGGTGATATTATTTTGATACAAAATTTCTACATTTTCACGATGTGATAAATCAATTTTATCAATGTCTATCAAATCTACTGGATTACTATTTGCTTGTAGATTATACGCTCGAACAAGAACTGTTGCCATTTGTCCACGGGTAATTTCATCTGCTGGATTGAAATAATCTCCACTACCCTTGAAAATATTAGCCTCTGTTACTGCGGCTATTTGATGTGCATAAGTATGACCTTCATCTACATCCTTATAGTCCGATAGAGTTTGTGCAACATTCGCTTTCGGCTGTAGTTGCAACGCACTTGCAAGCATTACTGCAACATGCATACGTGAAATATTTTCGTACGGTCTAAAATAAGTTCCATTATTGTAACCATTAATAATATTTAACTCAACTAATGCCATTACACTACCATAACCGTCATCACCATTTTTTAAATCCACAAAATCCTTAGATTGTGCATGGATCTGCTGTGAATTAAACGTTCCTAAGACAGAGATTACAGCTAATATAAAGACGACTGATATAATGGAAAACTGATGTTTTAGATTTGATTTCATTATAAAAAAATAGCACCACCTATATATAATAGTTTAATAGATTTCATGTTTAATTATATATCATTGGTATAATATTACAATATTTTTTTAAAACTATTTATGTTAACAAAATAAAAACCTCGTAGAAATCTCTCCCACGAGGTTTTAACTAGTCACCATGAAATGAAATTGTTTATAATTCTTCACTTTTTCTATTTCTTACTATTTCCAGTAAGGCGATTAAGGAGAAGAAAAACATAGGAAATACCTGGTTCTCCCAAATGTTATATACAGCGCCTACAATACAGATAAATATCCAAAATAGTAACGCAATATGTGCAACGTCTCGATTTATTTTACGAGCAGTCCAAATACGATATAACATATTCAATAAAAAGACAGCGAATAATATTGTGCCGACAATTCCTGTTTGAACAATGATTTGAATATACTGGTTATCCGAATAAAAACCACCTTTATCCCTATATTCATAAATATTTGCTAATCCATATTCATCATAAATTGGAGAGGAATATACAAGTGCTGCAGAGTCACCAAATGTACTAAACCCTGTTCCTATCACAGGATAATCCTTCAGTACTTCAAAGCCCTTTTTTATATAAAATAGTCTTCCAGTATTTGTACTGCGAGTTACTGTTTCTTTATTAATGGAAGAGCTAATTCGATCACCTAGTGAACCTCCCCTATCCTTTTCTTCATCTTCTGTATCCTTCACTTCATCACCCAAAGCACTATTAATCATTTGATCAGCATAATCAATAGGAAGAAACACAAGAACGTAACTGGCTATACCAGCAATAAATACTTGCTTCAGTAATCCCTTTTTTCTCGAAATAACTAAGAAAACCAGGACTGCAATAACAATTCCAATCCAGGTTCCTCTGGAAAATGTAAGTAATAAAGTACCGGTAGAGAGAATCAACGGAATATACCATCGTTTTTCATGTGTAGTTCGTAGTAGAATAAAGCTTGCTACAATAGAAACGATCATAAACAACCCCAAAGAATTCGGGTTACCGATAAGACTGTAAATACGTTCAGCATTTGTCGGAGAAATAAATTGTTCAGCCCAAGCCTGTGGAAGCAACCATTGGCGCTGGGATAGCTTTTCAACAAAACCATGCAAAATAAGAATTAATGCAACCCCTGTGATAAGCTTCAACAATTTATTGATATCTTGTTCGTCCCACGGCAATCGCTTCATACCGTAATACAGTAGATACATGATAAGAAATTTACGAAGCTGGAATACAATTGCCACTAACGTTACTCCTGTAAACAATGCAGATATTGCACCAACAGCACAGAACAAGAGATAAGCCCATTCGTACCATTCTAATTTAAAAATTGATTTATATGCTTTTTGTTTAACAGCATCGAACAATACCTTTGCCACAAGGACTAAAATCCCTATATCCCCAGCTAAATTCAATCCATCATTCATTTCAACCAGGAATGGACGTAGCGGGAAATAAATAATTAGCATTGGAAGTAATAACTTTGGTTTTAGCCATGTAACAATTGTAAAGTATAAGACAGAAAGCAACATTGCTATTTTATTAGGCAGTATTAGCCCAATGGCGAGTATTGCAACAGTTGTAATTACTAATATGAGAAAGTTCTTTTGTTGTTTATTCATTTACTATTTCATCTCCAACATTCGCTTACTAATTTTATAAACATACATTCTTAGGATATACATTTTACGTTAAAAATTGCAAGAGTAAATTTCATGTAATGTAATCTCATTTAAATATTTTATCACAAACCTCTATTGAAGTGGATGATAATATGAATAATTTACGATATAATAGGGTCTAATGAAAAGCATATGTATAGCTACAAAATAAAAATCGATTTAATACATAATGAATGTAGCTTACTTTTATCATTCTATATCATAGAATGATTTTATTTGAATCGAGGGTCAACGAATGGTTTTTAGCAGTTTAGTGTTTTTATATTTGTTTTTACCTATTGTATTGATTTGTTATTATATATTTCCAAGATTTTTAAAAAATACATTTTTACTTGGAGCAAGTTTATTTTTTTATGCATGGGGTGAACCGAAGCTTGTAATATTAATGCTGGTTTCCATCGTAATCAATTATTTCATAGGATTAGCCATACATAAATCAGAGTCATTATCCCGAAAAAAGGCATGGGTTTCAAGTGCTATTGCAGCTAATCTATTAATACTTGGATATTATAAATATGCTGGATTTTTTATAAGTATCATCGAGGATGTATTTAATATAACAATTGAGTGGGAAACAGTTCCCCTTCCTATAGGGATATCCTTTTATACCTTCCAAGCAATGAGCTATATAATTGATGTTTACCGAAAGGATGCAAAAGCTCAACATAATATCATTAATGTGGCTTTATATATTTCCTTATTTCCACAGCTTGTCGCCGGACCAATTGTACGTTTCCAAACAATTGCTGATCAAATTAAATCTCGAATCACAAGTAGTAAAAAAACAGCTGAAGGTACCAAACGTTTTATACAAGGCCTTAGTAAAAAGGTATTAATTGCAAACCCACTAGGTCAAGTTGCAGATCAAATATTCGAAACTTCTGCAGGTGATTTAACTACTGCAACAGCCTGGATAGGGATCCTTGCATATTCACTGCAAATTTACTTTGATTTTTCAGGATATAGTGATATGGCTATTGGTTTAGGAAAGTTCTTCGGGTTTGACTTTGAGGAAAATTTCCGTTATCCGTATATTGCTCAAACTGTTACTGAATTTTGGAGACGCTGGCATATTTCACTAAGTACGTGGTTTAAAGATTATGTGTATATTCCTTTAGGGGGCAATCGTGTTAAAACATGGATTGTTTATAGAAATCTCCTTATTGTGTGGACAATAACCGGTTTTTGGCATGGAGCAAGTTGGACATTTATGGCTTGGGGTTTCTATTATGGTCTACTTATCTGCTTGGAGAAATGGTTCTTACTGGGCTGGCTTCAACGAATCCCACGTATCTTTAGACATATTTATTTGCTTCTTATTGTCATGATTGGCTGGGTTTTCTTTCGAGCAGATGATTTCAGCTATGCATTTCAATACATTCAAACAATGTTTAATATAAATACAGACTTGTTAATGGATCACACTACAATATTATTACTAATAGATAATAACTTATACTTAATTATAGGATTAGTTCTTTCATTCGGTTTCTATCCGAAGCTAAAATCATTATTTAAAAATTGGGCAGAAACTTCTGTTTTAAAAGAAGGAATACTTAGCGTTTCAAGCTCCATTTATTATTTATTCCTTATTTTAGTAGTAACTATGTTCCTCGTTAACGATAGTTACAATCCTTTTATATATTATAGATTTTAGGTGATGTTATCAATGAAATATATTTATTTAATACTACCAATGGGATTTATGATTATCATAACGACTGGATTGATCACTCATATCCTTACAAATGATATTGAAGTTTCAGAAATGGAGCATCGTTCGTTAGCAACTGCACCTACAAGTTTTGCAGTTAATGAGATAGTTTCAGGTGAGTGGTCCAAACAGATGGAAACATACATGTCCGATCAATTTCCTGGGAGAGACCTTTGGTTAAAATCATTTGTTTCATACCAATTAGCAATAAATAAGGTTTATTTTAGTGAGCAATATTATGCAGATACCGAAACTGGATTAATCACTAGTAAACCTGCTGAATTGGAACCAGATAAAACACTAAATGCAATCACGGAAAAAATAGCTGCATTTAATAAGTATCTGGATGGCTTAGATATCCCTTTTTCCTTTTTCTCATTACCAGCTAAAGCAACTTATGTGCGAGAGCCACATCCTGAATTCATGCCAGAAGATCAAGGACTAAAAAATAATGAACGGTTCTTGACTTATTTAAAGGAAAAAGGAGTTGATAATGAAAAGATTATGGAAACAATGATTAAGCGATCTGATTCTAAACTCACTGATTTCAGCAGTCTGTTTTTTATGACTGATCATCATTGGAATATGAACGGTGCGTTTCAGGGTTATCAGGCTATAATTAGTGAACTATCAAAAAAAATAGGTATACCAGCAGACATACTTACCTCTGATAACACTGAATCTTACTGTTTAGATACACCTTTTGCCGGCTCATGGAATCGTAATTATTATTTACTAATTCAAAATGATGATAAAGTATGCTATCAAGAACCTGATTCATTTGATACTCAATTTCTTACGTATATTGGAGAAATAACTAAGGAGAGTTTGGTAGAAAAAGATAGTATATATGCAACCGGAAAAAATAATAAAGACGAAGCAACCATAAGTTACGCTTCAGGCTATAGTGGCGACTATGGAGAAATAAACATCGTAAATAATGATTATGATTGGGATAAGCATCTGGTAGTCTTTAAAGATTCCTATTTTAATGCGATACAATATCATGTAGCAAGTCACTTTACGCAAACAACAGTTATTGATTTACGTTACTTCGAGGATAATATAGAGCAATATATTAAAGCTTTAGATCCAGATTTTGTAATAATGGCATATAACGATCGGAATTTTGATTTGGGGATGAAATAGAGGGATAATTGTCATGAAAATTATCCCTCTAACGAGTCCTCTTTATTTTGTTTTATGGTAACTTACTTCACTTTTAATCGATTTACATCGATTTATTCTATTTTATTTAAAGCCTCACCAAGCGGGGCTTTAAGTGACGGTGCGAGTGTTTTCGAATAAAGTGTAGTTAGATGATGTTGATCCCGATAAACAAGAACATTACCAATAATGGGTTCACACGTTTCTTCATTACAGAAATAATCCGATAGATCTGCAAACGTTACATTTTTCGGTATATTCTCAGTATTATCCCACGGTGGTACCTCTGATAAAGCCTCATCTCTTGATACAGAACATTCCTCAGGATGTTCTTCAACACAGATAGGAGTGTCTACAATCATCCTTGGATTATCCCGAACAGCGAATATATCAGAGATTCCTTCAAGTTCTCGCCATGCTCCAAGATAACCATCAGGAATCTTATCCTCATCACTCACATTTGCAGTCGTGAATATTAAGTCCGGTTGATTTTTTTTAAGCACTTCCATAAGCTCCTCATTCCATTGCATACAAGTTTTATTCAAAAATCCCTCAAAATCATCATTAGTAAAACGACACCCATCTTTATTATAAACGTCAATTTGTATATTCAAGTCATCTGATAACTCATATAATGCAGGGAACCAGTGACCAGAATGTGAACCACCTACTAGTGCTATGACATAATTTGGATCTTCTGTTTCACCATAGGAGCACATTTTTAATTCTTCCTCATTCATATAAGAAAAGCAATCTTTGTTGTTATAGAACAATGGTAAATGTTCTTGTGCTTGAAGTGTGGTAGGAATTGGTTCTCTATCATAATTTAATTCCATATCTTCAAAAATAGCTCTTGCTCCTGGATAGTCTTTCAATGCTGGATCATCGATTACGCTTTCTTGCTGTTGATTTACATATGTTTGCCAGGCAATACCCAAAACAAGTACAGGAAGCATGAAGGTTAATAGTATAGGTACTAATCTTTTCTTAGATTTTTTAACACTTAAATTTCTTATCGGTGATTCAAATACTTTAACAGTAATGATTGATAAGATAAATGTAATTAACATAATTACGATTCCTGCACCAAAAGAAGCGGTATCTGTATCAAATAATGCATAATAAAAAATCAGCAAAGGCCAATGCCATAAATA
This sequence comes from Oceanobacillus sp. NCCP-135, assembly GCF_059698015.1. Taxonomy (NCBI): domain Bacteria; kingdom Bacillati; phylum Bacillota; class Bacilli; order Caryophanales; family Bacillaceae; genus Oceanobacillus; species Oceanobacillus sp. NCCP-135. Next base: position 49,898 of record NZ_BAAKSZ010000010.1, on the reverse strand, counting down.
AAATCCATATGAAATACTACCTAGATATAAGAATGGTTTTGACCCAAACAGCTTTTCTACACCAAATTGACTGCCATTTTCAGCTGCAACGATTACAAAAATCACACCTGAAATCGGGAGTAATGCTGCATATCCCGGAAAAACCTCTGATACAGGCAGGATAATTCCAGTTAAAGTAATTATCGCTAAACCTAACCAGCCAATAATGAAGCTGATAGATTTATTTAATGATAAGTAGGGTAGCAACAGAGCTAAAATCCCTCCTAAACTAAACTCCCAAACACGTGCCAGTGTATCAAAATACGCCCATGGTTGATTTTCCACCGTAATATATATAGAATAGCTCATGGATGCGATGAAAAGTACAATTAGCACTCCCAGTAACGTTTTTCTTACTGGTGTTTTTAATAGCCTTCTAGCAATAAAATAAGCAATCAAAATAATGAATGGCCATGTCACATAGAATTGACCTTGTACAGATAGCGCCCAAAAATGCTGAAACGGACTTGCTTGATTATTTTGCGCCAAATAATCGACGGAGTTTGTTGCTAGATGCCAGTTTTCAAAATAAAACGCAGATGAGAATATTTGAGGAATTATCTGATTCCACTGAGCTTGAGGAAGAATAAGCAAAGAAAATATTGCTATAACGAATATAACCGTAAAAGCTTGTGGAAATAATCTTCTTGCCAATCCTAGTATATTTTCAAAAAGATTAATCCTCCCTTCCCGCTCAACTCTTGCTAAAAGAGAAGTCGTAATTAAGTATCCAGATACTATAAAAAAAACATCTACTCCACCTGAAACAGAACCCAACCAAATATGATAAACAGCAACCAATAAAGCTGCCACTACCCGAACCCCTTCAATTTCAGGGCGGAATTTTTTTTCCGGTATTCTTAAGTCTGTCACTTTGAAACATCTCCAATTGCTCTATAATGATGAATTTCTTTCTAAAGAGATACAGGTAATAACATTCGTACAATAACATGCACCAAAGTCTCTTCCTACTTATTATTTCGGAATGAATATAGCTTTATTTAAAATAATGAAAACATTATTTACCAGCAGTATAATTATAGTCACTTTATAATTGTAAAGTCAATGCAAGGTGGAAATATTTAGTTTGGAATAAATCAATCTTAATTATTGGTATTATTAATAAAATTATTGCTATAAATGATATCATCTTTTCGATATTAATTTCTCCTTAGAAGCAAAAAAGGAATATTCGACGAGGACTTTATGCTCTAACAAATATTCGTTTCGTTTTACTAAAAGGAAAAGTCTACAGTCATCTTTCCTCACAGAGCTTCACGATCATACTAGCGCTTTATAATTAATTAGTCGGTTTTCTGACACATAGATTTTTGTTGGTGTCAAATTAATAACACCTTACTTAATTTAAATTCATCGATCTATACAAAAAGGATGCAAATTGTGCTCGGGATACAGCCTCCTTAGGACGAAAATTCACTTCTGTTGTTATACCATGTTGCTTTAATATTCTCACACTTGTTTTATGTGATTGCGTAACGTCATCTAGCTTAATAGCAACATTTCCTCCAGTGTCTTTAAGCTTAAATGCACGCACAATTACTGTAGCAATTTGTGCACGGCTAAGTTTACCATCATTGAACAAATCACCACTTCCTTGGAAAATTCCTTCATTATAAGTTGCAGCAATTTCCTCAGCATAATAATGATTTTTATCCACATCACTGAAATTTGCCAGAACTTCATTTAAATTACTCGGTAACGGTAAATCTAGTATTCTTGTGAAAAGTTTTGCAGCCTGAGACCTTGTAATTTCCTGTGATGGACGGTACTCTTTTAATTCTTGATCAGTAGTATATCCATTAATAGCTCCCATTTGTGCTAACGCTTGTACTGCATCATAATGTGAAGAATCTTTTTTTACATCTATAAAATTTATTTCTTCTCTTGGATTATCTTGTATTGGATCGGTAGTAATCCGTATTACATAAGGAACCTCTGACCAATGACCCGAAGCTTCATAAACTTTCAATTGGTATGTGCCTTTTTTTAACTCTATTGTTAATACCCCATCCAATATTCTTTGAAAATACGTTTCTCCCTCTTCTTTATAGAGCTCCATAACTAGATTTAAATCGTATGTATTAGAGTTAATTGTTATGTTTGAATCATTTTCTAATGTAAACTCATACCAATCTTTATCCTCAGGAAGTTGGAATTCATCTGAAAATGACTGATTTATATTTATAGGTTTTGAATTATGCCTCACATTAGCTATATCATTGCTTAATTCCGGAGCTTGTAGTTTTAAAGATTCATAGGCATCTATCACACCATAACCTAATAGATTATCCCACTTACCCGAAGAAAAATTAGATATAGTTGCCCCTTTTTCAATTGCCCATTCGATCGTAACTGGATCCCAGTTACGATGTGCTGATTTTATCAGAGCAGCAAGTCCGCTTACCATTGCAGCCGAATATGATGTTCCATGATCAACTCGATATCCTTCATTTAAGTCTGCTCCAATAATATTTGTCCCAGGTGCACTTATATCTATCGTTTTTCCATAATTGGAAAATGCTGCGCGGAGTAGATTCGCATCATACTTATTAGTAACTACATTTTTAGAAGCACCTACACTAATAACTTTTGGAAAGGATGCGGGATACATAGGCTGATCAAATCCTTCATTTCCAGAAGCTGCAACAAGCGTAATTCCCATATGATGTGCTTCTTCCAATGCTTCCATTTCCAATTTATTTAACGAAAATCCTGAATAGCTCATATTTATTATGTCTGCATCTTGCTCCATTGCATAATAAATCCCTGAAATAATATTACTATTCAATAGCTTCCCCTTTTCGTTACCTACTTTAACTGGCAATAATTTTACATTTTGTGTTATTCCGGCAATTCCTTTCCCATTAATGTTTGCACCAATAATTCCAGCAATGAAAGTACCGTGTCCATTGTCATCATCTGGAAAACTATCATTATTAACAAAATCGTAACCTGGCAGCATTCTATCACTAAGTTCTGAATGATTTCCGTTTACTCCAGTATCTAATATTGCTATAGTTACTTCTTCATCACCTTTAGCAATTTCCCAAGCATGATTCAGATTTATTTGTTCGAGGTACCATTGGTTTGCAGCATAGGGCTCGGAGGAAACATTTTTAACACATCTGACTTCATTTGGTTCAGCACTCAAAACATCATGTCTTTGTTGAAGATCTGTAATAACTTTTTGATAGTCTTCGTTTATTGGTACCTTGAAAATAAAAATATTTTTATTTTCAAGAATGCTACTTTTCGTTACATCTAGTAAATTTGAAGATATTAAGTCTATATCAGCTGTATCACTTAGTTGTATAATAATTTCTCTGTTATCTGTTGTACATTCATTATTATCAGCAGCATATGCATAACTATGTAAAGGAAAAAGTAAAAATAAAGAACAAAAAAATAATATTAAATTTTTCACCTCATTAACCCCCACTAAATTCTAAAATTTCCTTATTTATTATATCATGGATAAGTGTGTTTAAACTTAAATTATACATGGAAAATTTCTTTCGATTTTGTGGGAATTTATCAGTTTATATTGTAACTATATAATGTACAGTATCCTCTAATTAAAATTGAACAATGTATTTCATATCTTTAGCCTTATAACCAATAATAATTTTCATATTTGAGGCGAAACCAATGATTTTATAATCAATCAAGTTATAGACCTTTGCGTATAAGACAATGTATACCTAACGTGGATATAATTATATACCAACGATTCTTAGGTAATAATGCTGAAAATACATATCGAATAATGCGCAGGGGTTAGATCAAGGAATTTATGTTCAGCATCATTCTAATCTAATTAAGAACATTATTCATTTCCGGCAACACGCATTAGAAAAATGGCATTCCAGTATTGAAGAAGACCGTATAATTAATGGCAATATTCTAATTGCAAACGGAAACGGAGCAGGTATGGCAGGAGGACATAGCTTTAATTTTTGCTTTTTTTCAATATAGAAGAAAAAGAAGCCTTGCAGAGATTTACTCCACAGGACTTTCATGTAACCTATATCACTTTAGTTCTTTAAAGCAGTGAGGATCCGATCTTAATAATACGACTATCCTAAATTTACCAATCCACTATTATCTTTATCCATATTCACAGTAAATACATCTTTACCATCATTTAATTGGACTGTATTTCTTGCTTCTTCTTGCTCACATTCCTCAATCGCTAATGTTTTATCCAAAAAGGTTATCATTCGTTTAAGTGATACTAGACCGTTTGATTTATTCATTTCTAATAGCCTATCCGCAATTCTTAGCTTTCTTTCGGTAGATAGCCCTGAAAATGAAGTTAAAAACGAAAATGTTTCTAATCGTTTTACCAGTTCATTAGGTTCTTTTATTAACATTAAGTCACTAACATCCTGTTCAATAGAATTGGTAAGTTCCTTCACTTCTTTAACAGTAGCATTCTCACCAAATTCGCTAACAATTCTGGAAACGACAAAATTACGCCCTTCTTTACCTAAGTTGATAAATTTATTGCCAGCTTCTTCAATTGCATTTTCCATTAACTGCTCTTCTGCTGATGATGGCGTTTGCTCTGACTGTTCTTTAGGTAATGTCCCTATTAATGAATCTAGTTGTGCCTCTAACTTATTTTTCATTGGACACACTTGAACAGATGCCAATCTAGTCCTTAATCGTTCTGCTTCTTCTTTTGTTTCAATTGATTCAAATTCAACAACTTGATTTACTTCGTATAATCTATTAAGCCATTTAATTCGAAGTAAAATTTCCTCTTTGATTTCAAAGTCAAAGCGCAATCTATCAGTTAACTGTTCTATAGAAGTTAACTCATTACTATTTGTTATTAAGGATGTTTCTAATATAGTTAATCTTTTATTCAATTTCTTGTATAATATCTTCTCATCTATATTTTCACTAGAAGTAAATTCTACACCTTTTAAAGTTAAATTAGCTTCTGTATTTAATGGTTCTGCTTTACTGGATGGTAATTTAGAAAAGTATAGCAATATTATTCCTCCTAACAATATACCATATTTAATTATATATGATAGAGCAGCAAAAATCTAATTAAAAAGTAACATGTTACTTTTTACTCTACTAAACTAAAAAGAAAGAACCAACCATAAGGTCAGTTCTTCCTATATTGTTGCCTAGCACTTTACAAGTGTTGAGCGAATAATAATTCTTATTGAGCAGCGATTGCTGCGTCGATATCTTTGTGAATTGCTGCAATAGTTTCATAAGTAAGAGCAACACCTACGTCATTTTCATCAACTGGTAAAGCCTCAAGATAAGCTTGGGCTACTGCTAGACGAGTTACAGCATCAAGGGTATCATATGCAGCGTATTCTATACCTGATAGCGCTGTATTGACATCACTGATTTCAGAGTCGGCAGTAATAACACCGTTTATTTTATTTAAAAGTCCTTCATGTGCATTTATTGCAGCAACGATTGCTCCATCAACTGACACGCTGTCATTGTACTTAGCTTCTTTAGCCTCAAGAGCAAGATCAGCTACTTCTAACTTAGCAACGTTTGGAAGGTCAATGTAAACAGTTTTGTTAGTAGCTAATGCGTATGATGTAAATGCAGCACGCATTGCTTCTGCAGTTTTTGCATTGTTTGCTGCAACAACTGCATTTATTTGATTTACTACTGTTTTGATTACAGCTATGTCTTCTGCGTTAGTAGCGCCATTGTTGTTAGCAGCAGCATTAAGAAGTGCTTTATCTGTTAAGTATGCTGCTTTGTTAGCGTCAACTACGTTATCAAGATTTAAGTTTTCATCTTTTAATGCTGCTAATAGTTCATCTGCATTATCTGCAGCTGGTTCGGACTTTGTCGCTACTTCAGCGACTGCATCAGAAACCACATTGCCATTGGCAACGTCGATAAGATTAGCAATTTCCCCAGCTGCTACTGCTGGATCTACATTTAATGTTGCTGCATTGATATCAGTAATGTAATCAGCAATTAATGCAGTATCAATTTGATCTTTATCAAGAGCATCTGATACATCTGCTAGACGATTCAACTCTTTAATAGCTTTAGCTGTGTCTTTGTTGAAATTAGGCTGAGTTTCATCAGTTTCATAGTTTGCAAAGTTTGTCTCAATATCAGTAACTGCATTTGTCAGTGCAGTGTCATTTGCATCAACGATGATTGCTTGAATAGCAGAGGCAGAAAGTTTATCAGTAACATCTGCATCTTTAATATCTTGTAGATATTCAGCAAGAAGTACATCGTTCACTGTATCCATATCTAAAGCATCATCAAGGTCAGCTAATGTAGCTAGACGAGATTTCAATGTGTTGTTTGTTGTTGCTTCGTTTACACCGATAACAGCTTTGTGTACAGCTACACGATCAAGAAATGTTTCTTTAGTTGTTGACCCAGCTGTATCTTCTTTAATATATGTTTTGATTAAAGACTCAGCATTAGCAATTGAAGAAGATTTTAATTCTGCTTCAGCATCAACTAATACACCTGCACCTGCTAGGTCATCAATTGCAGCTTCGTTCGAATCATCAATAATTGTTTGGATAGAATCGCTTGTTACTGCATCGTACCCAGTCGCTCCTTCAAGTGTTAGTAGCGTTTTACCAGCGACAACTGTATCCGCATATGCTTCAATCCAGTCTTTATTAACACGTTCAAAATGAGTATTAAGAGCTGTCAATAATTGTGGCTGAGTTTTTGCATCAACAACAGCTTTAACTACTGCAGCTTCTTCAACATCGTCAGCTTCTTCTTTATTTACTTCATCAATTACTTCTTGTACATCAGCAACTGTTACAGCATCAGCAAATCCTTTTAATTCATATTCAGCAATTAAGTCTGCATTAACACCTGTAAAGTAGTCTGATTGAAGAGCTTCAAGCAATTCTACTTGGTTGCCAGCTTCTTTAACAGCTTCCACTGCCAACTGTGCAGAATAGTCATACTCAACACCATTTACAGTCCATACTCCTGCAGGAATGTCAGATGCTTTGTCGTATGCTTTTTCAAACACAAATACAGTTCCATCGTCACCCTCAGATAAATCTTGAGCTTTAACAGGAACAACTTTACCGCTAGGATCTTTAACTTCAACAGTTGCACCAAATTCATCAGCTTCCAGAGCAGTGAATGAAACAGTTATACCCATCGTTGTAATCGCACTTACACCTTCAACAACTACATCTTCCGCTGGTGCTTCAATTAGACCCATTGATCTAGCAAGGAAATTAGAGAATTGTCCACGGTTTGTAGTTTGATCTCCATTAAAGTCTAATTGGTTAGTAATACCATGTTGCGCTAGAATTTTCACACTATCTCTGTGAGCTTCTGTAACATCTTCCAAATTAACATTTACTTCTTCTCCAGTATCTTCAAGTTCAAATGCACGAACTAGTACTGTAGCCATTTGTGAACGATATAGAGGTCCATCATTAAATTCCCCATTATCATTTCCTTCAAAAATACCAGCTTGATATGTAGCAGCGATCTCATCAGCATAATAGTGATTTTCATCAACGTCTACTAAATTTTCTAATACTTCCGCCACATTGTTAGGTACTGGTAAGTCTAATGCTTCAGTGAACATTTTAGCTGCTTGTGAGCGTTTAATAGATTCTAAAGGTTTAAAGTACTTCGAACCATCATCTGCAGTATATCCACTTATAGCTCCAGTAGCAACTAATGCTTGCACTGCCTCGTAGTAAGATTCACCTAAAGGACCATCTTTCTGCAAATCTGTAAATTCAATCTCATCTGCAGATGCAACTACAGGTGCAATACCTGCGATTGCTGTTGTTGCTGCTAATGACGTAACAGCAAACTTTTTGAAATTCTTTTGAGCCATAAAAATTCTTCCTCCCTTAAAAAATATAATAAAATACTAATCTTTTCTAACCAACTTGTACAAGTCTAGAAAATTAGTAATATTCCTAGCAATTTATTGGTCTTCCATTAGTATAATAATAGTATATAAGTATTGTCAATATTTTACTGGTACAAATACACTATAAGATTCAGTTAATAAGTCATACCCAGTATTACGAAGGAGTACCAACTCTTGCTAGTTATTACCTATAATACTATAAGTTTTACAAAAATCAAGCGATTTGTCATCTTTTCGTTATATTAAATTTATTTATATTTCCTTTACACAAAAGGTTAATAAAGACTTTTATAGGTAGTATTTTCCAATGTCATTACATATGTAATCTATTCATAATATATCTGTATTTTCAATATAATGATCTAACCTATTTTCCATACCGAAAATTCCCTTATAAATATTTTTTTAGTTCTTTTTACTCATTTGATTATCCCGAATTCATAGACCTTTCATACAATTAAAGGACTAATTTATAAGCCCTACAGCTTATAAATTAGTCCTTATGTAAAATAACTATTTAAATAACACCTTAATAATAAACTTCGGCAATGCCAACTGTCTTTTCCATCGCCATGGTTCCTTCATTAATCGGTATAACCATTCCAGGCCGATTTTCCGAAACAAGCCTGGAGCTCTTTTAACATTTCCTGCAAGAACATCAAAAGATCCTCCAACGCCCTGGAAAACTAGTGTATTAAGATTGTTCTTGTTCTTGATAATCCATTCTTCCTGTCTTGGGCTACCCATTGCAACGAATATTATGTCAGGATTTGCTTGATTTATTGTATCTATAATCTGGTTGTTATCTTTTACATAACCATCTAAGACCCCAGCAATCTGAAGCGTTGGGTGTATTTGCTGTAATTTATTTTTTGCTATTTCAGCAATGCCAGGCTTACCGCCATATAAAAATATCTTCTTATTTTTATTTGCAGCTTCCTCTACTAAGTGCATCATTAAATCAATACCAGTGATCCGGTTTTTAATTTTCCCTTTTTGTAATTTAGAGGCAATTAATAAACCGACTCCATCTGGTATTTGGAAATCAGCCGAATTAATCAAATTAAGTAATCCCTGATCATTGGATGCTTTCATAATTTTCTCAGGGTTTACAGCAACAATAAAAGATTGCTTATGTTCCTCAATCTTTTCAAAAACCTTTTGAGTTAAGCTTTGATAGGATTCATTTGAAACATGAACCCCTAGAATTGTTTCTTTATCGGACAATTTCCTCACCTGTTCTTTGCATCACCTAGACGATAAAACATAAATCCTGCTTCTCGCCATATATTTTCATCCAAGCAATTTTTTGTATCTAAAATAAGCTTTGTATTCATAGCTTTTCCAATTTCATTTGGATCGTATTCTTTAAATTGAATATGATCTGTTAATAGAACTATAATATCTGAATTACGAATCGTTTCATCCAAAGTAAGCGACTGCTTTTCAAGTCTAATATCTTCAATGAAAGGATCATAAACCATATAATCCATACTTGCTTCTTTTAAACTTTCGATTACTGTAAGGGTTGGACTTTCCCTCATGTCATCTACATTACCTTTGTAAGACAATCCAAGAAGAGCAACTTTAGGTGATGTCACATTATTTTTTGTTGCTATATCTTTAACCTTATTTACTACATAAGCTGGCATATGATCATTTCTTTGTCTTGCAAGGCTAATCATTTTAGCTTCATCAGGTTGCAGTTCCGCTAAGAACCATGGATCTACCGCAATGCAATGACCCCCTACACCAGGTCCTGGCTGATGTATATTGACACGCGGATGGTAATTAGCAAGTTTGATTGCTTCCCATACATTGACTCCGATGTTATCACTGATTCTGGCAAGTTCATTGGCAAATGCAATATTGACATCACGATACGTATTTTCAATAACCTTGACCATTTCTGCTGTTGTCGCATCTGTCAGATGAATGTCGCCTTTTACAAAGGATTTATACAGTTCTTTTGTAAGCTCACCTGCTTTTCTTGTATACCCTCCTACAATTCGATCATTTTTTTCCAGCTCTTCAAAGATCTTACCTGGGATAACTCGTTCTGGTGAATGAGAAATATAAATATCCTCTTTTACATCTAAATTTGTTTTTTCCAATATAGGTAACATTACATCTTCAACAGTCCTTGGTGGCACCGTTGATTCCAGTATAATTAATGACCCCTTTTGAATGTATGGAACAATACTTTCGGTAGCAGCTCTTACGTAATCCATGTTTGCAACCTTTTCTTCGGTGATCGGAGAAGGAACTGCAATTATATAAGCATCAGCGTTTACAGGTTTTGTGGATACAGATAAATGTCCATTTTCAATTACAGCTTCTAACGCTTCCTGTAATCCTGGTTCCTTTATATGAAGTTGTTTCTTTGATAGTGATTCGACAATTTTTTCATTTACATCTACACCATGAACGTTAAAACCATGTTTAGCAAACATGACAGAAGTAGGTAAGCCAATGTAGCCAAGACCTACTACACAAATTGATTTCATAACTAATTCTCCTTCGTTGTTGTATATATTTATTCATTTTTTTATAATTGTACTTTGTTGATAATCATCCATTAATAATATGTCAATTTATCCAGAAATTCAAGCATGGGAAAAAACAATCTTTATTCTAATGAATTGATTTTACCATCTATCCTTTACTAAAGATATAATTGACAAATAAAATTACATATTTATATTATACAGTTATATATCTAACTATGATATAATATTTTAGGATTAATCTGGCAAAATATGTCGAGAGAAAGGAGTAAATAATATTGACAGAGAACGTTCTTATTATTATTCCAGCTTTTAATGAAGAAGCTAATATTTACAATACATTAAAATTACTAAATGATACAACGAAATATAATTATATCGTAGTTAATGATGGTTCTACAGATAACACAAAAAAAATATTAGAAGATAATAATTTTAATTATATAAACCTTCCAGTTAATTTAGGTATTGGAGGGGCAATGCAAACTGGCTATAAATATGCTCTAAGAAACAATTATGACTATGCGATACAACTTGATGCGGATGGGCAACACGATCCGATTGACTTGCATAATCTCGTAAGCGAAATTAAAAGAACCAATTACGATATGGTGATTGGTTCTCGTTTTGTAGAAAAAAGTAATTATAAAGGTAGTTTAATTCGAAGAGTGGGTATTTATTATTTTTATTATATGATACTTTTGATGGCAAGATTAAAAATAACCGATTCAACCTCAGGATATCGAATTGTGAATAAAAAAGTGATTAAGGAATTTACTAAATATTATCCCGTAGACTATCCAGAAGTGGAAGTATTAGTTTATTTAGCAAGTAAAAAATACCGTATTAAAGAAATTAAAGTGGAGATGAATGCTAGACAAGGAGGGAAATCTTCCATTACTCCAATGAAATCATTTTATTACATGATCAAAGTAACATATTTCTCATTTGTGAGGTCAGTTTTTTAAGGAGGTCATATGGATACGGTTCAAATTATTTCAATTATTGTAGCTTTGCTGTTTTTTATACAAGTGTTATATTATACTTCAAAAAATAAGTTACAGGATCAACAAGCTTTTATATGGATTATTCTTGCAACTGCAGGGTTATTAGTTGCTATTTTTATGAACACCTTGAATTCCTTAGCAAGGTTATTGGGAATTGCCTACATGCCCACACTTGTATTTCTAGCCGGATTCTTAATTATATTAAATTTATTAATTTTCCATACTACCAGTATTTCTAAACATCAGGAAAAAATAAAAACGTTATCACAAGAGCTTGCATTCCTATCAAAAGAAGTAAAGGAGCTAAAAAAAGAAACACATAATAAATAACTAAAAAAGATGGTGTGCGAACGTGAGTTTTATAAATTTTATTTTAATTTTATCAAATACATTGATCCTTGTCTCAGGACAATTTTTGTGGAAGTACGGGATGATGCAACGAAATGACAGTTTTCAAAGTATTCAGGATATCATATCACTATTGTTATCTCCATTTATTCTAAGTGGTTTGGTATTATACGGATTTGCAACAATATTATGGTTGTTTATCCTTACAAGAGTACCATTAAGTGTTGCATATCCCATCCAAAGCATGGCTTATATATTTGCAGTATTTGGAGCATATTTTATATTTAATGAAACACTTTCAATTGCTAAGGTTATTGGTGTTTTATTTATTATGATTGGTGTTTCCTTAATAGGATTAACATCCAATTCTTTGTAAGGAGTATTAATTAATGATACAAAGATATTCTCGAGGGTTCTTTTCAAACAAATATATACATAACTTAATTTGGTTAATTTTATTGATGGCTTTAGGTCTCCGATTAGCTGCTCTATTAACCTATGGCCTCTCGCTAACTTTAAATAGTGATGATGAAGCGTATGTTAGAAGTGCGGTGAATTTCCTTCAAACAGGAACATTAATGTACCATATTGATGAGCCTATTCCAACTGTTCATATCATGCCTGGACAGACACTGTTATTAGCATCCATATTTTTTATTTTTGGAACTGATGATATTGGAATGTATGCAGCAAAGATTTTTATGATACTCTTAGGTGTAACGAGTGTTTATATGGTCTATCTCATTGGTAAATACATCAGCAACGTATATATTGGATTATTAGCTGCAGCTATGCTAGCAGTTTTTATTCCACAAATTCTTACAGACAACTTATTGTTAACCGAGACGCCTTTTATGCTGTCTTTCCTTGGTATGGTTTATTTTTCAATACGGTTGGCTAACGAACATAAAATGTCACACTTTTATTTGCTTATGATGTGTTACCTTATTGGCATTATGTTTAAAGCAACTATAGCATTATTTCCATTAATATTACTTATTTATCTTATTTTAAAAAAATACCCGTTAAAACTGGCTGTCAAACAATTTCTGATAGCATTTGCTTTATTGCTTATTGTACTTGGTCCATGGTGGATAAGAAATTATATCCATTATGAAAAATTCATCCCTTTAACTGGCGGTGCTGGAAATCCACTTCTCCTTGGTACTTATCAAGGGCATGGTTATTTATACGGCGAGGATTATGATAGTGTAGTAGACGGCATTGAGGAACTAAATCTAAATGCTTTTGAACGTATGAAACTGCAAGAAGAAGTTGCTAAAATGCGTATAAGTACTTGGTGGAAAACCAACAGAGATACATTCCTCGAAAGCTATGTCCTCATGAAAACACAGAGACAATGGGAAACACAATTTTATTGGATAGAAATATTTAACGTCTCTAAGGAGTTTATAAATAAAATTCATCTAAATATTATGTACATGGGGCTATTCTCCTTACTTATTATTCCCTTTATGAAGGGTAGATGGAAAGAATACTTATTCCTTCTATTTTTGGTTATATATAACACGATTTTAAACGACATATTTTTTTCCTATGATCGTTATAATCAGCCGTTTATGTTTATTGTATTCATCATGATATCTACTTTTATAGTGGTTATCATACAGAAATTAATAGGGATAGTGAATAAGCCGAAACTTTCCAGCACATGAATAATAAAACAAACCCCAGAAAATCTATAAAATAGATCTCTGGGGTTCTTTCTTTATTAAATTCTATTTCTACCCTAAGAGTTTTCCATTGCTCTATATAAGAATGAAGCAAATTGCCCGCGTAACACGGTCTCTGTTGGACGGAAGTTTTTCTCAGTAGTAATTTCATACTGTTTTAAAATTTTTACACTTTCTTTATGTGATTCGGGTACATCATTTAGATTAATTTCTACTTCTTCACCTGTATCAACCAGATCAAATGCTCTCACAATTACACTCGCCATTTGTGCACGTGTTAGAGGGCCATCCATAAAATTGCCACTACTTCCTTGAAAAATATCCGCTTCATATACAGCAGCAATTTCATCTGCATAATAGTGAGAATCATCAATATCATTGAATTTTCCAAGAATTGCTTCTACATTCTGTGGAATTGGAAAATCAAGTGCATTCGTAAATATCTTTGCAGTTTGAGAGCGTGTAATCTTTCCATTGGGTCTAAACTCTTTTGTTCCTTCTTTAAGCGTAAAACCATTTATCGCGCCCATATCTACTAACGCATAAATACCTACATAATGAGATGAATCTCCATAAACATCAATAAAATTTATTCCAGGGTTAGATGATATTTCTGTGTTCACATAGCTTGAATGTATCCAAACCTGCTTTCCAGCTAACATTCCTCTATACCAAATATTACTTCCTACTTTTTCAGTAAGATTAACTTCAAATAGTCTTCCAGCAAAAGGTGATAAATCATCAAATACTTTATTCTTCACTCCACCCCAAGCTTTATCATATGCTTTTCCGGTTCCTTTAACTACGAGTGTTTTACTTTTCTTATCTACACCTGCGTGTTTATGAACAGTCATGTCTCGATCTTTAATCCAACCAATTGTTCCTGTGATACTGCTCGGATTTCTACTTGCCAAGTAATAAGTTGTACCACCTACATTAATTTCTCGTTTTATATAATATACTTCACTAGTAAAATCTGAACCAGCTGTAGTATAGCTATTCAAATCAAATACATCATCATAGATAAGTACTTTACTTGAATTAATATGTCCCAGCTTACTTGTACTGTATGTGTTCTTAGCGATCAATTCATGATATTTGACATCAACTAGGTTGACAAAGTCATTCCAATTATAACCCCATTGTGCGAAATACCCATGTGGATCAACATGAGTCGTTCCACCCAAGTGTTTGCTAACCGCATTGTGAGACCAAAGCGTACCTTTTCCACTTTTTTCAGCACTTGTAACATCTAAGTTATAATTAAATAGGATTGATGCAATATAATAAGCATAATTATTAATAGAACTTGCGAATTCATGGAAGTTATGTACTCTTACTAATTCAACATGAACAAATCTTTGATTTGCGTATCTTCCAGCTCCCCATGCACCATAATCAGGTGGGTGAATCTCAATTATGTTAGATCCATCTATAAAGGCATGTACAAATGCATTTTTATGATTCCTGGACATATAAGCAATTTCGTTTGTAATTGTTGAGTTAGGATTAGCAGTTTCATGTGCTACTACACCTTCAACCTTCCCAAATCCGTTTCGATAATTAAATTTCGTAAAGTCACTATTATGATCATATTCGATTGTTGTTGTTGCTAGATTGTTAGTTAAAATATAGTTATTTACATCGGGATAATTAGCACCCATTATGGAAGCTCGCGTTTTGGTCTGCTCATGCTCTGGATGTTCACTTTCAAATACTCCATCTCTCCAGCCTTCTGGTATATATTGGAGTTCACTTTCACTAAGTTCGCTTATATCTTCACCGTATACTTCTGTCCCAATCTTAATACCCAATTCATTGTATTCTTCTTTATCATTCTCTGAATCTGTACTTTCTACTACTTCAGTATTGTTCTCTCTTTCTTGTTCTTGAACTTTTTCATTACTTTTCTCTATATTTTCTTCAGCTAAAATATGTATTGGATAGAATGAAGTATAAATTAAAAGAGCAATGACTAAGATGACTATTTTTTTCATAGATACCTCCAATTTTTTTTAATCTTATATATTAACTCTTGCTAAAGATTGGTAAAAAAGAAGGCTTTACATGAAGTGTTTTGCATGGATAACAGAAAGCTATTATTAGCTAACGAATCATGCTTTTGAAAGCTTCACGTAAAACCAGCTACTATTCTTATATTTATTTCTACCTATGCTAATAGCAAGATTTTTTCCTTTCAAGATGAAATCTTGAAGATTGCTAGATTCAGATCGATCTATTTCCTCACCTTACTACCTTCCACCAACCTCAACAATGGCCGGTACCTATCACTAACCAATCCAGTCACTTCTACTATAAGTTCCACTAGAATAAGCAATCCAACAATAATTAATGTCGATCCCCACATGGTGGCACGTGTGAATACAATTGCTGCAACACTAAACAAACTGCTCATTGCGTAAATCATAATAACTGTTTGACGGTGGGTAAATCCTAAATTGATTAAGCAATGATGCAAGTGCAATTTATCAGGTGCGGATAATGGTTTCTTTTGAATAATACGACGGACAATCGCAAATATTGTATCCAGTATTGGTACACCCAGAATAATAATCGGTACAATCAATGAAAATACTGCGACATTTTTAAAGAGACCCATTACCGCTAGAACACTAATCATATACCCTAGAAACAGTGACCCCGTATCTCCCATGAAAATCTTTGCCGGATGGAAATTATACACTAAAAATCCTAATGTGCTACCTAGCATAATTAAACCAATTAATGCGATTAAAGGATTTCCCATTGAGATAGCTAATCCAGAGATTGTTAGTATTGCGATAGATGAAACACCTGCAGCTAAACCGTCCAATCCATCTATTAGATTAATAGCATTTGTAATTGCTACAATCCAGATGATCGTAATCGGGATAGCCAGATAACCAAAATGAAGCATCTCTCCATTTGGCAGTGTAATAAACTCCATCTGCACACCGCCTAGAACCGTAACAAGCGCTGCGAGTATTTGTCCTGCAAGTTTCATTTTTGCTGTCAATTCTATTAAATCATCAAGTATTCCTGTTGTTATAATAATAATAGCCCCAACTAGAATCGGCCAAGCTTGGATCGTTTCTGGCAGGAAAATCAGAAATCCGATCAAAAAGCCTGAGAAGATGGCCAGCCCGCCAAGTCTGGGCATTAATTTCTTATGGATTTTTCTCTCATTCGGTTTGTCAACTGCTCCAATTTTAATCGCTAATTTTTTTACCAAAGGTGTTATTAATAATGCTGCAATAAAACAAATTACCAAAGCAATGTATTCCATCTAGATCCTCCTATGACTGGTACATATACAGTTAATTTTCTTCTATAATTATAGACGATACCTTTATATAAACGTTACATTATTTTAGACTCTATGAAGCTATTGCCAAACATTCCCTATAATTATATATAATTAGTATTATAAAATCAATAGCAAAAAATTAGAAGCTATTAATCTCTGATTTTTATACTTCAAGCAAACAGCTTTATTTAGAAAGTTTCTTTTCTTCAATAAAAAAACCTTAGAAATAGACATATAGTCTTAATCAAGGTTTTTATAAACGTTTTAAATTAAAATATTCGATTCCTCTATACCCTACCTATACACCCGCACATACCTCTCCCCACGCTTCAACCCAAACAACGCAACTAAACCCAACAAAGGCAATGCGACCAAATAAATATATTTCACCTTTGCCAATTTCCCTGATCTGCCACACTTTTCCATCAAACACTCACCTGCTTCCAATCCACAGCTTCCGGATAATGAAAAGCCTTAAATTTCTCCAATTCATCTGTCGTAACTAATATAGAAGGAAACTTTTTCAAATACTGCATTTGTTCGATTTTATTGACTGTCCAGACGACTACCTGTATTCCGCACGCTTCACATTTTTTAATAAACTTTTCGTCAAGGACTGCAAATTTAACTGCAATATACTTGGCGTCGAGCTTGTTCAAAAGACGGAAATGCGAACGTTTCAGCTTGTTGACGAGTGGGCCGAGCTGCAGATCTATGGAAAGCGTTCGTAATTTTGCAAGTGATTTATAATCAAATGAGATGAGATAAACCTGGTCGATCATGCCTGTACGTTTAATCACCGTATATACTTTTTCTTCCATTCCGCTATACAGCTTCGGATCCTTCAGTTCGATTGCTACGATAATCCGACCTTTGGCGAGTAATAACACTTCTTCCAAGGTGGGTATTTGTTCATCGTGATTTATGGTGAACTGTCGTAATTCGCTTAGTGTGTAATCCCGTATTTCACCTGTTCCATCTGTCATTCGATCGATCCTGTGATCATGCATGACGACTGGAATTCCATCTTTGCTGACATGTACATCAAGTTCCATGTGCGAGAAGCCTAGTTCAATAGCAGCTTGAAAAGAAGACATCGTATTTTCCGGATATTTCGCTGGGTACCCTCTGTGCCCGATTCCACGTATACTCATTAAAATTCTCCTCTCAGTCTATAAGATTTTGGCTTATGGGTTGTTCTATTTATCATTATAAAAGACCTTTATTAAGAAGATATTAGAAATGGGTAAATTTTTTGTAAATATTAAATGGCAGTGAAATAAGGATATTTGCTTTACTACCGAAAAGATTCTTCTAACATAGAGTTAAGATAATTTATGATCCGCCTTCCCACGTGGCAAACCACGATTCAATCTGGGCAATGTTTTTCGTTTCAGATATTGAATAACGACGTACATGAGGTAGGCTAGAATAAAAACTGCGGGTGTAAACGTGAGCTTCCATAGGATCGTCTCCTCTATATGAACCAGTTGCAATCTCGACATCATAATGCGAATACACTCCATCACAAATACATGTACAACATATATCCCTACCGCATTGGCACCAATTTTGGATACCAATGAACTTTTTCCAACTTTATTATGTTTCATGATGAATAAGAAGAGTATCATGTTGAAAGGAATTGTTGCCAGAAAGTAATTTTGATCATTCCCTTCCAATAGTCTTATCGTGACATATCCTTCGATTACTTGAATTGCCATCAATAAAATAAGCAAACTGATATATAATGATGATGGTACTTTCATTGCTGTATGCTTTATTTTCTGTGCATTTGCAGCTATAAATCCCCCGAGTGCAGTATAGAACAGACCGAAAAACAAAGTATCCCTTGTTGTTAATGTGACCTCATAAATAAATGAATAAGACTGGCCGAATACCCCATAAATATTCAACCCAAGCCCTATCATTAGAAGCAATGGCAATAATTTTATTTTCATGCATGCAAATAGAATAATGATCGACCAAATTAGCGCAAGCAAGAACCATAAATGATACTGCGAATGACCGGCCCCATAATAAAAAAGCTCCCACGTGAATATACTTGACATATAATCGATAAACATTGCCTGCAAAGCCTGGCTTGTCTTGTCTGTTTCCATATATTTAATCCCTAAGTCAAATATAAAATAAAAAACAAACCATGCCAGCCATAGCTTTCCAAGTTTTACCGTGTATTTTTTAAAATAATTCAGCTGGTGTTTTGTAATTTCTGTTGGATATATAGTCGCAATGCTGTTCACTTTTTGCACAAATAAATACCCTGCAGCCATAAAAAAGAATGGCACCGCAAATCGAGCAGCAATGTCTATTATAAAATCAATATCATCTCCATGAATCGCTCCTATTTGAACACCACTGACTGTCCCTGTATGAATACATACGACAGCGAATATCGCAAAAAACTTTATAAAATCAATGCTGTAATTACGTTCCATGCTGTAGTCACTTCCCTAGTTGATTGGTTGGTTAATAAATCCTTTCCTGCTGTTTCTATACGCTATAATACCGTTCGAATAAACAGGTGAATTTACGGGAAGCTCTAGTCAGGAAGTATTTTCTAACTTAGTAGTAGGTGGCTTCATCAAAAAAACAATCAACATATGATACGATGAAGATAATACCAATTTAAACTTGGAGGGAAATCTTATCATGACAAAGGAAAACCATAAGCACTTAGTTGAGGAAATTCATCATGAGGCAATGATTATCGACGCACATTTCGATCTCCTTTACGATGTAGCGGCACAACGGAGCCTGGGACGTAAGCGAGTGATTGAAACAGATCATCTTCCTCATTTTTTAAAAGGGGGGTGGAATATTATCTCATCCTCCATTTACCTCGATGATACGGATTTACCGGAGATGGCACTACGCAAGGCTTTGAATCAGGTGAGCTGTCTTTATAGGGAGATCGAGGAATCTCCGGATAAGATCATGCTTTGTAAAAATACGAATGATATTATGCAGGCTAAACAAAGTGGGAAAATTGGAATCATGCTTTCTTTTGAAGGTGTTGAGCCACTGGGAGAAGATGTGACACTATTACGTGTGTTTTATGAATTGGGCGTGCGTCTGATTGGACTTACCTGGAGTCGGAGAAATGCGGCAGGTGATGGGTGCGCATTTGACTTTTCCGACCGGGCAATGACTGGTGGAATCACGGACTTTGGCCTTTCTGTCATTACAGAGGCAGAGCGACTCGGGATGATTATGGATGTAACTCATATTAATGATCAGGGATTTTCTGATATTATCAAGCACTCCCATCAGCCAGTGATTGCATCACATTCCAATGCACGCACCATTGCTAATACGCCCCGGAATTTAACGAATGACCAGTTAAGGGCAATTGCGGATTCCGGTGGGGTTGCCGGGATTAACGCTGTAAGTATAATTGCTTCGGAAATCGATGAAGCTGCAACTATTGAAAAGCTGGTGGATCATATTGAACATATGGTATCAGTTGTGGGAATTGATCATGTTGGGCTGGGACTGGATTTATGTAATCTGTTTAATAAATATTCATCTCCTGAAGAGGGGGATAAGCTGCCACATAAGGCCTTTGATATTTTAGGCGATCATGGAGAACTGAGTGAGCTTACCTATGCATTGTTGGAGAGAGGATTGAAGAAGGAGGATGTGCTGAAGATTTATGGTGGGAATATGCTGCGGGTTTATGGGGAGGTTTTGGGGTAAGCAGTGATTAGCTTGCCTCGATTTAATTGATCAAACGTTTGATTAATAAATTCTAGCCAAATTATGTAGTAGTAAAAATGTATAAGTTTGCCTATATATCCTACATTATAGTAAAGTATATATAGTTATCGGAATTGTCTGAGCACTTTTAGAGGAGGAATATTCATGTCTGATAGAAAGACCAAGCAAAGTTTAAGTAATTTAGAGAAAGCATTGGGAAGACTGGAAGAAGCTCTAAATGAAGATGATACGAATAGCTTGTATATCGATGGTACAATACAACGTTTCGAATTTACATTTGAACTCTATTGGAACACGCTACAACGCTTACTTGCTGAAGAGGGAATTGATGCAAAAAGCCCTAGAGAAACGCTAAAGCATTCTTTTTCCATTGATTGGTTAGAGAATGAGCATGTATGGTTACAAATGCTGCGTGATAGAATTGAAACATCCCATGTGTATGACGAAGAAAAAGCAAGGGAACTATATAATAATATCGTCGTGTACTTCCCAGAGATGAAATCTACTTATGAACTATTAAAGAAAAAATATCAAGGATGAGGGAGTGAATCACTTGATAATTGAGCAAAGGCTATTGGAACAATTACATGGGGTCGGTCAACGAATAGATACAATTAATAAAATTATTCTATTTGGCTCAAGAGCAATCGGAGACAACACAGAAAAGTCCGATATAGATTTGGCATTTGTCGCCCCTAATATCCTGGATTCCCGAAAAAAACACTATTTTATAACGAGGAATGTGATTATAAAGAGATTTAGACATACACATCTTCGTTACATATATTTTTATATAACGAGGCAAGAATGTTGTTGTATCGGCAATTGTAGACTACCTCGTTATAAATTCCGGGAAGCCAAGTAATATGACAAAAGGGAATAGACAGAATTAACTTTTAATTCAATCGTACAAGAGACCTTTTATAAGCAGGATATCTATGCTTTTTTTAGTATGTATTTTCAGAAGAGTACTGATTTATCCTATATGTCTAAAAAGGGGAAAATTGGCCCTTGCGCAAAAATATCTTTGGACCTGAGTATATATCTTTTACTCCATATTTATGCTATATTATAGTTATCAAACTATTCCAAATAGGGGCTATGCGTATGAAGAAAATCAATCATCCGCATGATAAACTATTTAAAGAGACATTTAGCGATCTTGATGTAACAACAGATTTTATTAATAATTATTTACCTGAGGAAATTTTGGATATAATAGATGTAGGAACATTGGCAGCGACGAAGGATAGTTTTATTGAGCCTAAGCTACAAGATGCATACTCAGACCTGTTATTTAGTGTAAATATGGATGGTAACAAAGGCTATTTGTACTTTTTTTTCGAACATAAAAGTTATCAAGCACCAGATATTGCTTTTCAGCTTCTGGGATATATGCTCCAAATATGGAACCAACTGTTAACAAAAGAAAAGACAAAAGAATTGCCTGTCATTGTTCCATTAATTATTTATCATGGAAGTGAAAGTTGGGAAAGTCCTAAAACAATTGGCAACCGGATTCGTAACTATAATAATTTTCCGCAGCATATTCAGAAGTGTGTGCCAAATTATGAGTTCTATTATTATGATTTTTCTTCAGACGGCAAGGAAGAAATCAAGGGAAACGCCAAGTTACAGGCCTATTTGGAATTGTCAAAACATATCTTCGTCAAGGATATAAGGGAATTGATGGATACTGTTATAACAATTGATAAAATGTTAAGTAACTATTATCCTGACTATTTTGCTACAGTGCTGTTTTACGTATTAAGTGCCCGTGATGGTGTGCCTGTAGAAACATTAAAAGCGGAATTATCGATTGAAGGGAGGAAGCGACTGATGTCAACTGCTGAACGATTAAGATCTGAAGGGATGCAGGAAGGATTGAAAGAAGGTTTGGAGAAAGGTCTGGAGAAAGGTCTGGAGAAAGGTCTAAAAAGAGGAAAATTGGAAATGGCAAAGAAACTATTACGTTTAGACATGGATAAGAGACAAATTATCGAGGTAACCGATTTATCGGCTGAAGAAATTGAGCAAATAAAAAAGGATATGCAGTAAATAATTGCGTGGGGAAGCCCATCCCATGTATATGATGATGAAAAGGCAAGAGAAATATATACCAATATCATAGTGTATTTCCCAGAAATGTAATCTACTTGTAAACCAACAATAGGCTAATTGTAGATTGTTGGTTGCCTATCAACCTGGGAAAGCTGTGTGATAACTCTCTCAGCTTGTGCACGAACCGGGAAAAGTCTTGCGACAACCTCCCCAATCTATGCACCTACCCAGTAAAGTCGTGCACCTTTCCAGAAAACTCATACAATACAAATAAAGCTGCCGAGCACCACGGCCCGACAGCTTCTTACTAAGCCAGCACCCACCATCAGATGCTAGCTCCTATTTAAAAGGTTTACTCCATCTCAACCCTTATCCAAAAAATCCCCAAAGGCCTCCAATAAACGACCAAACTCTTTCAAAAAAACCGCCGATTCTGTCTTTCCAATTTCCATTACCATTTCCATTTCCTTTATCCCGCTTCTCAATTACGATTTCATCAACCGTTTCATGTCCGCCGAGATCGACGACTTTAAATTCGAATACATTTTCTCCATCTTCCAGATCCACTTCTACTTCAATGGTTTCCTTGAAGCGATTCATTCCATATGGCTGGGATAGCTCGTTTTTATAAACATGATTTCCATTCACATACAGTTTGATGTCATCAAAGTTGTCCTTGATGTCTGCGTGAAGTGTAATGGTATCAGAATCAACTTTCTTAGGACCTTTTGATTTCACTTTCAGCTTGGCTTTTTCCGTATCGACAAAATATCTGCGACCAATTTCCGTCTCATTTCCAGCATTATCCACTGCTTTAATGTGGTGGAAATAGTAGCCGTCTTTTTTATGCTTAACAGTTAAGGAAAAATCATAACGTTCCTCCGCTTCATTATAGACAAGCTCTGCTTTCTTGCCGTCAACTGTTACCTCTTTAACACCGGATTCATCTGTTACATATCCGGTGAATTCTACTTCTTTACTAGTTTCCACACCAAGGAATTCAGGTGTTAACAGGCGAAGATTTGGCACGGTCACGTCTTCCTCCACCTCTTCCACTGCCTCTTCTTCCACTGCATTACCAGCAAAATCAACTGCGACAACAGTAATGGTTTGATCCTCATCTACATCTACCAATTGATGCTCTGTTTCGCCTTCAACATATGGCTCTTCCAGCACGGATTCACCGTCAACTAATACATCCCAATAAGCTAGTCCACTTCCATCAGCAGTATCTGCAGCGTCTACTGTAACTACCTGTTCAGCATTAATTGTTGCTGCCAATTCGGGTGCTGTTGTATCAAGCAATACCGGAACAGTTACGGACTGCCACTCAGCATCTTCAAAGTCAATAACTCCTTCAACCTGCAAGTAGTATTGTCCCTCGTCCGCTACCTTACCATTCACTTTTCCATCCCATGCACGTGATCCATCCAAGGAGTACATTGGTGCCAATCCACTGTCATAATAGTTCTTTCTTAAATTAGATTCGAGTGCAATGGTTCGAACAACCTCTTCATTTTCATCCAACACATTAAATTTTGCTTCGCTTGCATTTCTGAGCAACGACAGGATCATTAAGGCATCATCCTGCACGCCATCCTCATTTGGTGAGAAGGCAATTTTCTCAGGGTCAATTGCTCCTGTTACCAGGTCTTCACCCAAGAATCCGAAACTATCCTCCCCTAGTGACGTAACAACACCTGTCATGCCATAATACGTATCGGCTTCCCATATTGGAGTATCAAATATGGGCGCACTGTCCCATTCGCCTTTAAAACCAACATATGGAACAGTCAGTTTTGGATTGATGTCTGTTGGGTCTGTCAAGGTAACGAAACCTTCCAGCCAGTAACCATTTGTGAAATAGGATGTAAGTTCCGCATCTACTCCACTTACATCAATCGTTACAGTTACAGCTGTCGTGCCATTTGCTGGAACTTCAATGGAGCTGACTTCTTCTCCATTTATAGTAGCTGTTGCCATGCCCTCCAGATCAAATGCACCAAACATATTCGGTGCTACAACAAACTCCTCCCCAGCATTTACCGGGCTATCTGTTTGCACATTTGCTTCCACATCATACGTTACAGCTTCATCGGAGAAGTTTTCAGCTGTTAATTCAAATGTCACCTGATTATCTGTTACTTCTTTTAACGCAACCTTTGCCTCATTTGTAGTTGATTCAGTTACAACAACGGGTGTTGATAATGCTGCATGAAGCTGCATCATCCCAGCACCCTGACGACGTGGTGATACAAGGGCTCCGTCAAATTCAACCTGTTTTGCTGTGTTCAACATTATATTTTTGGTAAGATTTACCCGATCTGCACCGTCATAGCCAAATTCCTGATCCACTCGCTCAAGTATGAGTGCACTACCACCTGACACATGAGGAGCAGCCATGGATGTACCACTCATCAGCCCATACTCGTTATCATTTAATGTTGATAAAATTTGTCCGCCTGGTGCAGTTATTTCCGGTTTGAAATCAAGGTCTGGTGTTAATCCCCAAGAACTAAAGGCACTCATTTCACCAGCTGCCGGGTTATCAATCGTAGTTGATCCACCTGTAAATTCGATTGCTACTGCTTGTCCATTGTTAATCGCCGCAGCAAGTTTGTCCCCATCACTTTTTAACATAAACAGCTGCGGAATCGTAATCGCAGGATCTGTTGCCATATTAACGACACCGTCTGTATTATTGTAAATAATGACACCTTCAGCTCCGGCAGCCTGCGCATTCAATGCTTTATCCGTAAACGCTAATTCACCACGCTGAATCAGTGCATATTTTCCTGCAACATCCTGATCTTCGAAATCCTCAGGATAACCAAGTCCTGCTTCTATTAACTCATATGACTTCTGCGCCACATCATTTGGATGCACAGCACCTGCTGAAAGGAAAGCAGATGTATTCGTTTCCCCATCAATGGTTACCTCTAATGCATCGACACCCATAAACGTATTTTCATAGGAAGCTACCTGCAATGACTCATAGGAAACTCCCGGTGACCCTACGACACCATAATCAGGATTGGTTACTAATGGATAATAGTAGCCATCTGCGAACAGCGCTGAATTCCCTGCAGAAATAGACATTAGAACGCCATTATCCACTGCACGTTTTATCGCTTGCTGTTCCGGAGATTCAGGATCAACAAAACCTGCTGTTGCACCAAGACTCATATTTAATACATCAGCACCTAACTTGATTGCATCATCAATTGCCTTAATATAAATATCCCCATAGGTTGATTGGAATTCCGGGTCATTTCCAAAAACCTTTAATGCCAACAGCTGTGCTTCAGGAGCAATCCCTAAAATACCGCCATTTTCTTCATCTCCATTTGCTCCAACTGTTCCAGCCACATGCATCCCATGGTAGTTTGCTTCTGCATGGATTTCACGAATTTCATCATTTTCATCCATGTAGTTGTAGCCATAGGGAACTTTTTCCGTGTAAAATTGACCTGGCAGACCTTCATCTGCAACAGTTTGGTTCACGGATTCCTCTGTGAGTTTTGCCGTTTCATTGTCTGATAGGATCATGTCCTGGTGAGATGGGTCAATTCCCGTATCAATGATTCCAACAACCATTCCCTCACCTTTATAGCCATAATCACGCCACGCTTTTTGCGCCTCTACCAATTCTTTACTGTATTTCATTTCCGGTTTAGCAATGGGACGTTCATATTCATTAACGATATGTACCATTTTAACGTCCGGAAGTGCTTTAATCGTTTCAATATCCTTTTGCTTTACTTCAGCACTAAATCCATTCACTACTGTGGTAAATTCCTGTAAAAATTTAGCGTTGACCTGTTTGTTTTTCATATTATCTTTTACAGCTTTTTGTTTTGCTTTCGCTGCTGTTTCAAGCTTTTTCTTTTCAGATTTTTGCAGCTTGTCATATGTTACGCCCTGCTTTGTTGCTTTAATAATTGGCGCTTCTTCGTTCATTTCCACGATAACCCTTAATTCCTCTTCCGGGTCTGTGGTATCTTCCAATTTTTCCTTTGTTGGATTTACTTTCTTCTGTAGACTATCCGGCAGTGATTGTACCCCCATTGCACTGGCATAGGTAAAATTGCCGAGTGCCAGCAATACTGCCAAAAATAGAATAGCAATTCTTTTTAACATAAAACTCCCCCTCGATTTAATGGATGGTTACCTTGAAAACTTGGCATTCGCTTTAGATTACTAAGCGATGTCAAACCCCGCACTTGGCCGTAAAGAAATATGGATATACTTTCTTCACTGCTAAAATATAGAAAAATTCCCCCTCTCCACCGAAAAGTTCTGAGTCTTAATATTCAGATATATTTAATCATATTAAAAATTTCATAGTGTAACTAGAGTCAATAGTCATAGATAGATAGTTTTAGTTTTCTAATTGTTTCGACAAGTTCACGCAAAATTTGCTAAAATGTATTAGGTAAATAGTCTTATTTTTGCCAAAAATAGACTTATTTGAGCTGCTTTCACCTAGTTGAATTAATAGATTAATAGGTACTTTGGATGGGTTTTTGTTTTGGATGTTATCTAATTTGAATTGGTTTTATGGTGGTTTCTTGAATAAATTTTTGGATGTATGATGGTGGATGGGTTTTCAGGAGGATCTTTGGGTGGTTTTACCGTGGTTTTGCCGTGGTTTTCCGGTGGTTTTGCCGTGGTTTTCAGAAAGTTTTTTGATGGCTTTCAGATAAGCTTTGGAATGATTTTTTGGATGTTGGATGTTTTTTTAGCTAAGGTATGGAAGGGTTTTGGTAGTTAATGCTAGTGACTTTTAGTAAATTCGGTTGTGAAGTCTGAAGTTGCCGGAACTAACAGGCTGGCGATTCATTCCAGAAACTATAAAAGTAGAGTGCCAGATATACTAGTATAATAAGGCTTCCGAGCAAAGCTTCACACAAACAGCTTAATAGTTTCCGTTGAGAGACTACAACCGCTATGCTACTATTTCAGTAGTACATATTATGAAGGAGGCTATAAGATGCCTGCACAATATATTTTCATTGTTGCAGCTGTTCTTGCTGTTATTCCTATTTTAGTTCTATTTAAAGTAAATATGGAAAAATTAAAAGAGGATCCGAGTCAGCGCGAAAAGATTCAATCACGCTTTATGATCGGGGTTGCCTTGAGTGAAGCCATTCCAATATTACTCATTATCTGGGGATTCATGGAAGTGTCAGCCGTTTCGAGCGTAGAGGAATTATACATACCTGGAATCATCGTCATCTTTACAATGGCATTCGCAGCATTTTTCATCTTTCTGCAAAAAAATGTTGGGGTCGAACCGGAAGCAAAAGAGACAATCCATTCATTTGCCATGGTGAGCATCCCAATTGCGATGGCTATTCCGATAATTGCGCTTGTTAGTCTGTTTATGATGATACTGTAGATTATTGTTGGAGACTTGGGCAGCAGCGGCAGATAGGCAAAGTTGAGAGATATTCGGGCAGTGTTGAGAGACTTCCTGGCAAAGTTGAGAGATAAATGCTTTTTTCCATTTATCTCTCAACTTTTCGCTAGTTTCTCTCAACTTTCAGCGCTTGTCTCTCAACTTTCAGCGCTTGTCTCTCAACTTTCAGCGCTTGTCTCTCAACTTCATGCGCTTGTCTCTCAACTTCACACTCCTATCTCTCAACCATCAGCACAAATATCGATTTTATCAGCGGTATATCACTTTTTTAGCGAAGTCAAGAGTTGAGTGGCATTTAGCTGTTATATCTCTCAATTTCCCACAATAAACTAGCTCTATCCTAACTAAAAAACTACTCCTCCGCGTTTCCAATTCCCTGCATTATAAACTCTACAGTTCGTTCAATCTCCTGATCATCATCCCATTCTAGATCAGGTTGCAGGAGGAAGCGGGTAATCAGAAAGCCCAGTACAGTTGGTGCGAGCAATCGTATAATTGACAGGTTGGGCTGTTCTTTGATCTCCCCTTTTTCTTTATAGTAATCCAGCACATTATTAATTGCAGGGTATACTTTTTCAGCAAATACTTTTTTATAGGACGCCTGAATTTCGGGGTGGAAAGCCAATTCCTGCAGCAGAATTTTCACAAGTGGTACATTGGCTTTAGCAAATTCGAATCTATTTTTAATAAATGCATACAAGAAATCCTCGAAATTCCTATGAGATTTTCTGAACACCTGATCTACAAATTTTTCAGCAAAAAGAGGTGCGGAAAAATTCGTAATTACTGGTGTAATAATCGATACTAGCAAATCCTTCTTTGTTCGGTAATGGCGGAATATAGTTCCTTCAGCGACACCTGCTAGCCTGGCAATTTCACTTGTTGATGTGTTGTAGTACCCTTTTTCGGAAATAATTTTAATTGCTGCTTCCAATATTTTCACTTGCTTTGGTGTCATATTTTCTGATTCGTCAAGTGTATCGATCATTTGCTTATAGATGGATTGATCTTGTTCAGACATTTCTAATCCTCCCTGATAGGTTATTCATCTGTTTACCATCATTCTGTACAACATCCAGGACGCTGGAAAAGCTGATTTTAATGGATAATCTAAATATCAATAAGCCAGACCAAACAAAGATCTAAGCTTTTGGAAAATAGTAACATTTTTTATAGTTATCATGGACAGTTTCAGCTTAATATTACTCGGGTTTGTCCGTGAGAAGCGCTCTCATGGACAGGTTGAGCCTTATGTTGCTCCGGTTTGCCCGTGAGAAGCGCTCTCATAGACAGTTTGACCCTAATGCTGCTCGGGTTTGTCCGTGAGAAGCGCTCTCATGGACAGGTTGAACCTTATGTTGCTCCGTTTTGTCCGTGAGAAGCGCTCTTATAGACAGGTTGAACTTAATGTTACTCCGGTTTGTCCGTGAGAAACACTCTCTTGGACAGTTCGAACCTAATGTTGCTCTGCTTTGTCCGTGAGAAGCGCTCTCATGGACAGGTTGAGCCTTATGTTGCTCCGGTTTGCCCGTGAGAAGCGCTCTCATGGACAGGTTGAGCCTTATGTTGCTCGGGTTTGTCCGTGAGAAGCGCTCTCATAGACAGTTCGAACCTAATTTTGCTCCGGTTTGTCCGTGAGAAGCACTCTCTTGGACAGTTCGAACCTTATGTTGCTCCGGTTTGTCCGTGAGAAGCGCTCTCATAGACAGGTTGAACTTAATGTTACTCTGGTTTGTCCGTGAGAAACACTCTCTTGGACAGTTCGAACCTAATGTTGCTCCGGTTTGTCCGTGAGAAGCGCTCTCATGGACAGGTTGAACCTTATGTTGCTCCGTTTTGTCCGTGAGAAGCGCTCTCATGGACAATTAAAGCCTAAAATTACTCTATTTTGTCCGTGAGAAGCGCTCTCTTGGACAATTTGACCCTAATGTTGCTCTGGGTTGTCCGTGAAAAGCACTCTCTTGGACAGTTTCAGCTCGATGTTGCCCTGGGTTGTCCGTGAGTAGCACTCTCTTGGACAGTTTGAACCTAATGTTGCCCTGGGTTGTCCGTGAGTAGCACAAATCCAAAGTCATTATAACTTCCGATGCCGCTTCAAAGCTAGCACATTGAGAATTATAAATACGACAGAAAAACTAATCAGTATCCCAATATCTCCCCATACATCTGCAAGCTGCTGCCCGCGAATCATAATTTCCTTTAAGGCATTTGCTCCGTAATATAATGGCATTACTTTTCCAATTGCATCAAGCCAGGCAATCGATTCTGTATGAAAAATTCCTGCAAAGAAAACCTGTGGAACAATGACAATGGGGATGAATTGGATCATTTGAAATTCATTTTTGGCATATGCTGATAAAAGTGTTCCAAGGCTTAATGCTGTTATTGCAAGCAAGATTGCAATGAAAAGTACGGCAAGATAGGATCCTGCCATATAAATATCCAGGACATAAATAGAAAACGCTGCAACAATGATGGATTGGATAATAATAAAAATCCCAAATCCGCTCAAATAACCGATAACAATTTCCCAACGCTTTAACGGTGTTGCCAGGAGCCGCTCCAGGGTTCCTTGCGTCCGTTCTCTGAGAAATGAAACTCCGCCAATAATGAAGGTAAAAAAGAATACGAAAAAGCCGATGAGTACTGGTCCAACATTATCGAATAAATTGACGTCTGTTGATCCATAAAGAAAATTCAAATCTGCCTGTAATGTATTGGGATTCAATTGCTTA
The DNA here is from genome assembly GCF_059698015.1 of Oceanobacillus sp. NCCP-135. Classification (NCBI taxonomy): domain Bacteria; kingdom Bacillati; phylum Bacillota; class Bacilli; order Caryophanales; family Bacillaceae; genus Oceanobacillus; species Oceanobacillus sp. NCCP-135. The sequence continues at coordinate 19,137 of NZ_BAAKSZ010000010.1, read as the reverse complement.
GATGCTTCATTTAAAACCCGTTGAACAGCAGAGGTTGCTGTTGGGTCGCTTCCTTCCATGGTTATGTTCAATGCTGTATTTTCCCAGGCAAAATAGGCATCGACTTGCTGTCGTTGCAAAGCATCCTTCGCTTCTTCTGTCGTCATTTCCGTAAAAGAAGCATCCTGTTCCTTAAATACCTCCTGAATCTGACTAGGAACAGCTGTTAGCGCTATGGTTGGCTGATATTCCTCCATATCCAGAACAAGCCATAGTAATGTCATTACAAATATTGGTGCGAGCAGCATGAGAGCAATGCTTCGCTTATCTCCAAGCAGTTCCTGTACAATTCGTTTTATAATCGCATTTACTCTCATTTATCTAACCCCCACTTGCTCATTTTTTCCGAAGTATAAAAATGCCTCTTCAAGAGTTTCCGATTTACTTTGTTCCTTCAGTTCATCCGGACTCCCTTTTGCAATCACATAGCCATCACGTAGCAGAGCCAGTTCATCACACTTTTCTGCTTCATCCATGACATGTGTTGTGATAATAATGGTCGTACCTGATTTCTGAATTTCTTTCAAATCCTTCCAGATTGATGCACGAAGGACCGGATCAATCCCAACGGTCGGTTCATCAAGGATGAGTAAGGTTGGACGGTGCAAGAGAGCAATCGCAAGTGACATCCGGCGTTTCATTCCTCCCGAATAGTGTTCCAATGTTTTATTCAGCTGATCGACTAAGTTGACAATTTTCGCCACTTCCTGGACACGCTTTGTGCGTTCCTTTTTTGGAATTCCATAAATACTGGCAAAAAATTCAAGATTTTGCCTCCCTGTTAACTCACTGTACAATGCATCATTTTGTGCCATATATCCAATTTGTTGCAACTGTTTTAGTGATGGCATTTTTGTGTTATCAATCGAAATCATTCCATGCGTAGGGTTAAGCAGCCCGATCATTATTTTCACCAATGTCGTTTTTCCAGAACCAGAGGGACCTAGTAAGCCAAATAGTCGGCCAGACGTAATATTTAAATTTACTTCTTTCAGTACTTCTTCCTTATCAAAACGATGCTGAACATTAGATAATTTCACAAGATCAACCATGCAAAAAACCTCCTCGTTTTATTATTTTTATAATGAGTGAGTACTCACTTCAATAGTAATTGATATAATCTCCTTTGTAAAGATCTTATATTTCCTTGAATCAATCCTGTTATCCATGCATATATATTAATGGACAATTATAGGCTCTTCCTCAAAAAGGGTGATAGATACGAGAAAATGGTTTCGGTTTATTAACGGAAACGCTCTTTAAGCTGCAAAGAAACTAGATTGATTTCTAATTCTAGATGAGCTTAGCTAGTTGTATCATTGGCTTTGAGAAAGAGTCCATTTAGACAACGGGGGACTGGATATGCAATTTTATTATGGAAGTCAGATGCCACTACGGGTACTGGATGAGGCGGAGTTTTGGAAGGAGCAGGAAGCGGAGCATACTGTCGTCATGCGGGAGCTCATGACGGATTTGGAGAAGAAATATGTGGATGCACTGAAGCATTGGGAGGAGGTTCTGAACACGACCCATCAGCAGGTGAAAAGGTATGTAGAGTCAGTGATCCGCAGTAATAATCAGCTTTCCCCACAGCTTTATCAGCAGGTGCTTGAGCTTGTAACGTTTTGCTTGCAGGAAAGTGTTGCATTTACACAGTTTTGTCGCCAGGTAAAAACCGAAAGCAAGGCTGCTGCTGGTAATCCAACAGCGAGGGTGGTGATTGATCATATCGTTGATGAGTCGGAATATTTCATCGGGATTGCCCAGACCATTTTATATGAACAGCATCATTGATTCAAAAGTGCTTCTTCCTCATGGAGAAGCACTTTTTAGTTGAATCATTGGCGGGAGAGCTTATAATATGCTTATATAACGTGTTCGAAAAGGGAAGAACAGGATCGAGATCGGCTAAAGTCACAGAAATCCTGTTTACAGGCGCCGACATTTGCGCGTCCTGTGCGTTGAAACAGGGAAGTAGCTTTGAGGGGTGATCTTCTAACGTGCTGTAATGACACCTGCGTTCAACACAGGAGAAGGGGATACTCCCTTGAACTCACAGCTCGTGATCCTTCCTTTAACTCATAGCTCGTGAGAAAAAGTGGTATTCTTTTTCAAGGAATTGTCGGTACTTCGTAGAAATCACTGATCTTTATCTGTCATTTTTATCAGTTTTTTGGATCTTTCATAAAGTACGGGGAAATTAATAGGTTTGTTTCTTTAAATACACATTATACCGATTCCGAATAAACAAACTGATCCAACCTCTCCCCGCAAAATGTGATTGAATCAGACTTTTTTACAACTTATAACGAAGGAAAGTAGGTGTCTACATTGAAGGAACAAACATTGGTGGCAAAGGTTTGTATGCTGGCTGGAAAAATCATGCTGCAGAGTGGTGCAGAAACCTATCGGGTAGAAGATACGATGAATCGGATTGCTATTGCTTATGGGGTAAAGAATGTTCAGAGCTATGCGACACCTACAGGAATAAATTTTTCCAGCGATATGGCTGCAGACACTCATTTTATTCGGATTTCCAATCGATCCAATGATTTACATAAAATAGCGGAAGTAAATACCGTCTCACGTCAAATAACTGCTGGTGAGCTTGAAATGAAAGAAGCACTTAGGCTTTTGAAGGGAATTGGAGACGCTAAACTCACTTTCCCGGGCTGGATGCAAATGATCGCTGCAGCATTTGTCAGTGGAAGCTTTGCCATTATGTTTGGTGGCACCTGGCCTGATTTCATCCCTGCATTTATAGCTGGTGGGCTTGGATTTGCCGGGATGCTTGGATTTGAGCGGTTAGTGGAAATCCGTTTCATGGCAGAATTTTTCGGCAGTTTTATTATCGGGGTTACAGCATTTATTTTTATCAACAATGGATTTGGCCATGCGCTTGATAGAATTATTATCGGCGCTGTCATGCCACTGGTGCCTGGGCTACATATTACGAATGCCGTTCGTGATCTGATGGCGGGACATCTCGTTGCAGGGATGTCCAAAGGGGTTGAAGCTGCTTTAACTGCCTTTGCGATCGGTGCAGGCGTCGCGGTTATTTTTGCTTTTGTATAAATTGGAAGGAGGGGAATGGTATGATGATTGCAGCACAGCTGATCACAAGTTTTATCGCTTCTGCCGGGTTCGGAGTGCTTTTTAATGCACCAAGGCAAGCGCTTATTCAATGTGGACTTGTTGGAATGTTCGGCTGGATTTTGTATTATGTGCTCACCCTTCAAGGTATGGACGTTGTTCCAGCTACGATTTTTGCTGCAATGCTTGTTGCGGTGCTGAGTCAAATCTGCGCCAAACTATATAAAAAACCAATCATTATTTTCAACGTGTCGGGAATCATCCCCCTCGTCCCGGGTGGAATCGCCTATGATGCCATGCGCCACTTTGTGGAAAATGATTATCTTACCGCAGTACAGCTGTCTGCGAAGGTGATGCTGTTAGCTGGAGGGATTGCGATTGGACTTATGTTTTCTGAGGTTATCAATCAGGTGGTGAAGAAATTTCCGGTTAAGGGGTAGTGTGGCAGGAGAAGTGGTGAATTTGGTTACGCGAATTTCGGCTCGTTCCGTGCGGGGTTGCGAGCTTATTTAGTGCGAGTTTTTGCACTGCTGACACGCTGGTTCGAGCTCTTTTGGTCTGGTTGGACTGGTTTAGCACAGCTTTAAGCGGATGACGCACATCTTTACACTACTGCCCTCGCATAATCGGACAGCTGCTTGTGCCCGCTTCTCGGCTTCTTTAGTGCAGGTTTATGAGCTTATTTAGCGCAAGTTTTTGCGCTTCTAAAACGCTGGTTCAGGCTGGGTTATGCGAGTTTAAACTCGATCAGTTCAAGTTCGGACAGCTGCTTGTGCCTGGTTGAAGTGTTGCGACTTAATGACGAGCGATTACTTAGTAGAACGGAAAGGCTTACACCATCGTGCAAGCCTTTTTAAAATTAATTATTTTTTAACTCCATTGCTTGGTCCAATACTTTATCACCCTGAATCATACCATATGCCATTTGATTGATTACATCTACTTTAATTCCTTTTGGCTCTACTTGTTCTCGAATTTTTTTCTCAAGATAGCGTACTTGCGGGCCGATTAACACGACATCCAGATTTTCTAAATTATTTTTCAGCTGGGATTCTGCCACCGCTTCTATTTCTGTAGTTAAATTTCTTGCTTCTGCAGCTGCTTTCATTTTTTTAACAAGCATCGATGTAGACATTCCTGCTGAACATACAAGAATAATTTTCATTATTTCTCCCCCTCCATGGTTTGCATTTTTTGATACATATCGATCATTTCAATAGCAAGATCTTTAACTGTCATTGCAGTCATTAGATGATCCTGTGCATGGATCAGAATGACAGTTATATCGTTTTTCTCACCATTCGCTTCCGCTTGCAATAATTTGGTTTGAAAAAGATGCGCTTCAGCAAATTCTTTATCTGCTTCCTCTATTTTTTCATTGGCATCCATGAATTTATATACTTTCGCAAGGGCAATTGCTTCCATCGCATTGGAGCGTGCATTTCCTGCATGCAAGATAATGTTAAATGAAAGCATTTGCATTTCTTCAGTTGTTGTGGTCATTCATTAGCCCTCCATTCGTTGTTTTAATGCTCTGACTCCTGCCATGATAAACGGAATATACATCAATACAGCAAGGGTTAAATTAAAGACTTGTAGTGCAATTCCGCGCCAGCTTCCACCTGTTACAAGATAACCACTTAAAATTGGTGGTGTTGTCCATGGAAGGATCGCAACTGTTTTTGGCACAATACCTGTTGCAAGTGCAATATAGGACGTTACAGTTAAGGTAACAGGAACCAAAATAAATGGAATTAACATGACAGGATTCAACACAATTGGTAAGCCGAAAATAACTGGTTCGTTAATATTAAATAATCCTGCAGGTGCTGATAATTTTGCCACTTCACGATATGGATGGTTTTTTTCATGACGGATTACGATGAATACAGCAATTAGTAATGCGATCGTTGTACCTGACCCACCCATAAATACAAATGAATCCAGGAATGGCTTCGTTACAATATAAGGTACCTCAAATGCTGACATACCGCTTTGGAACAAATCTAAGTTCTTTTCGATTAATGGCAGATATAATGGTTCGATAACCGAGCCGATAATATTCGTTCCGTGTAATCCGAAGAACCATAGTAAATGATTAAGGAAGGAAATTATCATCGCTGCCGGAAGTGTATTACCAAGTCCCTGTAATGGCTCTTGGATTATATTAAATATTACCTCAAATATACTCATTTCTGCAAAAACATTCATCATTGCCTGGAAAAATCCTACGATAATAAGGATAATTGTTGCTGGAATTAATGCTGTAAATGATCTTGCAACACCATCCGGAACCCCCTCTGGCATTTTTATCGTATATTTGGATGTAACCAAAATTCGGAATAACTCTGTGAGAACTAATGATACAATAATGGCTACAAATAACCCTTGTGCTCCCAACCAAGCAAAGCTTAGCCCCCAGTCCGGCGTTTCCGGAACAAGTATAATGTAGGCTGCTGCCGAGATTAAACCTGCGGATAGACCATCTACTTCATAGGACTTCGCTAAATTATAGGCGATGGAAAAGGCAACCAACAGACCTAATACTGCAAATGTCCCATTCCAGATGCTTCCCCCAACTGCTTGCCAATTGCCGTCACCGAAAATTCCATTCATCCATTCAACAAAGTTAAAGCTTCCAAATGGAGGAAAGTTATTAACTAATATTGCCAGTGAACCAACGATGATTAATGGCATGATTGCAACAAAGCCATCACGTATTGCCACAAGATGACGTTGTGCTCCAATGCGTCCAGCGATTTCGATAAATTTTTGCATAAACTTATTATTCATTCTAATTCCCCCTTGAACTAAATTGTGGTAAATAAGATTTATGTGCTTCTAAAAGCTCATCAAGCAAAATTTTACTTCCTTTTTCATCCGCTACTAATGGATTCATAACTAAAGCTGTATACGCATCGTTGTAATTTCCAGATAAGCTAGCTCGAATCACAAGCTCTTCAAATGCTTTCATTTGGTGGATTAACCCTTTTACTGTCACTGGTAATGGGCCAACTGATATCGGGATTGGGCCATGGTTCGTAATCACACAATTGGCTTCAATTACAGTATCATCGGATAGATCCGGAATAGCTCCATTGTTTAAAGTGTTGACGGTCTGAACATCTTCCTTATTGTTATAAATAGAATCCATCAGGCTGCATGCAACATCACTATAAAACGCACCTCCCCGCTTCTCCAGTTCTTCTGGTTTATCCTTTAATTCTGGATTACTATATAGCTCAAACAATGATTCTTCCAATTGTTGAACAACCTCCGCACGAGTTCCATTTTCTTCATAAGCTTTCAGATCTTTTTTTAGAACATCCTTTGTTTGAAAATAATATTGATGATACGGGTTTGGCAGAAGTCCGGTTGACTCTATGAAGGTTTTCGACCAGCCCAGATTTACAATATTAGCTGGCGAATAGTCAAGTCCATCCCCAATTAATTTTTGCAAAACTTCTTCCGTACGATCGACGCCATTTACGAATACTTTTCTACCAAATACAAAATGATTCATTCCGATGAATTGAATCTTCACATCATCTGGTGAAACATCCAATATTTCTGCAGTGGAATGACGCATATTGAACGGAATGTTGCAAACGCCGATTACCTTTTTATGGGCGGAATGTTTCAACAGAGCTTCCGTTACGATTCCAGCTGGGTTTGTAAAATTGATAATCCATGCATCCGGACAAATGGTATGAACATCTTCAGCAAGATCCATCAACACCGGAATGGTCCGAAACGCTTTAAATATCCCTCCAGCACCATTTGTTTCCTGACCAATAAAGCCATGACTTAAAGGAATTCTTTCATCTTTTGCACGCGCTTTTAGACCACCTACACGGATTTGTGTGGAAACAAAGTCAGCGTTCTCCAGTGCCTTTTTCCGATCTAATGTCCATGATAGATTAATAGATTTTCTTGCTTTTTCTATCATTCGGAATGATAGATTCCCAATAATCTCCAGTTTTCTTTTTCCTGCCTCAATATCCACCAGTACAATATCAGTTACTGGAAATGAATCATGTCGACGAATAATACCTTCAATTATTTCCGGCGTATAGCTTGATCCTCCACCAACAATTACTAATTTTAATGTCATTTTGCTTTAACTCCTTATGCTGTTATTTGAAAACGCTTAAATAAAGTGAAACTTCATTCAGTGGGGGTTTCCCTTTCTCCCCCACTGAATGTTAGTACCTCATGGGATGACCTAAAGGCCCTTGAACAGAATCAGAAAATTTACGGACTGTTTATACCGCATTGGTATGACACAAGGTCCTCCCCCACCTTCACGTTTGGGATTTCTCACGCTTGGAAGTGGGGGTATTACAGTCCGTTAATGCGTGATAAATGTATAACAATTGCCTATTCCTATGCTATAAATTAGTTGTTTCGCTTGAATAATAATGTATCATACAATTAAAATAATGTCCATACCTATTTATTAATTGTCATTACATTTATTAACATTGTTATTATATGTAATATCTTGTACACTTTATATATAGATTGTTTGAAGGAGTACAGTCATGGAAAAAAACCAATCACTACATGCTTATATAAAGGAAGAATTACTTAATCGTATTAAATCAAATGAATATAAAAAGGGAGAAAAAATCCCTCCCGAGCTGGAACTATGCAAGGAATTTGAAGTTAGCAGAACTACTGTAAGAACTGCTTTAAATCAACTGACGCTTGAAGGCTATTTCATTCGGCAACAAGGAAAGGGTACATTTGTTGCTGATCCAAAAGTGAAACAAACTCTGTCCCAAACCGTGAAGCGATACAGTGATCAAATCGCTGTTCAAGGCAAGAAAGCGGAAATAACACTGATAGATATCCATGTTATTCCTGCTAATGAGATTTTGCAGCAATCCCTTGATGTAACTTTAGATGATCCGATTCAACGCATTGAGCGCATCCGCAAAGCGAATGGTGAACCAACACAATATGAAATTGCCTATATTCCCTGGAATATTGCACCAGGCATTACCAAAAATCATGCAGAAACTTCATTGTATGGATCATTAAAAACAGAATTCAACGTCCATATCGCTAAAACAACGGAGCACATCGAGATTACGCTTGCAGATGAACGGTCATGTAAGCATTTAGGCTGTGAAGAAGGATTGCCATGTTTTTATATCGAAACAATTGCCGAGGATCAGCACGGGAAAAAAGTAGAATTTTCCCGTTCATTCTTCCGTGGTGACAAGACAAACTTCATGATTGAGCGAAATTATCCATTGAATTAACAGAATGGAAAATAAGACTGGAGGATGAACAATGCAAGTATTGTTTAATGCAGACGATTTTGGTTTAACAAGCGGGGTTACGGACGGAATCATTAAGGCCCATACGAATGGAGTTGTTGGTTCTGCAACACTAATAATGAATGGAAAAGCATTGGATTATGCAGTTTTACAAGCAAAAAAATATCCTTCTTTACATGTAGGCGTTCATCTTGTTTTAACCTGGGGAAGGCCTATAAACAACGATGTCTTAAGTCTTATTAATGAACAAGGACTTTTTAAATATAAAAATACTTTTTTGGACATGGATGCCCCTAAGGTAAGCGACGTAGAAAAAGAGTGGCGTTCACAAATTGAAGCATTTTTAGCTACAGGATTAGCTCTACATCATATTGACAGCCACCATCATGTTCATGGATGGGAGCCGTTAAAAGAGGTGGTTATTAAACTTGCGAGGGAGTATAACGTGCCAGTAAGATATGTGGAAAGTTTAAAATCGCATCCGGATATTCTGCTAACCGAAACTCTCTGGCTGGATTTTTACGGTGATGGTGTTGATCATGGAATTTTCAATAAACTAAGGGGGCTAGATGCCGCTTCCGTTGAAGTAATGACACACCCTGCAATTGTCGATGAGGATCTGCGTAAAGTTAGTTCTTATTTAGAAAAACGGGAGAAGGAGCTTGAAATCCTATGTAATTTGGAAATTCCTGATTGGGTTGAGAATTTAAGTTAATATGGCTGGTTTATTTAGCTTTAAGCTGTAGATGCCTGTGGTTGTGGGGTGGTTGCGTGGGGTTGTGCTGGGATTGCGCTGGGATTGCGTGCATGCGCTTTGATTGCATGGGGTTGTGCTGGGATTGCGGGATTACGCTTTGATTGCTGGGATTGCACTGTGCATGCGCTTTGATTGCATGGGGTTGTGCTGGGATTGCGGGATTACGCTTTGATTGCTGGGATTGCACTGTGCATGCGCTTTGATTGCGGAAGGTTGTACTGGGATTATGCGGGATTGAGCTGGGATCGAGCAGTTGAGCTGCCTGTGGGGTTATAGCTGTGACTGTATGGGCTTGTGCCGAGTCTGCGAGCTTGTGTTGAGGTTGCGAGCTTGTACTGTACATGGGGAGCTTATACTAGGCATAGGATTGTACTGAGATTACGAGCTTTGTGTGCTGAGGTAGCGTGTACTTGTAATGTGATTGCGAGCTTGTACTGAGGTTGCGTGTAATTGTATTGTGGTTGTGAGCTTATACCGTGCATGGGGAGCTTATGCTAGGCGTGGGGTTGCGCTGGGATTGCGTGCATGCGCTTTGATTGTGTGGGTTTGTGCTGGGATTGCGTGGGCTTGCTTTTTGTTTGCGAACTTGTACAATTGTCACATGCCCTTCACCTTGTCTTTTCATCGTTAAATTAAATATCAATTTTTTTAATACATTTCCGACTTCCATCAGTTGATTTTAAATTTCTTTCCTTATACACTAAATTTATAATCTCATACGAAGTGAGGCGCTATTTTTGACTATTGAACAAAAACCGAAAGTAATTATGGTAATCTTCGGGGCAACGGGGGATTTAGCTAAGCGAAAGTTATTTCCCTCCATTTATCGCCTCTATCAAAGTGGCAAGATCAGTGAAAACTTTGCTGTTGTAGGGCTTGCGCGTAGACCGTGGTCAAATGATATTTTTCGGGAAAATGTAGAAAAATCCATTCATGATGCCCTGCCCCACCACGAGAACATTGATACATTTTCATCACATTTTTATTATCATCCATTTGATGTAACCGAGACCACTTCTTATCAGGATTTAAACAGTTTATTAGAGGAGCTTGATGGGGAATATCAAACGGATGGAAATCGTATTTTTTATTTGGCTATGGCACCAGAGTATTTTGGCTCGATTGCCAGAAATCTTCAGAGCAATGGGTTGAACAATAGTGCTGGATGGTCGCGGCTTGTAATCGAGAAACCATTTGGCCATGATCTAGCATCTGCCAAGGATTTGAATAATGAAATCCGATCAGCTTTTAATGAAGAACAAATTTATCGGATCGATCATTATCTTGGAAAAGAAATGGTACGAAATATTGAAGTAATTCGTTTTGCCAATGCGATTTTTGAACACCTTTGGAATAACCAATATATTTCAAATATTCAGATCACATCGAGTGAATCACTTGGCATTGAGGAACGCACTCATTATTATGATCACTCAGGAGCAACTCGGGATATGGTGCAAAACCACATGCTGCAAATGGTTGCCCTGCTTGCGATGGATCCTCCAATTAATTTAACAACAGATGAAATTCGCTCAGAAAAGGTAAAAGTTCTCAGAGCCTTACGAAAAATCGAACATAATAAAGTGAAAAAATACTTTGTTCGAGGTCAATATGATAGTGGCTCAATTAATGGAAAACCCGTTGATCGCTATCGTGATGAAGCTGAAGAATTACGTGAATCAAATACAGAAACATTTGTCGCTGGTAAAATATTAATCGACAATTATCGCTGGAGTGGTGTTCCATTTTATATTCGGACGGGAAAAAGGATGGCTGAAAAGTCAACAAACATTGTTGTCGAGTTCAAAGATATTCCGATGAATTTATATTTTAAAACAAATAAGGAAAAACATCCAAATTTACTTATTATCAACATTCAGCCAAATGAAGGGGTTACCCTTGTGCTAAATGCGAAGAAGTCAGGTCGATCACTGGCCCAGCCTATCCAGCTTGCTTATAATAATCATAGCTTTGACGGAATCAATACACCCGAAGCATATGAAAAGCTGTTATATGATTGTATACTTGGTGATGCAACAAACTTTACCCATTGGGATGAAGTAGCATATTCTTGGGCTTACATCGATTCCATTCTAAAAACATGGTCAACCACACAAGCTGATTTTCCCAATTACAAATCGGGTTCAATGGGGCCAGAAGCAGCGGACAAGCTTCTGGAAAAAGATGGATTCCACTGGTGGCCAATTACAGAAATTGAAAAATAAGGAGCGTTTACATTGAAATTATATGATGTCACAGCAGATATTTTTAAAGGAATGCCTGTCTATAAAAACAAACCAGAGAAACAGCCGAAATTTCATACGGTTACGAATGGACATGTAACGGAAACACGGATCGATATGGATCTACACACAGGAACACATGTAGATTCACCGCTTCACATGATTAATGATGGAGACACAATGGAGACGATTAAGTTAGATGATCTGGTTGGAAATGTAAAACTTTTTGATCTCTCACATGTCGATGATCGGATTACCAAAAAAGATATTGAAACATGCTCAATTGAAAAAGATGATTTTATCCTTTTTAAAACAAAAAACTCATTAGAAGATGCCTTCAATTTTGAATTTATATTCGTTGCCGAGGATGCTGCAGCACATCTTGCTGAAATCGGCATAAAAGGGGTTGGCGTTGATGGGCTTGGCATTGAACGCAGCCAGGACGGACACCCAACACATCGCACACTTTTCCAGCAAAAGGTGATCATTATGGAAGGCCTGCGACTTGCTGAAGTTCCAGAAGGAGAATATTTCATGGTCGCAGCCCCAATAAAGCTGCAAGGAACAGATGCAGCACCAGCAAGAATTATGCTGTTTGAAGGAGTTACGATTAACAAGGAAATATAATTAAAAAAGGCCTGCACTTGATTAAAGCGCAGGCTTTTTTTGTTGGGAAGGTCTCTCCGGATCGGGCGATAAATTCTTGCTCCGGGTGATATCCCCGCTCTCCGGGCGATATTTCCGCTCTCCGGGCGATATCCCGCTCGTTCCGGGTGATATCCCCGCTCTCCGGGCGATATCCCGCTCGTTCCGGGCGATACTTCCACTCTCCGGGCGATATTCCCGCTCTCCGGACGATATCCCGCTCGTTCCGGGTGATATCCTCGCTCTCCGGACGATATCCCGCTCGTTCCGGGTGATACTTCCACTCTCCGGGCGATATTCCCGCTCTCCGGGCGATATCCCGCTCGTTCCGGGTGATACTTCCGCTCTCCGGGCGATATCCCGCTCGTTCCGGGCGATATCCTCGCTCTCCGGACGATATCCCGCTCGTTCCGGGCGATATTCCCGCTCTCCGGGCGATATCCCGCTCGTTCCGGGCGATATCCCCGCTCTCCGGACGATATCCCCGCTCTCCGGACGATATCCCGCTCGTTCCGGGTGATATCCCGCTCGTTCCGGGTGATACTTCCGCTCTCCGGGCGATATCCCGCTCGTTCCGGGCGATATCCTCGCTCTCCGGACGATATCCCGCTCGTTCCGGGTGATATCCTCACTCTCCGGGCGATATCCTCGCTCTCCGGACGATATCCCCGCTCTCCGGGCGATATTCCCGCTCTCCGGGCGATATCACGCTCGTTCCGGACGATATCCCGCTCGTTCCGGGCGATATCCTCGCTCTCCGGACGATATCCTCGCTCTCCGGACGATATCCTCGCTCTCCGGACGATATCCCGCTCGTTCCGGACGATATCCCGCTCGTTCCGGGCGATATCCTCGCTCTCCGGACGATATTCCGCTCGTTCCGGGCGATATCCTCGCTCTCCGGACGATATCCTCGCTCTCCGGGCGATATTCCCGCTCTCCGGACGATATCCCGCTCGTTCCAGGCGATATCCTCGCTCTCCGGACGATATCTCGCTCGCTCCGGGCGATATCACGCTCGTTCCGGGTGATATCCCCGCTCTCCGGGCGATATCCCGCTCGTTCCGGGCGATATTCCCGCTCTCCGGACGATATCCCAGCACTCTCCAACTGATATAACTCATCCTCTAACGTTTCACCCACACTACACACCAGTAATATTTTCCATTGCCAAAATATTTACTGATAACTCTTTCCATCCCTCATAGCTGCAGTAATCAATAGTACAAAAGCTGTCAATATATGCATGATCATTCCAACAATCGGAATCCAACCTATACATGATGTGATAATTCCTAATATACTTCCAGCACTGGCGCCTCTATCATTTTTAGTCAGGATTAATGTTATAATGTGAAGAATTAACATGACAAAAAGCGGTGTCCATGCTTGGCTAAAAATATATAAACCGCCCAAAACCGGAATACCCAGCAGACCTTCAAAAATTCCGGTTATTAATTTTAGTATTCGTGATATAGACATTTTATTTCCTCCGTATTTAATAAAATCATATTTATAAAATCTTTCCGTAAAATATTATTCCCTATTACAACTTTCATTACACACCTCTGATATTTAGCAGGATTCCAGGTTTATAGATGTTGGGCTATTAAAAACGAACTAGGACCAGGGGCAAGGTTAAAAGTTAATATAGCAAAGTTGAGAGAGGGTACCCCAGAGTTGAGAGATAATACAGCAAAGTTGAGAGAGACTCACCTATAGTTGAGAGATAATACCAATTTTTATGCTTATCTCTCAACTTTTGCTAAGTATCTCTCAACTTTCAAACAATCCCTCTCAACTTCAACCAAGTATCTCTCAACTTTCAAACAACTTCTCTCAACTTTCAAACAACTTCTCTCAACTTCGCTCAAGTATCTCTCAACTTTCAAACAATCCCTCTCAACTCCCACTCATGACAGCCTATAGCATCTAGTTAAGACCCCCACCGCTGTCAGATCAAGCGCTAAAACGAAAAGCCAAAACCCTCCGATCTAATGCGGAGGGTTCCATCAAATTAATTCTTTTTCTTTCTCCCAACAATCTTCGCAGTTAAATCAGCGAACAATGAATATACAACCGGGATCAGTAATAGTGTGAAAATAGTGGATATACCCAGTCCGAATATAATTGTTACTGCTAAGGGCTGTTGCATTTCTGCGCCTTCTCCTAGTGCGAGTCCGAGTGGGATCATCGCCAGGATGGTTGTTAATGTTGTCATGAGAATTGGGCGTAGTCTGCTTCCGCCTGCTTCGATAATTGCTTCATATAAATCCATTCCTTTTCGCCGTAATATATTAATGTAATCAACGAGTACAATTGAATTATTTACGACGATTCCGGCGAGCATGATGATTCCGATAAACCCTGGAATACTTAGTGGCAGTCCTGTTACAAACAGCCCTCCCATTACGCCGACGACCGTTGCTGGTAGTGAGAACATGATAATAAACGGAAACAGGAAGTTCTCAAATTGGATTGCCATAACTGCGTATACTAGGAAAATGGAGAACACGAGTGCTAAAGCTAAATCTGCAAATGATTCTGCCATATCCTGTGCCTGCCCGCCAATTTCATAGCTGTAGCCCTCTGGTAGCTGCATGCCTGCAAGTGTGTTTTCAACATCTGTTACAACACTTGCCAGATCTCGATCCATAACCTGACTTGAAACATTTAGCTGTGGCTGCTGATTTTGTCTCTGCAATGCAACCGGTCCACTCATTTCCTTAAATTCTGCAACTTCCTCAAGCGAAATTACCGCACCCTGAGGTGATTGGATTTTCATGTCCTCGAGGTCACTAATTGTGCTGCGTTCTTCCTCCGGATACAGGAGGGTCACATCCATTTCCCGGCCTTCTTCACGGTATTGTGTCGCCACCTGGCCTGTAAATTGCATTTGAATTTGCCCGAGAATTTGATCCTGAGTCAATTCGTACATTGCTGCTTTATCATCATTAATGACAATGTTCATTTGCGGAACACCAGCAGACGCTCCTGACTCCGGATTATACACACCATCTACGGAAGAGATTTCTTCAACAATTTGATTGGAAAGTTCCCGCAAAACTTCATGTTCCGGCCCATTTAGCTGAATTTGGATTGGGTCACCCATTCCCATGCCTGCATCCATTGAGTTGACGGTAATTTCAGCACCCGAAATACCCCGCAGATCATCGTCAATATCCTGAACAATTTCGGTGGTTGTTTTATCCCGTTCCGCTGCAGGAATTAACTGCATGGTGTACGTGGCCTGATTTCCACCACCGCCCATTGCAAATCCGCCGCCTCCACCAACGGTCACATAGTTCGTTTCCATTACCGATTCAAATGGTGTTAATTTTTCATTTACTTTTTCAACGATTTCCGTCATATGATCCAGTGAGCTTCCAGCATCTGTTTCCACACGGATTTCCATTTGCCCCTGGTCAGCTGCTGGAATAAATTCCGCACCGATTAAGGGGATTAATGCCAAGCTTGCCACGATAGCAATCAGTGTTCCCGCAATCGTTGTTTTACGGTGTTTCAATACCCACTTTAAAACACGCTTGTACTTGCTGTTGACCCAGCCAAGGAACTGATCAAACCAGTAGCGTCGTCCACTATCTTCCATTGCTTTTGACAGTAATTTTGACGAAAGCATTGGTACTAATGTCACTGCAACTACAAGTGATGTGATTAATGAAAACGAAACAGCTAATGCCAGTGGTGTAAATAGATCTGAGGCAATCCCCTCAACATATACAATTGGTAAAAACACAACTAATGTTGTTGTCGTTGAGGCTATAACTGCCGGTGCCAGCTCTGATGCACCTTTTATTGCAGATTCGACCAAATTGTAACCACGCTGCCTGTAGGAATAGATATTTTCTAAAATAACAATCGAGCTATCGACCATCATCCCCAGGCCTAACGCCAAGCCACCCAATGTCAAAATATTAAGCGTTTCTCCAGTGAAATACAGTAATGCAAATGTGGAGATAATCGCAATTGGAATCGATAGACCAATAACAATGGTTGCACGTGCGCTTTTTAAAAATAAAAGTAATACAAAAATCGATATCACGCCACCGATTAAAATATTTTGCACAACAGAATCGATCGACATTTGAATAAATTCAGATGTATCAATAATGACTTCCAAATTGACATCTTCTGGAAGATTCTCCTTCATTTCATCCATACCTGCAATCACATTTTGTGCAACCTCAACGGTATTACTGTCTGTTTTTTTCAATATCGATAACACAAGTGACTGTTTTCCGTTCACCAGTGTCATGGATGATGAATCTTTGAATGTATCCTTCACCTCGGCAACATCTTCTACTTGAATGGTTGCACCAGCACGGGTTTGGACAAGCGTTTGTTTGATAGCTTCCAGCGACTCGAATTCGCCTGTTACACGCAGTTGGAGATCCTTATTTCCTTTTTTAATATTGCCAACAGATGCGGATTGATTTACATTAGCTAACGCTTGCGCAACCGCTCCTGCGTTAACTCCATATTGCTGTAATTTTGCCTGATCGAGGATGAGCTGAATTTCCCGTTCCTTTCCACCTTCAACTGTTACAGAGCCAACTCCGCCCTGACGCTCGAAAAATGGAACGACCTGTTCATCCGCAATTTCAGTTAATGCAGGTGCATCCTTTCCGGTTAAGCCAACCCAGATAACCGGAAGCTGGTCCGGATTAAACCGCATTATATTTGGTTCACCCGCCCGATCTGGCAATAATCCTTTTATCTGATCAACACTTTCTCTAACATCAAGTAATGCCTGATCCAAGTCGGTTCCATTGGCAAACATCATTAATACTAACGATGAGCCTGATTGGGATTGAGATTGGACAGTTTCAATTCCTTCCACAGTACTTACAGCAGACTCGATTGGCCTGCTTATTAAATTCTCTACTTCCTGCGGGGCAGCGTCTTGATAGGATGTTGCCACAACTGCAACCGGTAGATCAATTTTTGGAAAAAGATCAATGGTTAAGCTGCGCACGGATACAATACCAAGTGCAATGATGGCAAGTACAATCATAATGACGCCAACAGGACGTTTTACAGATGCATTTACGAGCTTCAACATTTATTCCCCTTCCTGTACGTCTACGCGGGATTCATCAGTAAGTGTCAACTGACCTGTCACTACAACTTGGTCACCTGCTTTGACGTCACCTTCAATTGCGGTTTTATCTGATTGCGTTTCCTGAATCGTAACAGCTTGTTTTACTGCTTTATTATCTTTTACGATATATACGAAAGATTCATCCTCCTCATCAAAAACCGATGCTGTTGGAACAATGATTGCTCCTTCGATTCTTTTTTCCGGAACAGCCATTTGTACAACCATTCCTGGTAAAATTTCACCATCGTCATTATGAGCTTCTGCTTCAATCGTATACAACCCCGTATCATTCGGCATTGAACCGACTGCAGCGATTTCCGCTTCATACTCCTTATCTCCTACCATCACATCCAGTGTCGCTGCTTTTTCGAATAGTTCCCGGACGCTGGATGTTACAGAAAACTCAAGCTTTACTACTTCCAAATTAGCGATAAGCGCAAAAGGTTCTTCATTTGAGACTATATCTCCTTTTGCACCAGTTAAATTAGCAACCTCTCCATCTCGTGGCGAGCGGATAGTTTGTTTGCCAGCAGGTGTTGAAATGGTTGCAATTAGATCATCTTCTTTAACCTGATCGCCATTTTCCACTTCCAATGTATCGATTTCCCCTGATGTCTCAAGCATAATTGGGGCTGTGGAAGAAGGGGCTGTTCGTCCATAGACGGATTTTTCGATGATGATATCTCCCTCTGTTACTTCAGCAGTTTCCACCGGCACAACCCGTTCTTCCTCTTCCTTATTTGTGTCCTCATCCTGATTGCATGCAGCAAGCAAGACAATCATTACTATGAATATCATGCTGAATATCTTTTTCTTCATTTCTTTAACCCCTCTCAAATAAGCAATGTCATTTGTTATGTAGTTTGTTTTTTACATAAGCTCCCTTACTCCAATAGTTCAACATCCAACAACGTAGCAATTTGTTCACATTCTTTTTTACATTCCGGCAGCAGCCTAAAATGGGCCAGCAATCCTTGGATCATTACAGGCTGACGTTTTGTTTTACTGATTTCCTTTTTCAGAATACTAACTACTTCCTGCAGTTGCCCTACGTCTTTGTATTCCTTGTTTAACCTAGCGATTTTTGACTGCAATACAGCGATTATTTCTGAAAGCTCATCTGCATCATTCTTCATCATGACTTCATAATCTTTTGGAATTCTATCAATCGTTACCAGTGCTTGTTCATTTTGTGAAAGCATGCCATGTACGATATCATCTAGTCGTCTGACAATAAATGCGCCGACCTTTTTCCTCTCCACATTGATATCATCAATTACTATCCACTTAAAATAACCATTGATTAATCCTTCCAATTGAATAACGCTATCGACAAGCAAGGCATTCACCTTATCCCCATAAATGTTCTGGATATTTTCTCTCATCCAATGATAGCTTTCCATTTTCATTTGATGGATAAGCTTATCGGTATTTTGCCCAATCGAAATATTTTCACGTAAAAACATCACTAGAAATTCCTTGTAGTTGTATATGTAATCCATAAAGACAGTTATCTGCTTTGCCAAACTTTCCCTAGGTGGATGATTCTCCTGCTTCGCAATTGCAATTCTATCGGAAATTTGACTATAAAAATAATGGAAAGCTGATGTGATGAATCCTTCTTTTGATTCAAAATAAAGATAAAAAGCACCTTTGGATATTCCTGCTTCGGTCACAATTTCCTGAATCGAGGTGCTGTGATACCCTTTTGAGGCGAATAATTTCATACCTGCCTCGATTAGCTTCATCTTTTTTTCATTCATTCTGTTCACCCGCTTCTTTATACGATCCAGCTAAGTGGAAAGTTTCCTTTTTGCGTATGACTAACCGGTCAGTCATACGATGTGAAATATTAACACTTCTCTATAATACACTTTATCACCTGTAATTGTCAACTGAAATTTCCCCCACATAGGCATTTAATTATCCCCCACCTAGAGTTTCCAATTA